>DAIUED010000059.1:0-13495 GCA_036845295.1 Bacteroidota bacterium
TTTCCTATCGCAAGATCACCATGCGCCTTGCATCCAGTTTAATGAAAATGAACAACAGGATGGTGAATGACCATAAGGACGACCCGCCATAGCTAAAAAAAGGCAGAGGAATCCCGATCACGGGCATCAGGCCTATTGTCATGCCGATGTTGATGGCCACATGGAAAAACAACACGGAGGCAACGCCATAACCATAGATGCGGCTAAAGGCCGACCGTTGGCGCTCGGCCATGAAGATAATGCGGATGATGAGTAGTAGTTCAAGTATAATGACGGTACTCGTTCCCAGGAAACCCCATTCTTCGCCCACGGTACAGAAAATAAAATCGGTGTCCTGCTCTGGCACAAAATCGTATTTGGTTTGCGTTCCCTGCAGATAGCCTTTGCCCGCAAAGCCACCTGAACCGATGGCAATTTTCGCCTGGTTGACGTTATAACCCTCTTTTTTTAAATCAACCGTTCCACGGCCAAGCAACACATCGATCCGCGTTTTCTGGTGAGGTTCCAGGTGTTCGTAAACATAGCGTGTGCCTACCACCACACCACTGGCTCCCAGGAACACCAGAATTACCAGCAGTAGTTTTTGCCAGGTTTTCCGCATGAAAAGGTAGGTGATCACGCCCACAATAGCCAGGAAGATAATGAGTTTCCAGGCTACGATCACCAGCGCCAGCACAAAGAGAATAACCGAGAGTAAACCAACGATGAGGAAGTTAATAGAAAGTCCCTCGCGGTACAATACAACCACAAAAGCCACAAACACAATGGCCAGGCCCGTCTCGTCTTGTAGCAATTTAATGACGAGTAATGGAGCGCCAAGAATGGCAACGGCAATAAGTGTGTTTTTGTAATTGCGGATCAAATCGCTCAGACGGTTGCGCCGGGAGGTGTTTTCCACTTCGATGTTGACGTTACTGAGGAATTTGGCCAGGGCCAGGTTGGTGGCAAATTTCATGAACTCTGCCGGTTGAATGCCGAAATCACCGAATCGAAACCAGGAACGGCTTCCTTTCACTTCGCGTCCCAGATAAGGGACGGCAATACAAGCCAGGAGAATAAAGGCATAAAAGAAATAGGCAAACACCGTATAAAAGCCGGCGTCGATGATCAGTATCAATACCGCAATGAAAATAGCGCTTGAAATCCAGATAAGCTGTTTGCCATATTTTTGTGTGGTATCAAAAATGCTCTGGTGATCTTCGTTGTACACAGCAGCATAAATATTCATCCAGCCCATAAAAATAAGTAGCAGGTAGATGAAGATCGTGAGTTTATCGATCCCGTAAAACAAGCTATGTTCGTCTTTCCTCACGGTTTTTTCTTTTTGGGAGCCGATGGTTTTCCAAGCAGGTTCACATTATTGATCAGGTCGGCTTCCATCATCCGTTTTTCCATTTCAGGGCGTGTAACTTTGCCGGTAAGGTATTTCTCGATCATCAAGCTCACGATGGGCGCCGACCAGGTGCCACCAAAACCGGCATTTTCGATAAAGCACACCATGGCAATTTTAGGATTTTCGCGTGGGGCAAAAGCAAGGAATACAGCGTGATCTTTACCATGCGGATTTTCTGCTGTTCCCGTTTTACCGCATGCCACAATGCCGGGTATTTTTGAAGCTGTGGCCGTACCGGCATCAAAACACTTCTGCATCCCGTCTATCACATTGAGGTAAGCCGTTTGATCCTGCACCACAGGATAGTGTTTCTCTTTGAATCTTGGGTCGAGACTTTTTTCAATACCAACGCCTTTCACGCAATGGGGCGTGTAGTAATAACCACGGTTGGCAACAATGGTCACGACATTGGCCATTTGCAAGGGAACAAGGAGCAATTCGGCCTGGCCGATGCCCAACGATACTACCGTGTTCGATCGCCAGTGATTTTTTCCGAAAACCTTGTCGTAGTATTTGATGGACGGCACGTTACCGGGCTTATCATAAGGCAGGTCGGTACCCAATTTTGTGCCTGGGCCAAAAGAGTTCACGCATTCTTTCCAGTGTGTGTAACCGTCTTCAAATTTTGGGTATTTTTTCTGATCGGTGATTTCGCGGAACACGTAACTGTAATAGGAATTGCAGGAAGTGGCAATAGAGCCCGGCAGGTCGGTAGATGGGTGAGAGTGGCATTTAGGCCGGCCGCCCATAGGCGGATAGCCGCCGTGGCAAGGGTAAACCGTTGAACGGGTAATAAGTCCGTCGTTTTGCGCAATCAGTGCATCGATGAGTTTGAACGTGGAGCCGGGAGGATAGAGTCCTTGCAAAGCTCTGTTCAGCAGCGGCTGATTGAGAGAATCATAATACAATTTGGTAAAGTTTTTTGAGCGGTCTTTACCACCCACCAGCAGGTTGGGGTCGTAACCCGGATTTGATACCAGGCAGAGGATTTCGCCGGTAGCGGGTTCGATGGCTACAATGGCGCCTTTCTTACCTTTCAGCAGCTTTTCGCCATACTCCTGTAAATCCATATCAATGCTGCAATAGAGCGGTTTGCCCGGAACGGCCAGCGTGTCGTACAAACCATCCATGTAACGGCCTTTGGTTTTATTGTGCACATCTACCATCACAATTTGTGTACCTTTGCGCCCTCGCAGCGCTTCCTCATAAGAACGCTCAATGCCTGTTTGGCCAATATAGTCGCCCTCGCGGTAATACGGATCTTTAGCCGCTTTTTCTTTGCTCACCTCACCCATGTACCCGAGCAGGTGGGCTGCAATCGGTCGCGGGTATTTCCTCACCGTACGTGCCTGCAGGTCGAAACCTTTGAAACGGTAGAGTTTTTCCTGGAGCGCAGCATACACTTTGATCGATAGCTGTTTTTCGAAGATGCTTTCTTTACGTGGTGAATTAGGTGCCTGGCTTGCTTTGCGGATGCGTTTCAGGAAATTTTCTTTCGTAATATCCAGAATCTCGCAAAGCGCCATGGTGTCGCAGCCTTTTACTTGCTTAGGTGTTACCAACAGGTCATACGATAGTTCGTTTGAAACCAGAAGTTTGCCGTTGCGATCGAAGATATAGCCGCGGGTAGGGTATTCCGTCCGGTTTTTGAGAGCGTTATTGCGGGCATCGAGCTTATACTGCTCGTCGATGATCTGGATGTAGAAAAGGCGGGCAATGTAAATCAGGGCTATTAAAATAAAAAAGCCACTGATGATGTATTTTCTGTCGGCTAAATGCGAATTGGCGTTCATGACTATTTTTTAATCGTTCTGTAAAACAAGAACTGGATCACATAGACGAATACAAAAGTACCGATCGTACTCAGGAAAACACGTAGCAGAGTGGTGAAAAATTCGCTGAAACGGAATATCTCGAGGTAAAAGAAAAACAAATGATGGATAAAAATGATCGACGCCGCATAGGTGGCAAACCAAACAGCGCCCATGGCCTGAATGGTGGGCGATAGCCCGGGGTCATAACCCTCGCGTGGTGCAAGCACTTTGAGTATATAATAGCGGCTATAGCCTATCAGTGTACAAACGGCAGCATGAATGCCGGCTGTATCGTAGAACATATCAATGATCAGGCCGGTGAAAAAGGCAATAAGCATTACTAACAGCCTTGGTGTTTCAAAAGGCAGCAGGAGAATAAATAGGATATAAGGAAACAGGATCACGTAGGCGCCCAGGTGAATATTCTGCACGATGAGTACCTGCAGCAGTACCAGCAGCAAAAAACGAATGCTATTTCTTATGACCTCATTTATCACTTTGTACCTGTGATTTTAATTCAAGACTGTCTCTTTCGGCTTTTTTATTATAGCGGATCACGGAAATGTGATTTACTTTTTTGAAATCAGTGCTGAGCCTCACTTTGACGGTATAAAACGATTCGTTCTGGCGGCGCTCAAAACTCTCCACAAATCCTACCAAAAGGCCTTCCGGAAAGATTCCGGAAAGTGGGCTTGTAATAACAGTATCGCCTTTCTGTATTCGGGAATACGTTGGAATATTGATAAGGTTCGAATGGCGGTAATCGCTGCCGTCCCATATCAGCGGGCCGTACACGCCATCCTTTTTCAGCTGGCAGTAAACCCTCACGTCTTTGTGCAGGATAGACATTACCGAAGAAAAATTGGGAGATACATCTTTAACGATCCCAACAATGCCGTTGCTGGAAATAACAGCCATGTCACGCGTGATGCCCTGGTTGGCCCCTACATTCAATGTAAGGTAGTTATTCCGTTTGGTGATACTGCTGTTGATTACCTTGCCACTCATGAACTCGTAATCCTGGCGGTAAAGTGTATCATGGCGCGTGTACACTTTTAATGGCAGCGCTGCATAACCCATTTTCAGGCGGTTGAGAAGATAGTTGTTCTGTTCAGCGAGTCGTTCGTTCTCGTCTTTCAGCAAAAGGTATTCCTTTGTGTTGGCTTGTACCGCATAAATGTTGGCACTAACAGCATTTGCGGAATTTAACAGGCTCGATCCCTGGTAGCCGTTGTTGCGGATAAGGATAAACACGCAAACAAATTCCAGCAGGAGGAACATGAAAAAGAAATTGTTCCTATAGACGAAATTTAAAAGGTTTTTCATGTTGACTCACAAAACGTTTGCGGCGTGATCGAGGCTGCCTGTGCAGCTTTCAGGCAAGGGCCTTCTTTAAGAATAAGAAGTTGAAAAAAAACTATTTGATGAGGAATGGGAATTTTTGAACATTTTTAAGTGCGATGCCAGTACCACGTGCCACGGCGCGCAGCGGGTCTTCGCAAACATGCACAGGTAGTTTCGTCTTCAGCGATATCCGTTTGTCGAGGCCGCGCAGCAGCGATCCGCCACCGGCCATGTAAATGCCTGTGCGGTAAATATCCGCCGCCAATTCAGGTGGGGTCATTTCCAGTGCATTCAGGATCGCTTCTTCAATTTTGGAGATCGACTTGTCGAGGCAATGGGCAATTTCCACATAGCTCACAAAAACCTCTTTCGGGATGCCACTCATCAAATCGCGTCCCTGTACGGCATAATCGGCCGGAGGATTCTCGATCTCGGTCATGGCGGCGCCTACTTCGATCTTAACCTGCTCGGCACTTCGTTCGCCAATAAGGATGTTGTGCTGGCGACGCATGTATTCTTCGATGTTGGCGTTGAAATCATCGCCGGCGATGCGTGTCGATTTGTCGCATACGATGCCTCCCAGTGCCATAACCGCAATCTCGGAGGTACCACCGCCGATATCAATGATCATGTTACCCATCGGCTCTTCCACATCGATGCCCATCCCGATAGCGGCTGCCATCGGTTCATGGATCATGTACACTTCTTTGGCGCCGGCGTGTTCACAACTATCGCGTACCGCACGTTTCTCCACCTCTGTGATACCACTCGGAATACAAACTACCATGCGAAGCGAAGGTTTGAACAAGCGATTGCCCGGATTGATCATTTTGATCATTCCTTTGATCATTTCCTCCGCTGCCTGGAAATCAGCGATCACACCGTCGCGCAGTGGGCGAATGGTTTTGATGTTTTCGTGCGTTTTTCCGTGCATCATCTGAGCCTGCTTGCCAACAGCAATCACCTTGCCACTGGTGCGATCCACGGCCACAATACTCGGTTGGTCAACCACTACTTTTTCATCATGAATGATGATGGTGTTTGCGGTACCTAAGTCGATTGCGATGTCCTGGGTTAAAAAATCGAATAAAGCCATATAATAGTCTTAGAATTAGTTGAATTGAAAAATGGTTGACCTAATGTTTGAAGTGACGTGTCCCCGTAAATACCATGCTCATGCCTTTAGCATTGCAGTACTCGATACTGTCTTTGTCTTTGATAGAGCCGCCCGGTTGAATTACTGTATCGATCCCTACGCCATGAGCAATCTCTACACAATCAGCAAATGGAAAAAATGCATCGCTGGCCATCACGCAGCCTTTCAGGTCGAAACCGAAGCTCTGCGCTTTGGCAATAGCCTGCCTTAATGCATCCACGCGCGACGTTTGACCGGTGCCACTTGCAATGAGCTGACCGTTTTTTGCGATCACGATCGTATTCGATTTGGTATGTTTTACCAGTTTATTGGCAAACAACAAGTCTTTTACCTGGGAGGCAGTTGGCGAAACGTTAGTAACGGTCTGCAAATTGCCTTCCGTTTCAGTTACGCTGTCTTTGTCCTGTTCTATAATGCCGTTGAGCAGGGTGCGGATCTGTTTTTTAGGAAGCGGCACCTGTTTCTGAACGAGGATAATGCGGTTGTTTTTAGATTTCAGGATCGCCAGTGCATTATCAGAATAGGAGGGGGCGATCACCACTTCGCAAAACAGTTTGTTGATCTCTTCTGCTGCTTCGAAGTCGATTTCCCGGTTGCTGATGAGAATGCCACCGAAAGCAGAGGTTGGGTCGCCGGCTAAGGCATCACGGTAGGCTTCGGCCACTGTTGGTCGCGATGCCACGCCGCAGGCATTGTTATGTTTCAGAATCGCGAAGGTAGGCTCTTCCGTAAAGTCCGCCATCAGGTTCACCGCTGCATCCACGTCGAGCAGGTTGTTGTACGACAGCTCCTTGCCATTGAGTTTGGTGAACATCGCTTCCAGGTCGCCGTAAAAAACGCCTTTCTGGTGCGGATTCTCGCCGTAGCGCAGAGTGGTTCCGTTGTGAATGCTGTGTTTCAGTACAGGTAACGACTCGCTGGCGTTGAAATAATTGAAGATGGCAGAATCGTAATGACTGCTCATTGCAAAAGCTTTGGCTGCAAAGGTTTTGCGATCGGCAAGATCCGAAAAACCGTTTTTAGAATTCAACAAGTCAAGCAGCGGCGCGTAGTCGTTCCGTGATGATACGATCACCACGTCGTTGTAATTTTTTGCTGCGGCCCGGATGAGGGAAATGCCGCCAATGTCTATTTTTTCGATGATGTCTTCCTCCGAAGCGCCGCTGGCAAGCGTTTCTTCAAAAGGGTATAGATCCACAATCACCAGGTCGATGGTTGGGATCTCGTGTTGTTCCATTTGGGCCACGTCGCTATCAAGCTCCCGGCGGCCAAGAATGCCTCCAAAAATTTTCGGGTGCAATGTCTTTACCCGTCCACCCAATATTTCAGGGAAAGCCGTAAGGCTTTCAACCGCTTTCACCGGTGCGCCAAGGTTTTCGATAAAGGTTTGGGTGCCACCTGTACTGTAGATGGTTACACCGAGTTCGTTCAGTTTGTTGATGACAGGTTCGAGGTTATCTTTGTAAAAAACAGATACCAAGGCGCTGTTTATTTTCTTTAAATGGCTCATAAAATCTAGTAATAGACAAAGATAGCGCTTCGCCCGGGATATATAAAATTTGTTGAAAAGTGTTTAAAACTGCCTTGCTGCATTCGGCTTCCCTGCCATTACCTGCATCCAAAAACCTGTTTGCAATTTCTCCAGGATTTTGCCCGCTTTGCGGTGAGCGTTTCTTTTTCTATTTTTAGGCTATGTTTGAAACGCTGAAGCTCCTCGACAGAGAGTTGTTGCTCTACCTGAACAACCTGCATTCGCCGCTTACCGATGAGCTGATGTATAACATTTCCAGGGTCTGGGTGTTCTTTCCATTATTTGGCTGGTGGCTTTACCTGGTTTTGCGCCGATATTCATGGAAGAAAACCTTGCTCATGGCGGCGTTTATGGGTTTGCTGGTTGGTCTTACTGATCAGTCGTCGAACCAGGTGAAACACAGCGTGAAGCGCTACCGACCCAGTCACAACCTTGAGATCATGGATAAAGTACATATCCTTCACGAATACCGTGGCGGGCAATACGGTTTTTTTTCCGGGCATTCGGCTAACTGTTTTGGGATCGCCACCTTGCTGTTCCTGTTGTTTTCAGGCCATTCCTTCTGGTTCAGGAGCCAGTTCTTTCTCTGGGCCGGTATTACGGCTTATTCGCGTATTTACCTTGGCGTTCACTACCCGTCCGACATCCTGGTTGGCTTCCTGGCCGGGCTTTTCTTCGGGTATATAGTGTATCGATTACTTCAGCTCACCTTTAAAAAGTACTTCAATGAAACAGTGGTTGTCTGACAGAGCTTATCCGACGCTCAGAACGTTACTTCCTATGCTGGGCTTGTTCTCTGCGGACACGCTTTGTGCTCAGCTGCCCGAAAGCGACGTGTGGTTGTTCAACATCAGCAAAAAAGACAACCATTACCAGGTAGTTGATCCGCTCAACATCACCAACCGCCCGGGCTACGATAACCAGCCGGTTTTTACCGGCGACGGCAAATCCATTCTTTATG
The DNA here is from genome assembly GCA_036845295.1 of Bacteroidota bacterium. GTDB lineage: Bacteria > Bacteroidota > Bacteroidia > B-17B0 > Aurantibacillaceae > UBA4416. The sequence goes on from DAIUED010000059.1 coordinate 8,200, forward strand.
TGAGCATCCGTTCGGATGGACAGGCCGATGTGTACCGCTACGATATCAAATCAAAGCTGCAAACAAACCTCACCAAATCAAAAGTTAGTGAGTATTCTCCGACAATTCTGCCCGATGAATCGGGTTTTTCAGCGGTTGTAGTGGAGGCCGATTCTGCACAGCGGATCTGGAACATGAGTTTCGACGGATCCTTTATGCGCTTTGCCAGCGATGTTACCGATTCTGTTGGCTATCATGCCTGGTATAACGCAGACACATTGCTGTACTACAAGCTCACGGAACCACATTCGTTGCATGCCCTGGATCTTAAAAGTGGTAAAGATGCCTGGATCTGCGATCATCCGTCGCGTGCCTTTCGAAAAGTTGAGGGGCGTTCAGTATTTATCTATGCGGTTAAAAGAGGTGCGTCGATCGAGTTCAGGCTCTATAAACCAGCTACCCGCCAGAGTGTCGTTTATGCGACTTATGCATCGGCTAACGAAGACTTTTTATGGAACGCGGAGTTTGGCCTCGTCAAATCGGAGAATGCCGATCTGCTCCGGTTCAACGAAAGCAACGGACAGTGGGAAACGCTCTTTTCCCTTGCGGGAACCGGCATCAACAAAATTACGCGCTTTGCCTTCGATGCGAAGAATAAGCGCCTGGTGGTGGTAAATAACCAGTGAAATAGAGTAGTATATACATCGCCCAGGTCTTGCGTTGATAACATAGGATTACTTTTTAATAACGAGCTGCAATTTTTATGAATGGCATACACATTTCTACTGATAAGGCGCTGTTGAACCTGGATTATATTCACGCATACCTGGCCAACGACAGCTACTGGGCAAAAAATATCCCGCGCCAAACGGTGCAACGTGCCATCAACGGCAGCATTTGCTTTGGGGTGTACGATGGTAACAGGCAGATTGGGTTTGCCCGCGTGATCACCGACCAGGCCACGTTTGCCTACCTGGCCGATGTGTTTGTGGATCCTGCGTACCGGGGTCGGGGCATTTCCAAACAGCTCATGCGCTATATCATGGACTACGATGCGCTGAAAGGCTTGCGAAGCATGGTTCTGGCTACGCTCGATGCGCATGGTTTATATACGCAGTTTGGCTTCAAGCCACTTCCTGAACCGGCTCGCTATATGTCTATCAAATTTTTCGAGACATATTGATTCAGGCAATTTTATATTTTCTGTTGCTATTATGGCTGGTTTGGCGTTTTCGCCTGTTGAACGATGCTTCGCTTCCGCGGACATTCCTGCCCCTGGTGCTATTGATCAAAGCAGTGGCATGCCTGGTATATTATTGGTTTTATTTTATCCACAGTCCGGGAGGCGCCCGGGGCGATAGTGGCGATACCCTCGCCGGTGCCGAAATTATTCACGAAGCCTTTCATGGCCACATGGCCGACTATTGGCGCATGGTCTTTGGCCTGCACAGCGATCAGGTTTCCGACCCATTGTATCAGCCTTATTTTAGCCGCATCTACGACTGGGGAAATTCAGACTCCATGAGCGAGTTTTTTCTCAACGACAACCGTACATCAACACGCTTTCATGCGCTGGTAAGATTGGTTTCCGGTGGCTCGTATGCTGTTCACGCCATGGCTGTTCTGGCCGTATCATTTGCCGGTCAACTGGCTTTTTTCAAGGCCTTCAGGCCCTATTTCAACGGCAAGGAAAAACTGTTGGCGATCATCGTATTTCTCACGCCGTCTATCTTGTTCTGGAGTTCGGGGATTCTCAAAGAGCCTCTGGCGTTGGCATTGTTGGGCGGTTTTAGTTACAGTTTCATGCAGTTGTTTGTAGCGGCGAACAGGAAGCCTGTTTACATGGTGCTCCTCGCCACTTGTTTCCTGTTGTTTTTAGTGTTAAAGCCTTATATCCTGGTGCTGGTGATGTTCCCGCTGATGGCGTTCGCGTTGGCAAAGCGACTGGCGGTGAGAAGGCTTGTGTTATTTTACAGCGTTTCGCTGTTGGCGATCTACGGCGGTGCTGTGATAGCACTTAAATATGTGTTTCATAAAGATGTATTGAACACGATTGTGGTACGTCAAAACGATTTCATCAGCCTGAGCCGCGGCGGTATTTTTTTTGTGAACAACCAAAACTACCTGCGTCTTGAATACAAAGATGCTGCGCAGTACCAAGTAGTCGATTCAGTAAACTATATTTGCCGGATCAAGCCACACACCTCGCTGATGTACTGGGATCTGGATCACCTTCGCGACACGGTTTTTGTTTCCGATAACCGCGATACAAGTCTTTATAAATTTCTAACGATCAACAAGCCCGCGGGTTCCGGTATCCAAATGGAACGCCTTGAATATTCATTCCCGTCGTTTGCCCGCTTGCTGCCGGTTTCGTTGTTCAATGTGCTTTGCCGGCCTTTCTTTGTCGATAGCCATTCGGCTGCCGAAATGCTGGCCTCAGTAGAAAACCTGTTGGTATTGCTTTTCTTTGCCCTGGCCTTTTATTACCGGAAAACGAGCCAGGTAGATATCAATTTGCTTTGCCTCTGCGTTTCGGTGCTGCTTCTTTCCTACAGCCTTATCGGTATAACTACCACGGTGGCAGGCGCCATCGTCCGTTATAAAGTACCCTTCATCCCCTTTCTTCTCATGATGCCGCTCCTTTACCTCGACGAGCAAAAATGGAAGCGCATTCCATTGTTACGTTTACTTTTTTAGTCTGGGCTTGCCTGGCTACCGGAAATTTGCGGATGGCCGTTTTTATCACGGGCAGAATGAGTATATTTAGTTTCATTTTGACAAACAATTGTATCGTCTCGAAATAATTCTATATGGCATATAACCTTTTTCGTAAAAAATCAATTTCCGATATCCTCGCCCGCGCAGAGTCAGAGCAGGTGCATGGAAGCCTCGCCAGGCATCTTGGCGTGAAGGATCTCACGGCACTTGGCATTGCTGCCATTATTGGTGCAGGTATTTTTACAACGATCGGGCAGGCAAGTGCCGACGGCGGCCCGGGAGTGATCTTCCTTTTCGTATTTACGGCCATTGCCTGCGGCTTTGCTGCTTTTGCATACGCCGAGTTTGCCAGCATCTTGCCGGTGTCGGGTAGTGCCTATACGTATAGTTACGTTGCTTTTGGCGAACTGTTTGCCTGGATCATTGGCTGGGCATTAATCATGGAATATGCTATCGGCAACATTACCGTTGCCATCGGCTGGAGCGGCTATTTTACGGGGCTTTTGGGAAGCATGGGTATTCATCTGCCTGCCTGGACCACTATCGATTACCTGTCGGCCTCCAACGGATTTGCCGATGCTTCCATGGCGCTGGCAAGCGGCGAACATCTCGACAATCTTAGCGAGAATTTGCGTGAGGCATACGAGGCCTGGACGGGTGCACCAAGCATCTTCGGCTTCCGGCTGATAGCAGACCTTCCGGCCTTACTCATTATTTTCTTGATAACCTGGCTTGTGTACCGCGGAATAAAAGAATCCAAAAATGCCGGAAACGCCATGGTTGTTATTAAGCTGGCGGTAGTGTTGCTGGTGATTGCCGTTGGTGTTTTTTATGTTGATACCAACAACTGGGATCCGTTTGCGCCCAATGGCATTAGCGGCATTCTTAAAGGCGTGTCGGCTGTATTCTTCGCTTACATCGGTTTCGATGCCATTAGCACAACCGCCGAAGAATGTACCAATCCGCAGCGCGATCTGCCTAAAGGGATGATGTGGGCCATTATCATTTGTACGATACTGTATGTACTGATCGCACTCGTTTTAACCGGCATGGTGAACTACAAAGACCTGGCGGTAAACGATCCCCTGGCATTTGTGTTTGAAAAGCTCAACCTGAAATGGTTGTCAGGAATTATTGCGGTAAGTGCCGTTGTGGCGATGGCGAGCGTGTTGCTCGTGTTCCAGTTGGGGCAGCCGCGTATCTGGATGAGCATGAGCCGTGACGGCTTGTTACCGGCACGTTTTGCCAAAATACACCCTAAATTCAACACGCCTTCTTTTTCCACAGTTGTCACAGGTCTCATCGTTGGCGGAGGTGCCTTGTTCTTGAACATGTCAACCGTTACAGACCTTTGCAGCATTGGGACCTTGTTTGCCTTTGTGCTGGTATGTGCAGGCGTACTCAGGCTCGATTCACTGGAACATAAAGTGGAACGAAAATTCAGAACGCCTTACATCAACTCTCAGTTTATTGCACCAGCGTTGCTGGTATTGGCTGTTGCGCTGGGCTACATCTATAACCACGATGCCATGGTGGCGTTTGTAAGCTCACGTAATTCCGATGGCCTGTTCGACGGCATGGTTCTGGCGCATAACATTCCGATGTGGCTTTTTGCCGTGATCTCCGTTTACCTGGCCGTGCAGTGTTTTCGTAAAAAACATTCGCTTATTCCGGTGTTAGGCCTCATCAGCTGCCTGTATATGATGGCGCAGATCGATCTGAAAAACTGGATCGGCTTTACCATTTGGCTGGTTATAGGTCTGGTGATCTATTTCTTATATGGCTATAAGAAAAGCAAGCTGAATACGGCTCAGTAAGCATAGCGCATGGGCACGAGAACCGGTCTCTGCTTATTCCTTTAAATAATCGTCCTGGTAGCTGCCAATGTGGCGCTTGCTATCGTTGATCTTCTTTTTTTGGCGCACGTAATTGATAGTGCCGAACACCAGGATAAATCCGGCGATTACATAAAACAGCACTTCAAACGGCAAACTGTTATTGACTTTTAGCAGGTTTTTCACACTGAGACCAGCAATCAGGAAATACATGGCGGTCCGTAAAAACGATAGCAAAGTCGTTTGATTGGCCAGCACAGTGCGCTGTAAGGCCAGCTTTTCGCGAAGAATGAGGTCTTTGTTGATCCGGTTCGGTGTTTTCTCTGTCATGGTGTGTGCTTGGTCATAAAACATGAAAGCCTGGAGAAAGTTCTCCTTTACGGAATTTATTGACGTAGGTGTGTGCCAGGCGTGTAGGCTCCGGAATACGGTATTTGCCTACGCAACGGCGCATGATATCAAGGCTGTTTTGCAGACCCATGCCGTGCCCCGGCGAAATATAAACTGGTGCCACATTTTTTTTGCTTCGAAAAGCCCAGCCAATTACCTCTGCTTTATCCCTGATCTCACTCGCCGAACCTGCATCGGTGTCTGGTTCGTGATACCTGCCGAACAGGATCTTTTTCGCACAGCCCATTGTTGTTTGTCCGCTGAGAGCGCCAAAGTGCGCTGCAATGCCCAGTCGTCGCGGGTGAGCAATGCCATGCCCATCGGTAATGAGAACATCTGGCTTTTGTGGCAGCATTTCCCAGGCTTTTAAA
>DAIUED010000060.1:0-13476 GCA_036845295.1 Bacteroidota bacterium
ATACTGTTACTGCGTGGTATAAGATCAATAACGTGAGCTATGCGGCTACCCGCTCCGTGTCTGTGGAAGCGGGCATCTGCAATACGGTTCCAGATACACTTATTTTAGTTGTTTATTAAATGATCAGCTTTCAAAATCAAACCATTTCATTTAAGCTCAAAGAAAAAGCCAGGTTAAAGGCCTGGATCAAAGCCGTTACCGAAAAGGAACAGCACCGCCTGGGCGATATCAACTACATTTTTTGTACCGACGACGAGCTGCTTGACATAAACCTGCAACACCTTAACCACAATACTTATACGGACATCATCACTTTTGACTATACCGAGGGCAATCGCATCAGCAGCGATATCTTTATCAGCGTGGACCGTGTAGAGGAAAATGCCAAAAAATTCAAAGTAGCATTCGAAGAGGAACTACACCGGGTGATGATCCACGGCATTTTGCACCTCTGCGGTTACAAAGACAAAAGCAAAGCCGATGCGAAACTGATGCGTAAAAAGGAAGACATAGCACTGAATCTTCTTCATGAAGGATTGTAAGTATTGCAGAATCATTCCTCTACAAATGAAGGATTTTAGAAACCGCTAATTACTGCAACTCGTATTGGATCTTGCTGAGTTTGTAATACAGGCCCTGATCCTGAGCGATCAACTCTTTGTGTGTGCCGATCTCTACCACCTCTCCTTTTTGAAGCACCACGATCTTATCGGCGTTGCGGATGGTTGACAGCCTGTGAGCGATCACGATGGACGTTCTGCCCACCATGAGTTTATCAAGCGCATCCTGCACCAAACGTTCGCTTTCACTATCGAGGCTACTGGTGGCTTCGTCGAGAATGAGGATCGACGGATTTTTGAGCACGGCACGGGCAATGGCTACGCGCTGGCGCTGGCCGCCCGAGAGCTGGATGCCACGATCACCTACACGGGTTTCGAACTTATCCGGGAAACTCATGATGAATTCGTAGGCATTGGCCTGCTTAGCTGCCTGGATCAGTTCCTCTTCGGTAGCATCTGTTTTACCATATAAAATATTATCCCGGATCGTACCGCCAAAAAGCAATACATCTTGTGGCACTATGGCCATTTGATCGCGCAATTCGGTGAGATCGTAATCAGCAGAGCGCTTGCCATCGATCAGGTACTCGCCACCATCGGGTTCGTAGAAACGCAGTGTCAGTGAGGCCAGCGTCGATTTACCGCTACCGGAACTACCGACAAGCGCCACAGTTTCTCCCGGCTTCGCATGGAAAGAAATATCACGCAACACCTGAAAATCGGGACGTGTAGGATACGTAAAGCGGATGTTCCTGAATTCAATGTCGCCCCTGAGACGTTTTGCGTCTGATTTACGCACATGGGCGAGGTTGATGTCTTCATGGGTTTCGTCGATGATCTCAAACACGCGGTCGGTAGCGCCAAGAGCACGTTGAATCGAAGCCAATTGTTCCGGAAGACCTCCGAGAGAAGCGGCAACAAATAGCGACAGCATCATGAAAATTCCGAAATTTCCAGAGGTTAATAAGACTTCTCCATCCGGCCCGCGCTGATTAAGGAGCAAAAGCATCTGGTAAAGAATAAAAAATATCGAACCAAAAACACAGGTAATTATAAATGCGAAGAAGATCCCTCGCATCATGCCGTATTTCATACCGTATTTGCGGATATCGGACACAATGGTATCGTATTGCTGATCTCGAGCGATTCGTTGGTAAAGGCTTTTACACTGGTAATACCCGTCAGCGCCTCCGATACAATGATGTTGGATTCGGCGATCTTATCCTGGAATACTTTCGAATATTTACGGATGCGGCGGCCGTAAAAAATGGCAATCACCGTAATGGGCGGGATAATGGCAAGAAACCATTTAGCCACATCCCAGCCTGTATAGTTTACCAGGAGCACGAGGCCACCAATACCCACAATGCTTTGGCGGATCACTTCGGCAATGTTTGTAGTAAAGGCCTCCGAGATCACGTTGATGTCGGTTGCCATGCGGCTGCTCAGGTCAGCAACCTGATTTTTGGAAAAGAAACTCATTGGCAACTGCACCAACTTCCCGAAAGTATCTTTACGAAGCCCGCGGAGGATGTTTTCCGTGACGATGGAAAAAGTAAATACCCGGCCGAATGATACGGCACCTTGAACCAGAAGCAGGATAAAGAGTTCGAGACCAGTGCCTTTTACCGAATCCTTGAAAATAGAAGTAGCCATGGATGTTTGGCCGAGATAGCCGAACATTTTACCAGCCATGATCGGAAAATAGAGCCCGACAATGGCGGTGCCCAGGATAAATAACATGCCGAGAAAGAAAATCCACTTGTTTTTCCCCAAGTATTGCAGCAGGCGAAAGGATTTTTTAAAATTTTCTGCGGATAATTTAGCCTTTGGGATCTCGTCCTTTGGTTTGTGCTTTACGCCTCTTGCCATGGTACTCTAAAATTTGAATATGCAAATGTACAGTTTTAACAACCCGGCTACCGAAAAAAGGTTTATTTTTGGGCTTATTTCACAAAAAAATTTGCCGCTTTACAAAATTCCCCTATCTTTGCAGTCCGAAATTTAAAAAGAGATTAACATTAAAGACTTAATATCATGAAACGCACTTTCCAACCTTCGCAACGCAAAAGAAGAAACAAACACGGATTCCGTGAGCGTATGGCTACTCCGAATGGCCGTCGTGTATTAGCTGCGCGCCGTGCAAGGGGCCGCAAAAAGCTGACCGTTTCCAGCGAAAAAACGCATAAATAATAGCTGGAAAGCGTTTCCAGTACCTTTTTAAAAGCCGTCACCACGAAGCATCGTGGTGACGGCTTTTTTTGTTATTTTTACTAGCCTAAGCTCTATCCTATGAAATCTTTGCTTGCTTTTCTGCTGGTATATTCCCTAGCCTGCTTCTCACAACAATCTACTATTCAGGAACAAAGCAATCATTACCGTCGCTACGGTTTTGTGAACGATCAGCTATGGGACAGCCTCCGGTTCCTGGAGCAAGGTATCGCACAGCCTGCGGCTGCTTCCCTGCGTAGCACAAGTACCGGAAGTTGCAACCTCACCAAAAAGGTATATGGCTGGCATCCCTACTGGATGGGCTCCGTGTACACCAACTACGACTGGAGCATGCTCAGCGATTTCTGCTATTTTGATTATTCGGTAAGCCCAACCACTGGCAACAATACCAATACCTCGTTTGCCTGGAGCACCAGCGCAGCGGTAACAGCTGCCAAAACCAACAGCGTAGCCATCCACTTTTGCGCTACACTCTTTGCCAGCCATTCCACCTTCTGGGCAAGCTCCACAGCCCAACAAACCTTTATCACCAATGCCATCAACCTGCTGAACAGCCGCGGCGGAAACGGCCTTAACATCGACTTCGAAGGCATGGGCAGCAGCGATAAAACGCCTTTCAAGAACTTTATGGTAAACCTCTGCAACCAGGTTCATGCTGCCAATCCTAATTATAAAGTGTCGATGGCGCTCTACGCGGTTGACTGGAATGGTAGTTTCGACATGCCGGCTCTGAATGCCGTGGTTGACAATTTTATTATCATGGGTTATGATTACTACTATTCAGGCTCAACCACTGCCGGGCCGGAAGCACCCTTGTACAATTTCCAAACGAGCTATAATTACACACTGGCTAAATCAATAACCTATTACCTGAAATTGGGGGCAAGTCCCGGAAAATTACTGCTTGGCCTGCCCTGGTATGGCCGCGAGTGGGAAACATCGGGAAGCACCGCGCCCTCGGCCACCACAGGCAATTTCACATCCTCACGCACATTTACCTATGTAAAAAACAATCCCAGCACCTACTCCGCGGGCAATAAACGCTGGGAAAGCAATAGTTTCAATCCCTACTACACTTACGTTAGCGGAGGCGCCAACCGCCAATGCTGGATCGACGATGCTTATAGCATGGGGCGTAAATTCGACATGGTAAACCAGCGTGGGCTTGGCGGGATTGGGATCTGGGCGCTCGGCTACGACGATGGCTATCAGGATTTCTGGCAGGCCATCCGCAATAAATTCTCGACCTGCGCCACCGTAGCCTGTACTGACAGTATTTATGACATGGGTGGCCCGAGTCGTAATTATTACGACAACGAATCGTATGTGTACACCATTGCGCCAAGCGGAACTAACAAGGTTCGTCTTACGTTCAGTCAGATGGACCTGGAAACCGGCTACGATTCGTTGTACCTGTACGATGGGAACAGCTCTTCATCACCCGTTTTGGGTGCTTTTAGCGGCACAGTGATCCCCGGCGCTATCAATTCCAGCGGGCCGGTTATGACTGTGCGATTCAAATCGGATGGCGCTACCGTCAAAAGTGGCTTTAAAGCCATCTGGAACTGCATCCAGGATAACACAAGCCCCACCACGCAGATCACAGCTCCTGGCGGATGGATTACCCAGAATTTCAATGTGAGCTATGCTGATGCTGATAACACCGGTGGCACAGGCATCGAGAAAAGTTTCTACCAGGCCTGCTATTTCAATGGCACTGAATGGCGCGCCAACGGTAGCCGCGGATTTATGAACGACGAGTTCAGTACGTCTTCGCTCCATACTGACTGGACAAGCCCGCCGGCTTCGGGTACCTGGAGCATTGCAGCCGGCGCGCTGCTGCAAAGCGACGAAAGCAATTCCAACACCAACTTATATGCAGCCGTCACGCAAAGCCTCTCGAACCGCTATGTGTATAGTTTTAAAGGCACCATTGGCGGAACCGGTACTTCGCGCCGGGCTGGCATACACATTTTCTGCGATGCCCCCACGCAGAGCAATCGCGGCAATAACTATATGGTCTGGATGCGGCCTGACCAGGGGACCGTCGAACTCTATAGAAACGCGTCGAATGTATTGACGGTGGTAAAAACGGTGACCTTTGCCATTACACCCAATGTTAGCTACGACTATAAAATTTCGTTCGACCGCATTTCCGGCGAATTAAAATTATGGATCAACAACAACCTGGTTACTTCATGGACAGACAGTAGTCCCTTTGCCAGCGGCAATGCTGTTTCGTTCAGGAGTGGCAACTGTAAATTCACGATCGACGATTTTAAAGTGCTCCGCTCGCGAAGTGCCAGCACAACGGTATTGGTAGGTGCCGGTGCAGGTAACGACCTGCGTTATGAAAACACCTCGCCATCGCTTCCCGCCGGACGAATCAGCAGCTTAACAAAAGACAATACCGATAACTTATCGGCCATTGCTACTGAGTCGGTCAATATCGATTGGACCAAACCGCTGGTAAATGCGCTTCGCGTGAATGACGGCAGTGGCACGGACCGCGACACAACCAACAATCCTACCAGTCTCGAATTGAATTATACCAGCGCAAAAGATACCAATTCGGGAATTACAACCTACTATTATGCGCTTGGCACAAGCCCTGGCACACAGAATACCGTAGCCTGGACTGCAAACAGCCTGGCGCTTTCTGCCACCGAAACAGTAACGCTGCAAGCCGGGCAAAAATATTATGCCATGGTGAAAGCCATGAACGCTGCCGGCCTGGTGAGCGACAGCGTGGTGAGCGACGGGATTTTATTTGTAAATATCAACGGCATCGAGGAACTGTCTTTGATGAACGCCATGCAGCTCTATCCTAATCCTACCAATGCGCAAGTAACCTTGAGCCTGGTGGCAGAATCTGAATTACCCGCGTCCTATATCCTGAAAGATGCACAGGGAAAACTGATCGAAGAAAAAAGCCTTACATTGCTATCCGGACTCAATAGGATAACGATCGACACGCAACATCTGGGCTTGAGCCAGGGCATCTATTTTATTACCTTGCGGGCTGCCAATACAAGCCTCACTAAATCACTGATTGTACAATAGTTTTTTGCCTTCTGTTCTTATCATAGCCGACCATCGCCTGGGGCGCTCACCCAGCCAACGCTACCGGTTCGAGCAGTACCTGGACTTCTTCAGGGAAGAAGGCTTCGACTGGGAATTATCGGAGATCATCACTGAGAAAGACGATCGCATTTTTTATGCGCCGGGTAACCACCTGAAAAAAGCGGCAATTCTTTTCAAATCGTTGTTCATTCGCTGGAAAGACCTGAGGCGGGCCAAAAACTTCGATCTGATTTTTATTCAGCGCGAAGCCCTGCTGCTGGGATCATCGTGGTTCGAACGGCAATTTCACAAGCGACATCAAGTTGTTTTTGATTTCGATGACAGTATCTGGCTACTCGATACCTCGCCCGAGAATAAGAAATTTGAGTTCCTTAAAGATCCGGACAAAACAAAAAAGAATATCGGTTATGCACAGGCCGTGATTGCCGGAAATGACTTTCTGGCCACTTACGCCAGGCGCTTTAATGATCAGGTTTTTGTTATCCCAACGACCATTGACACCACCCTGCATTGCCCGCCGGTAGCGGAACAGCCAACGTTTCAAAAACGGAAAACGGTCATCGGCTGGAGCGGAAGCGTCAGTACCATCAAACACTTCGAGCAGGTGGTTCCGGTTCTTAAACGGATCTGCGAAGCCTATCCCGAACAGATCGAGATCCATGTGATCGGGCAAGGTATTTATGCGCATCCCGAATTAAACGTTGTGAGCAAAACATGGAGCGCAGAAACCGAAGTGGCATGTTTACAGACCTTCGACATTGGGATCATGCCCCTACCCGACGACGAGTGGGTAAAAGGGAAATGCGGTTTGAAAGGACTATCGTATATGGCCTGCGGTGTTGCCACGGTGATGTCGCCTGTGGGCGTAAATACTGAGATCATCCAACACGGCGTCAACGGTATGCTCGCTGGCTCAGCCGACGAATGGTTCGATATGCTGAGCCGTCTGATCGACGATCCGGCGCTAAGGGCGAAACTGGGAAAGAAAGGACGGCAAACCGTAGTTGAAAAATACTCGGTGGAAGCCAACAAACACCGCTATTTGCAGATTTTGAAATCGCTAATAAAATCCTAAATTTGGCACATGAATCCGGAACAAAATACAGAAGCCACCCGCGACGAAAACAAGCGAACATGTTTTCCGAAACAAACGGGCTACTTATCGGGTCATGAAATAAATCCGCAGACCCGGCGTGAAGCCATCCATAATTAATACCAGTATGATGCACGAAGGGGATGAATCTGGAGAACCAGCACAGGATTTTGAAAAAACAACTTTTCATCATATGACTAGTGGCCGGGCACTTCCCGCTTCCCCACGGACTCTTTCTCACGTTTATTCCTGCTTCCGTTCTGCCACAATGCTATCCGCAACGATCTGCGGGAAGGCTTGCATTTGCTACACTAATCCTAATTACCAACCTTAACATCTTAATCTTTTATGAAAAACACAGCATTAACACAAACACACATTTCACTGGGCGCTAAAATGGTTCCTTTTGCGGGCTACAACATGCCGGTTTCTTACAGCGGCTTAAATGAGGAGCATGCCACCGTGCGAAATGCTGTGGGCGTATTTGATGTAAGCCACATGGGCGAGTTCATTCTGAAAGGTGATAATGCGCTGAATTTGATCCAGAAAGTTACCAGTAACGATGCGGCGGTGCTTACCGATGGCAAAGCCCAATACTCCTGCCTGCCAAACCAGGACGGCGGCATTGTGGATGACCTGATCGTGTACCGCATCGATGAGAAAACATATATGCTGGTGGTAAACGCGTCGAACATTGAAAAAGATTGGAACTGGATCAAACAACATGATACCTGGGGTGTGGACATGAAAAACATTTCGGAAGACACCTCGCTGCTGGCGATCCAGGGACCGAAAGCGATGGATACGCTACAGAAACTCACCGACGTGAAACTGGCAGACATCCCGTACTATTCTTTTGTGAAAGGGCGTTTCAATGGTGTGGACAATGTAGTGATCTCCAATACAGGCTATACCGGCGCCGGCGGCTTCGAGATCTACTTCGAAAACCAATATGCCGAAAAAATGTGGAATAGCATTTTTGATGCTGGCAAAGAATTCGGCATCAAACCGATTGGCCTTGGCGCCCGCGACACGTTGCGCCTGGAAATGGGCTTTTGCCTTTACGGCAACGACATCGATGATACCACATCGCCGATCGAGGCCGGGCTTGGCTGGATCACGAAATACACCAAAGAGTTTACGAACCGCGCAGCTATAGAGAAACAAAAAACCGAAGGTGTGAGCCGCAAATTGGTGGGCTTCGAGATGATCGACCGCGGCATTCCGCGCCACGACTACCCGATTACGGATGCCGACGGAAAAGTGATCGGAAAAGTAACATCGGGCACACAATCGCCTACGCTGGGTAAAGCCATCGGCATGGGCTATGTAAGCAAGGAGTTTGCGAAAGCTGATACGGAGATCTACATTACCATTCGCGACAAAGCCATTAAGGCCAAAGTGTGCAAGATCCCGTTTCTGAAAAAATAAGAAATGCCGGTACGGCTCACAAATTTGCTACCCGCGCTTTTGAAGAAGCCTGTACAGATAAGTAAAACAGTTATTTTGTTTTTACATCCAAGGAAACCATGAACATAGAAGTTTGTCATACCCCTCAGGCCTACGCTCTTTTTCATAAAGAGAATGCCATTGTTGTTGTGATCGACATTTTCCGCGCCACTTCGGCTATTGTGACGGCGTTTTATAACGGCGTGAGCAAGATGATACCAGTTGCCTCGGTAGATGAAGCCCGTGAATACCAACGCAATGGTTACATGGCTGCGGCCGAACGCGACGGCGAAGTGATCGAAGGCTTTGAATTAGGTAACAGCCCGTTTGGTTACATGAACAACAAGGTGAAAGGGAAAACCATTGCTATTTCTACAACCAACGGCACGCAGGCCATTGAGGCCAGTCGAAAGGCTTCGAAAATTCTGGTGGGCAGTTTCCTGAACCTCGATATTCTTTGCGAATACCTGGTGGCACAAAAAAAAGACGTCGTGTTGCTATGCGCTGGATGGAAAAACAAATTTAACCTCGAGGACACGGTTTTTGCAGGTGCAGTAGTGGAAAAGCTCACCGCGGAAGGCAACTTCCAGGTCGATTGTGATTCGGCTATTTCGGCCAGACACTTGTACAACATTGCGAAAAACAATCTCTTCGATTTCCTGTCGGACTCCTCGCACCGCAAGCGCCTGGCGAAGCTCGACCTGGAACGCGACATTAAATACTGTTTGACGCCTAACCAATGCCCGGTAATTCCTGTGATGGAAGGAAAATACCTGGTGAAACTGTAACTATGGAAACGCTTACCAGTATTGGCAAACGTGCCTCACTCTCCGTAAAAGACAAGGTATTTAGCCTGGTCATCGTGCCTACTCACGAAAAAGCCAAAACAGGTTTGCTTTTTCTATGGCTGTTTGCCTGGACTATCAGCGGCATTATTGTGATCAGCAGTTATCCGCAGATACAGGAGCAGAATGCCAAACTGATGTTGATTGTCTGGATCGCTTTCTGGGCCTATTTTGAATTTAAGATCATCCGCGTGTTCATGTGGAAACGCTTCGGCAAAGAAAAGCTGTGGATCAAAAACGGAACGATGCACTACCAGCAAGACATCAATGGCCGCGGCAAAGTAAAGGAATTCGACACGAACCTTATCAGCGACCTGCGCGTGATCACTGTAGAGAAAACGAGTTTTGCCGATAGCTTCAACCAGAGTTTTTGGGTGAAAGGCGGAGAACGCATTGAATTTACCAGCCAGGGAAAAGTAGTGAGGTTGGGCATGCAACTCCCCGACGAAGATGCGAACCGCATTGTGGCAGAGCTGAAAAAGTTTTTAAGGAAATAAATCTGCCTCCATTTCTTCTGCTTACGAAAACACTGCGCACGAAACAGCAGCATGAGTTCGCCAGCGCCCTATGTTAAGGGCGTAAAAATTGGGAATACATGTTTAACATACTCTGGGCGTGCCCCGCGAAAAGCGGGTCAGGCTATCACTTTAATCTCCGCAGGCGCTTCGAGTGCCTCAGCGACCTGAGGAGGATTTCCGTTCTATCCTTCACGCAATTCGTCCGACCTGATGAATCAAGTCTTTGACTAAAGTATGATTGCACCAGGGACAGAGCGGCCTGTTTGAGCTCCTTTGCCTGCTTTCCGGCAAAGAGCGAGTAGCGACGGCCCGCCCGGGTGCCCATATACGTAAGATCGATTTTAAATGGAATCTTTTTAGTACAGCCCAAGTTCTTAAACCATCATGACTATACTTAATTGAATGGTTTAAGCAAAAAACTATGTTTCGGGTTCGTGAATCTTTAACTTAGAAAAAAACACATCGGCGCTGAGCTCACACACCTCTCCTGGCGCCATATCTCCCAATTCTAAGTCTTCGATAGACGTCCGGATAAGGCGTTTGCAGGGATGCCCTACCTCAGCCACCATTTTGCGCACCTGGTGAAACTTACCTTCTGTGAGCGTCATTTGCAACCAGGTACAGGGCAAGTCGGCCCTGAACTCGTGATCCCGTTTGTGGAGGTTTTCAGGCTTTGACACGATATCAACCTCGCAAGGCGCCGTGGTATATAGTGTACCGCCTTTGCCTTTTGTTTTGATGGTCACACCGTCCCGCAAGATCTGGAGTGTTTCTTCGCTCACGGTTTTTTCTACCTGTATCAGGTACACCCGCTTGTGAGGCGTACCGCTTTCAAACAGTAGCTTGGTGACACGCTTATCGGTAGTGAGAAGCAGCAAACCTTCGGAATTATTATCGAGACGGCCGATAGCGTGGGTGCCCTCAGGGAAATTAAAATCCAGATCGCCAAGCAACTTAACCCTGTCGGGGCTCACAAATTGCGACACCATTTTAAACGGCTTATAAATGCAGAAGTAACGGTTAGCGCTCATCTTCGCGATCGGTAGGCTTGTAGCCAAATAGTTTGAGGAGCAACCAGGTAAGAATAAAGCCTGCAATGCCGGCGACTACAGATAATACCGTAGCACCGAGGAAATATATTTTTCCGATGTCGATGGCCATTTGAACCGTGAGCGCTTTGCTAAAACTCAGGTGCACTTCTCTTCCAAGCAGATATTCCCCTGTTTTGACACTGGCAAACACGATGAGCGGAATCATTGGCGGCACGCTGATTTGAGCCGCAAGGCCTACAATAACTTTATTGAGTTTGAAATAAACGGCGGCCAAAATGGCGAGTGCAAATTGCAAGCCCCAGATCGGTACAATTCCGAAAAATAAGCCAACACCCACAGAAGCCGCTTTTTTAAGAGCACTTTCGTTGGCGGCAATCACCTCTTCTTTCCATACTTTTTTCAGGTTACTGAACGTCATTTTGCGAACGAGCATGACCGGACGCCAAAACAAGGCCGCCAAGATCACCAGGTACGTATTGAGAAAGCTGATGCGTGTGGAATCGACGCTCGGCTTGAAATGCGACACGCGCTCGCCCTGAGGCGCGTAATACACACTCACCGGGATAGAAATGACCGGAATGCCACGCCAGGCTGCTTTGACGATCACTTCGATCTCGAGCTCGAATTTGGTCGTGAACAACCAGATTTTTTTTAGGCGTTGCACAGGGTAAAGCCGGTAGCCACTTTGGGTATCGGGAAGCGAGATGCCCGTTTCGAGCCAAAACCAGAAATTGCTGAATTTATTACCAAACGTGCTCTTGGTTGGTACGTTTTCTACCGTCATGTTCCGGGCACCAATGATCAGGCTACCAGGTACTTCCTGCACCTTGTTCAGAAAATGAATAAAGTCTTTCGGAAAATGTTGCCCGTCGCTGTCGATGCTGATCGCGTAATCGAACCCAAGTTCTGCTGCTTTTTTAAACCCGTTGCGAAGACCTACGCCTTTGCCTTTATTGACAGGATGCTCCACCACAACTACCTGCGGATACTTTGCCAGGATTTCCGGCGTTTGGTCGGTGCAGCCGTCGTTGATCACGATCACCGCATCACAGTACCCGAGGGTAGAAACAATGACCTGCTCAATCGTACGCGCGTTGTTATAAGTAGGAATCATCACGCAGCACTTAAGCTGCCTGAACTTTTCTTTTACCAGTGCTTTTTCGTCGGCTATCAGCGCGTCTGTCGTCATCAGAAGTGGCAAAAGTAAGCAAATAATGGCATTGGAAGTTCGCTGGCATTAGGATAAATTTCAAGTATTATTTATGTTTGCGATCATCACCCGTGACATTCAAGACCTGCATATTCGTTCTTCTGCTGGGTTGCCTGACGCAACTACAGGGCCAGTCGGCAGATCCACCAAAAAAGGCACCTCGCGAAAAAAAAGCAAAAAAAGAGAAGAAGCCAAAGCCTATCCCTGAAAACATCGAGGTATTTCCAAAGAACTTCCTCATCAGGCCGCGTTTTGTGTACCCACTGGTATCGGTAAATGTAAACAGCCGCCTGCTTGGCAAAGGCGACAAATTCAGCTACAAGCCTGCCATGCCTGGTGTGGCCGGCCTTTCGGTAAAGATAAAAAAAGTGTATGTATCGGCGGCTATTCAGCTTCCGGCCAGTAATAACCTAAAGCATAATTACGGCAGCACCAAATTCAGAAACATCAATATCAACATCAACGGGCGCGTAGCACAGTGGACCTTATTCTACAGAGACTACAAGGGCTTTTACCTCGATAACTACCAGAAATTTTACCCTGGTTGGAATGGCGATTCGCTGGGCTATCCCAAGCAACCCGGCCTGCGCATCATTGAAGCGGGCTTGAACTTTGCGATCAATTTCAATAAGAACTTTTCACTCAACGCGGCTTTTGCGCAGGGAGAGCGGCAGAAAAAAAGTGCAGGCTCTTTCCTGATGGGTCTTTCGGAACGTTATCAACGCATCGATAGCGATACTAACTTTGTGCCGGCAAGCCAGGAAAGCTACTATCCCAACCTCAGCAAATTCGAATACGGCAACTTCACCACCACGATCCTTTCGCTGGGCTTCGGGTATCAGTGGGTTTACCGGAAATTTCACCTCACGCCGGTGTGTATGGTCGGCAGCGGCGGGCAGATCCAGAGCTACCATCAAGTGGGAAAGAAAAGGTTGTGGTTCAATGTGCCTACCTATGCCAGCTTCCGCTCGCAGGTCGGCTACAATGGCGACCATTTTTTTGCAAATGTGATTTATGCGGTTGAGTACAATACCATCCCAATCAAAGAATCGCGCATACGGCTCCTGCACTCCTGGTTCGAAACGGGTATAGGGCTTCGTTTCTAACCGATCTTTTTTTAACGCTGGCTTGTTGTTTGCAGGCCTTATTCCCACTAATTTTCCTATTTTTGGATATGCTCGGTTTTTTTGCCATCATCATCTCTATTTCCGGTCTTTTCGGCTATGCCAATCAAAAATGGCTTAAATTGCCGACGACCATCGGCGTGATGCTGATCAGCGTGGTAATGGGTGTATGCCTTAAAACAGTTGAGAGTGTCCGGCCCGTGTACATCGAGCCATTCCGTAATTTTCTTACGAGTTTTGATTTCAGTGCTTTCGTGCTCGATTTTATCCTGTGCTTTTTACTTTTTGCAGGCTCATTGCATGTAAATT
>DAIUED010000061.1:0-13443 GCA_036845295.1 Bacteroidota bacterium
TTACTTCCACATCTACCGAACCCTGCTGGGTAAACTTAATGGCATTATTCAGCAGGTTTACCAATACCTGTGTTAGCCGCGTGGGATCGCCGCATACGGTTTCCGGCAAGCGGTCATCCAGCGTAATACGAAAAGTGAGCTGCTTCTCTGCCGCTTTTCGTTCAAAAATCACGCGCAAGGAGGTTATCACTTCCTGAAGGCTGAATGGAATTTTTTCAACCGCGAGCATGCCGGCTTCGATCTTCGAAAAATCGAGGATATCGTTGATGATGCCAAGCAAGTTGCCACTACTCGTGCGGATCGCAGACAGGTATTCTGCCTGGTTGCCATCCAACGCTGTTTTATGAAGCAGATCAGCAAAACCAAGGATAGCGTTCATTGGCGTTCGGATCTCGTGGCTCATGTTAGCCATAAACTGTTCTTTCATCAACGCATTTTCTTCGGCCTGCTTTTTCGCAACCCTCAGCTCATTTTCCAGCCGATTTCTCACGTTAATGTCGCGGAAAAGAACAGCAACAGCGATAAGCGTCGCAAGGATGCCGGTGCCCACTTCCATCAGGCCCCAATTTCTCGACGATCGTACAAAGCTGATACTATTGTCAATTAACGCTTTGGTCGTGGTTCCAAGGCTCTGGTTGATCAGGTCGATGGTGGAATTGATCTCGTCAAGGGTGCGGATGTCTTCATGCTTTTCCGCACCAGCTTCTTCTGGCATCAACGGAATGCCCGGCATCGTATGCGACAGGTTTTTGGCCTGCATCATTTTTTGGTAGGTAAGCGTTTTGAGACGACCAAAGAGTGCTTCTTCCGGCTTCTGCGCAAAGTACTTTTCCATCACCTGCAAATAAGCCTTCGTTTCCGTTTCTTTCAACTTGTATTCTTCCCTGAATTTAGGATCGCCTGTTACAACATAGCTTCGCTCTTTATTGTCCATCACCGTTACGTTGCTCCGAAACGATTTCATTAGTTCTGAAATGCGGTAAGCGTCGTACAAGCGTGAATTATTCTCCGACATGCTTTTCATAAACCGGTTGGCATTCAGGGCAATCAGCACGATCAAAGCGATCGTCACCAGGAAACTGATGCCAATGATCGATTTTGTCTGATTTCCGGATGCCATATCAAAAATTATGCTTGCTGATTGTGGTGAAAATACGGATTTTATAAATGCCGGTTACTGGTGTTTTAGTCAAACGATATTACCCGGCCAGGTGTGTTGCCCACACATGCAAGGCCAGGAGGGAACAAGCCAGCAAACCTACCGAAATCACGATCCCATTTTTCAATTGCTGGCTGCGTAATTCTTCTTTCAGGTCGAGTACCCGCAAACACTGTGATACCGATAGGCCAAGGTGCCTGAACATGTAGTCGTCTTTCACAACGTAATCATGCGCACCATGCGCCATCGTCTGCGCTGCTGCCTCAGCGTGTTCCTCGCCGGTAAGCAGGATCACTTCTGTAGAAGGGCATTCCTTTTTAATGATGTCCACCAGGTTCATACCCGATAAGGTTTCGTTGGCCGGGTTCATGGATTGACAATTGACAAATGCCAGATCTGGCTTTTCGGCCAAATGCGGCCGGGTTTGTTCACCCGATTTGAAACAGGAAATACGGAAACTCTGGCTGCGGAAAGTGCGTTCGAGATCGCTGCGAATTGCCATCGCGAGCATCTGATCATCGTCGATGACAAAAATGCTAAGGACTTGTCGTTGGGGCATCATACAAAGCGTTAAACAGGATATTTTCTATCCTAAATGTAGGCACCAAAACAGGGTAACAAAAATGATTGCGGTGAAGCAGGCAAAACCCGTGGCTAAAATCTTGAGATCAGAGCTTTTTAAGCGCGGCCTTGGCTTCCTCCGATTGCGGATTGTATTCTATCGCTTTGATCAGGTATTTCTTAGCTTCCACGTGGTTGCCTTGCGCCAACAGCACTTTACCGGCAAGCAGATTGCTATCGTAGTCGAACGGATACATTTTGATTACTTTCAGGAGATAGGTCATGGCATTGGTATAATCTTTCCTCGAATAATAGATATATCCTGAACGGTAATTGGCGATGGAATTGTTCGGGTCGATTTTCAGGATATCATGATAATGGGCCAACACGGCATTC
Organism: Bacteroidota bacterium; assembly: GCA_036845295.1. GTDB lineage: Bacteria > Bacteroidota > Bacteroidia > B-17B0 > Aurantibacillaceae > UBA4416. Next base: position 2,117 of record DAIUED010000061.1, read on the forward strand.
CAGTTACCCAGGGCCGCTAAAGGCAGTACTAAGCCAAAGCGTGCCTCTACTGATGATGGCTCAGCAACGATTGCCTTTTTATAACAGGCTTCCGACTTTTGATAATCTTTATTCTGGTAGTACAACCAGCCCAGCCGAAGATTCACTTCATAACTATCGGAATTGAGTGCTGTTATGGCATCAATGGCTTTTGCATATTGCGTATCGTATTCAAAAGAATAACTTTTGGAAAAAGCAAGTTCCGAACTTCCTTGCGCACCCAGCGGCAATGCAGACGCTATGCTTGCCAGCAAAAACAGGACTATATAAATTTTCGGGGTTCTCATCTATACAAAGATGCAATTATTTATCATTTAAAAAAAACCTGGCTGAAAGAGACCCGCTCTTCATTTCGGAGACTTACCGCTATGGGCATTTAGTAAAACGAAGCGCAGACACGTAGCATGACCCGAGATCAACCCTGCCGGACAACTTTGCAATATGTATGTAGTCCATTTTCTTAACTTTACCACAGGAAACAGAACTTTTATTTAATTAACCTGTTAGTTAAACCAACTGATAATCTATATAACCTATGACAACTACCAAAGCCTATGCTGCCCAGAGTGCCACGTCGGCACTTGGCCCATTCCAGATTGAACGCAGAGCCGTAGGGCCACACGATGTAAAATTCGAAATCCTCTATTGTGGTGTATGCCATTCTGATTTGCACGTTGCGCGCAACGAATGGCATGGCACTAACTACCCGGTGGTACCTGGTCACGAAATTGTGGGCCGCGTAACCGAGGTAGGCGCACATGTTACTAAATTTAAAACCGGCGACCTCGCCGGCGTTGGCTGCCTCGTCGATTCATGCCGAAGCTGTGACAATTGCGAGAAAGGCCTTGAACAATTTTGCCGGAACGGATCAACAGGAACCTATAACTCCAAAGACAAACACACCAATGGTTTTACCTTTGGCGGCTATTCCAAAGAAATTGTGGTTGACGAGAGCTTTGTACTAAAGGTTTCTGAAAAATTACCCTTGCATGCTGTAGCACCGCTGTTGTGTGCTGGTATTACCACCTACTCTCCCCTTAGGCATTGGAAAGTAGGCAAAGGACACAAAGTAGGCATTGTTGGTCTTGGCGGTCTTGGCCACATGGCCGTGAAGTTTGCCGCGTCGTTTGGTGCTGAAGTTACGATGCTCAGTTCGTCGCCAGAGAAAGCAGCCGATGCACAAAGCCTGGGAGCGCATCATTTTGCCCTCACCACAGATGCTGCACAAACGGCCGCTTTAAAAGGCCGTTTCGACTTCATCATCGATACTGTTTCGGCGCCACACAACTACAACGAATACCTTAACATGCTTAATACCGATGGTGTGATGATCTGTGTGGGTGCGCCTCCTACGCCATCCGAGATCATGTCGTTTAGCCTTATCGGCGGTCGCAAAAGCCTGGCCGGCTCATTGATCGGCGGCCTGCCTGAAACTCAGGAAATGCTCGATTACTGTGCGGAACACCAAATCGTATCGGATGTAGAACTGATTGCAATGCAGGACATCAATACGGCTTACGAACGCATGCTCAAAGGCGACGTGAAATACCGCTTTGTGATTGACATGGCAACGTTATCTTAACCACAACCTCTTTTAAAAAGGTGGTGTTACTTATTGCGACACCACCTTTTTTCGTTCAGAAATGATGATGTAGATCAGCAACAAAACAATAATCACCAGCAAGACATTGCCACCCAAAAGCAGGTTGAAGCCTGTATGATCGGCCTCTTCGGCTATCGCTTCGGCGGTTTGCTGTTGATCGGAAAAAACGCGCAACATGAATTTATCCTGGCGTTCCTGGAAAGCCTCCAGTGCAGGCCTCAGAACATTGCGGCGGTAATGCAGCTTATCTTCTCCGGAAACCGCCTGGAGCATTGCCAAATATCGCTCGTAACGCGCTTTATATTGCTGGTTAGCAACTTTGAGTCCGGCAAAGTATAAGGCCTTTTCAAAGCTATATAAATTCTGCTTCACAATTTTATCCTCGATCAGCGCAATGTTTTCAGCTACCGCTTGTTCTGATTTGATGAGACTTTCGTGAAATTGCCTTACTTCAAGACTGTCTTTGCTGTAAGACAAATTGAGAATAGAACGGTGGATGTTGGATGTCTCGAACGAAACTGAGTTTGCTAACATCACGATCTCTGTTGCCTGGCCAAAGAGATCTTTGTACTTTTTGGTAGCGCGTTTGGTCGTCACGTATTGAAAAACCTGGAAAATAATAATGAAAATGACAAAATACAGAAGGTATTTTATCTGCCGGAATTCCGTCTTCGTGAACTGGGGAGCTTCATGCGTCATAAAAAAGGGGAATCAGATTGTTGTATTTACTAAAGCAGTTAAAGATACAATTAGGACATGAAAATCAAAAAAAAAGATATGTTAAAGATATAAAATGTTGTATTGAAAAATAAGCTGGAAGCCTTATCTTTAAAGGCAAAGCCATCGATATCATGTCTCACGATCATTCCCATTCATACACGTATTCTGATACAGGAAAAGCATTTGTTGCCGGGATCATTCTCAACCTTGGCTTTGTTGTCGTGGAAGCAATTGCTGGCTTTTACACCAACTCCCTGGCGCTCTTATCAGATGCTGGTCATAACCTCAGCGATGTGGCGACGCTGGCACTCTCGCTTTTTGCAGTCAGGATAAGCCGGCGCAAACCGAGCAAAACTTATACCTACGGCTTTCATAAAAGCACCATTCTCGCCTCTCTCGCCAATGCCGTGATTCTGCTTGTAGCCGTGGGAGGCATCGGCTGGGAAGCCATACAACGCTTTCTGCACCCGCAACCCGCCGCTGGCTTCACCATTAGCCTTGTGGCCGGCATCGGCATTGTGGTGAATACAGCCTCCGCCTTTTTGTTTTTTAGAAAGAAGGACCACGACCTGAATGTGAAAGGCGCCTATCTGCATTTGGTGGTCGATGCCCTCGTGTCAGTTGGTGTGGTAGTTGCCGGACTTATTATCGCCTATACAAATCTGGTATGGATCGATCCATTGATCAGCTTGCTTATTATGGGCTTTATTGTGTATAGCACCTGGGGCCTCCTTACCGAAAGCCTGAAGCTGGCTATGGACGCCGTTCCGGCTACTATAGACCCCGATGCCGTGAAACGGCTGCTGGAAAAAGAACGCGGTGTTAGGGAGGCAAGCCATATTCATATTTGGGCCATGAGCACCACCCGCAATGCCCTTACCGCGCAACTCGTGCTGGAACCGGGTTTGAGTGCGGCAGCAGTAACTTCCCTGTTAAAACACCTCAAGCATGAGTTGGCGCACGCCAACATCCACCATGCCACACTTGAAACCGGCTCAGAAGATTGCCGGCATTGCACGGAACATTTGCATACCGAAGCAGAACACGATCTCGGCCGGGAATCTGAATAATTTGTATTTTTAAGAGCGCCTATTGCATCCAGGAAAACACTACACCTATGTCTAAAACCATTTCGCCCTTGCGTACCGTTAACGTCACGCGTTACATTACACCCTTACGTGAAGGCGGTTCTCTGCCTGCACTAGCCGAAGCAGACGATGACTTTAAATATGTTCTGAAATTCAAAGGCGCCGGCCATCGCGAAAAAGCCTTAATTGCCGAACTCATCGGCGGCGAAATAGCCCGGGCACTGGCTCTGCCGGTACCTGAGATGGTTTTCGCCAGGCTCGACGAGGCGTTTGGACGCACGGAAGCTGACGAAGAGATACAGGACTTATTGCAGGCCAGCCAGGGAACTAACCTGGCATTGCACTTTCTGTCTGGCGCCATCACTTTTGATCCCGTTGTTACAAGAGTGGATCCGAAACTGGCTTCACAAATTGTTTGGCTTGACGCCTTCATTACCAATGTGGACCGCACTTTCAAAAACACGAACATGTTGATGTGGCATAAGGAGCTTTGGCTGATAGACCACGGTGCTTGCCTGTACTTTCATCATGCCTGGAGCAATTGGGAAACAGCGGCCCAAACCCCATTTGCATTTATCAAAGGCCATGTGCTTTTGCCGCAGGCGTCGTTGCTGGACGACGTAAACAGTGAATATACAACCATACTCACCGACCAAACCCTTACAGCCATTACCGGACTTATACCTGATGAATGGCTTGCCTGGGATGACACCACCGACAGCCCGGCCGAACTCCGCGAGGTTTACCGTCAGTTCCTGCTTAGCCGCCTTCGTCATTCTACTAACTTTATAACCGAAGCACAACATGCCAGAAAAGCACTTATATGAATATGCGGTAATACGTGTAGTGCCGGCAGTGGAACGCGAAGAGTTTGTGAATGTGGGGATTGTACTGTTCTGCAAACAGCAGAAATACATCGGGGTAGTGCATCATCTTCATGAAGAAAAGCTCGGCTGCATTTCGAAAACGCTCGACCTTGAACAGATCGCTGAAAACCTAGCTGCTTTCGCAAAAATCGCAGCAGGCGAAAAGCATTGCGGACCTATTGCCGAAATGGATGTTCCGTCGCGTTTCCGCTGGCTTACAGCCGTGCGCAGCTCGTCGATCCAAACATCGAGACCGCATCCGGGCCTTTGCGACAATCTTAACGATACCTTACAGCGCTTATTTACTGAATTGGTTCTCTAGTTTCAGCTTAGCAACACCGCCAAACGGACTATAAAACACCTATATTTCTGTTAATATTTATAGGGGTTTTTAGCGCATAATAACTGTTAAATCTCATGTGTCTTTTGGCGATAATGATTATCTTGCAATAGGAAGAAATTCTTCCGTAGCGGACTAAGTGGCAACATCCTCCATTGCATGCATAAACGCTGGTTATAAATTTAAACAACAACCCAATGGAACCAATAGTAATCCATTATGCAGATGACGATACGGATGATCTGCAAATCTTCAAAAATGCGGTTGACAAGAGTGCTGCTCCTGTTGCCCTTCATACGTACAATCACGGCGAAGAATTCCTGAAGAATCTCAAAAACAAAGCCGATAAAAATTCGATTGTTTTTCTCGACATCAATATGCCAGGCAAAAGTGGTTTCGATATCCTGAAAGAAATCAGACGCGATGATCTGTTGAAAAAAATGCCGGTAATTATGTACTCCACCAGCAGCGACGATGCAAGTATTGCCGTAAGCCGCGAACACGGCGCCACGATGTATGCCGTAAAACCAACTTCTTTCAGCGACCTGAAAAATATGATCCGCAAAGCCGTTGCAACCAACTGGGAGTTATTCAAATCGCCACCCGACAGCTTTATTCTTACTGCCGCCTAAAATTAGCTCCGTACTACATGGATACTTTCAACCTTGTTCTGAAAGAACGAACAGCGCAATTGCACCGCGCCGTTGAATCAACCGGCATTTCGATGTCTATCTTGTCTCCCGCGCTCAACCAGGATATGTATGCGAATTACCTCGAACGCATCTTAGGGATCCATAGCGCCGTGGAAACCACAGTATTTCCTGTGTTGCAGAACCTGATCCCGGATCTGGATCAACGGCGAAAAACACCGGCTATTCGCAACGATTTAAAGCACCTGGAAAGAGCAGACGAATACGCCGGCGACGCGATGCTCGACGCCGGATACAAGAATGCAACCGACTTTAACCTCGGCATCGTGTATGTAAGCGAAGGCTCAATTCTGGGCGGACAATTCATTCTGAAACACGTTAAGCAGGTCTTGGGAAATGACGCGCCGGTCGAGTTTCTTAATGTCTATGGCGCACAAACCGGCCCGCTCTGGAAACAATTCCTGGAATGCCTCAACACCTACGCTTCGGCAGCGAGCGACGCGCAGAAACAGCAAATCATAGCAGGCGCCGAGTATGGTTTCCGGCGCGTAGAACATCTTTTCAGCGCCGGGAAACCTGCATAAACCGGCAGGGATAACATCTAACTCTATTTGTATAGCTAACGTTTTATGAATATCAAAGACATTGTAAACAGGGACATTGTTAACCTCAAAAACTGCGACCAGGAGCCAATTCACATCCCCGGAAGCATTCAACCTCACGGTTTCCTGCTGGGCATCGATCTGGCAAGCTGGAAGATCCGGTTTTGCAGTGCGAACTCAGAAAACTTTCTGGGTGCCACTTGCCAGCAACTGCTCGACAAAACGATTGACGCGGTGTTTGGCAACGAAACTGCCGAACAACTGAAGACCTGCACAGAATACACCGGCGGGCAACACAAGCTGCTGAAGGTTTCCCAGGGCGGAAAAGAAATGGAATTGCTGGTGCATGCCCAGAACGACTGCCTTATCGTAGAATCGGAAGCATTACCTCCTTCGCAGGATAAGAACGACCTGTTCGACCTGTCGAAAGAATTTCTGTCGTACATGGAAGAAACGCATACGTTGCGTGAACTGTGCGACCTGGTAGCGAAAGGTATTCGTAAAATCACGGGTTACGACCGGGTCATGATTTACCATTTCGATAAAGATTATAATGGTGAAGTGATCGCAGAAAGCAAGCGCAACGACCTCGAGGCATTTCTGGGCCTGCATTACCCGCACACCGATATCCCGGCGCAAGCCCGCGAGTTATACATCAAAAACCAACTCCGTATCATTGCCGACGTTAATTACACGCCGGTACCCCTTTACACCATCGACGATGGCATAGACCGAAACCTTGATTTAAGCTATGCTTCGCTCAGAAGCGTATCGCCCATTCATATTCAGTATTTGCACAATATGGGCGTGGGCGCAACACTGACGATTTCCCTCATTCACAAGAAAAAACTCTGGGGACTTGTGGCCTGCCACCACTACGCTCCTAAATTCTTAAGCCAGGAAATCCGCATGGCCGCCAGACTGCAAGGCAATTTCATTACTTCCCAGATAGACGTTAGGCAGCTTAACGAAGAATATGAAGAATCGAAAAAGCTGAATTCGGCAGCCAAACGGCTGATCTCTAAAAAATTCGATCTGCACCGGAACTCGCTACAGCTCATTACTGCCGATCCGGATATCCTGGCACTTTGCAATGCATCGGGTGTATCGATGCTGATTGACGATATCGTGTATAAAAACGGCATGACGCCCGAAGACGACGAGATCCGGAAAATAGCTTCTTACCTTTCGGTATTTAGCGGCAATACCCAGTTTCATACCGACTCCATTCTAAGGTTACTGCCCGAAGAGAAAAGCATTGCCGGTAAAACACCCGGAATCAATTATTTTTCGCTCGACATTTCCAATACCAATTGCATTATTTGGTATAAACCAGAAACGGTGGCAGAAGTGAATTGGGCAGGCGATCCGGCCAAAGCCATCGAAAAAGACAAGAACGGCCTGTCTCCCAGAAAATCGTTTGACCTATGGAAAGAAACACTTAAATACCAAAGCAATCCATGGCTGCAAGCCGAGATCATGGCTTCATCCAATTTTGCCAACGTGTTACTCAAACACCTGGGCTCTGTATTTTTGGCCGAAGAAGAAGAAAAACAGCGCGAATTAGCAAAAATTCTTACCGAAACCAATGCTGAACTGGAAAACATTAACTGGATAAGTACCCACGATTTGCAAGAGCCGTTGCGTAAAATACAAATGATGTCCTCGTTCATCCTGTCGGAAGAAGAGCGCGAGATCCCGGAAGACGTGTATGAGAAAGTACTGCGCATGAACAAATCTGCTGAGCGCATGCAGATACTGGTAAAAGATATTCTGAAATACACCCGCCTGAATCATAACAAGGCGCTTCTGGAAAAAACCGATCTTAACCTGGTACTGGAGGAAGTAGTAGCCGACGTAAGCGATTCGATCAATAGCGCCGGAGCGAGTCTCGTCATTGAGACTTTGCCGGTAGTGAACGGGATTTCATTTTTGCTAAAACAACTGTTTTCCAACCTTATCTACAATTCGCTGAAATTTGCGGATCCGGGACGCAAGCCCAAACTAAGCATTAAGATGATAGACGGCGCGGAAGCAGGCTTGCCTGCACCCCACCAGGACGCCTGGGTTATCCGATATTCAGATAACGGCATCGGTTTTGAGAAAACCTATAACGAAAGCGTATTCCATATTTTTGCGAGGCTTAATCCTGGCAGCGAATACCATGGCTCAGGCATTGGTTTGGCGTTATGCAAAAAGATCATGAACACCCACAACGGCAACATCCGGGCAGAAGGACACCCCGGAGAAGGTGTTGATTTCTTCATTTCATTTCCAAAAAATTAACTTTATGTCTGCACTTTTTTCTCCACTCACAATCAGAAGCCTCGAATTGAAAAACCGCCTCGTGGTATCGCCTATGTGCCAGTATTCCGCTACCGACGGCTTTGCCAACGACTGGCACCTGGTGCATTTAGGCAGCCGGGCAGTAGGCGGTGCCGCCCTGGTCATTGCAGAAGCGACGGCGGTCTCACCTGAAGGCCGCATTTCGCCCGGCGACCTTGGGCTTTGGAGCGATGAGCACATCGATTTCTTAAAACGAATCACCACATTCCTCCATGCGCAAGGCTCACATGCGGGCATTCAACTAGCCCATGCCGGCCGGAAATCGAGCGTACAGGTAAGCTGGAAAGGAGGCGAACAACTTTACCCGGAAACAGGTGGCTGGCAAACGGTAGCGCCGAGTGCAGTCGCGTTTAAAGACGGCGACCCGGTACCGCAAATGCTAAGCCTCGACGATATACAACGCATCATCACGAATTTTAAAGATGCCGCCGAACGCGCTTTGAAAGCGGGTTTCGACGTTGTGGAACTCCATGGCGCACACGGCTACCTGATTCACGAATTCCTGTCGCCGTTAAGCAATTTCCGGACAGACGCGTATGGCGGCTCTTTCGAAAACAGGATCCGCTTTCTTTGCGAGATCACGAAAGCTGTACGAACTGTATGGCCGGCCACACTACCCCTATTTGTTAGAATATCTGCTACCGAATGGGTAGAAAACGGCTGGACAGAAGAAGATTCGATAAGACTATCCACTGTACTCAAAACCCTTGACGTGGATTTAATCGATTGCTCCACAGGCGGCAACATCAGTGGCGTGCGCATTCCATTAACGCCCATGTACCAGATGCCGTTTGCCGAACGCATTAGGCGTGACGCAGGAATACTCACCGGTGCAGTGGGCCTTATCAATACGGCGGAAGAAGCCGAGAGCATCATTGCCGGGGGAAAAGCCGACCTTGTGCTGATGGCCCGCGAACTGTTACGCGATCCGTATTTTGCTTACCGCGCAGCCGATGAGCTTGGAGATGGTGCACAATGGCCTGTGCAATACGAACGCGCCAAACGTAAATAAGCGTACGTAAGAGCTGGCAGCTGTGCTAGTTCGAACAGCGTCACCGATCATTAATGCGTTGGCTTAAATTTTGATTGCAGCCTAAGAATTGTTAAAACAAACACTTTAATAAGTTACCTTTAGGGGCTAAATTAAAACGAGTTTTAAATTTACCTTGTTTAGAGGTGGCAAGGCAACACGTGCAACATAACGGCATATCGCGTATCCTGAGATTGTTAATGAAAACAATTCTGTGGATCGTCGGCATACCGGTCATTCTTCTCTTACTTATCATCCTGTTGCTACAAATACCGGCCGTGCAACGCAAAGTCACGTCCAAAGCCACAGCCTTTGTTTCAGAAAAAACAGGCACCAAGGTGACGCTCGGAAAGCTAAGTATTGCGTTTCCGAAAGCGATAGCGGTAGAAGACCTTTATGTGGAAGACCTGCACCAAGACACCTTGCTTTATTTGCACGACCTGCGTTTGGACATAGCATTGATGCAGTTGCTCCATCACAAAATCGCCGTGGATCGTTTGAGTCTTCAAACACTCACCGCACACGTTTCACGGCCTGCCAGCGACAGCACTTTCAACTTCAGTTTCCTGATCGACGCCTTTGCAAAGCCCGGCAAACAAGACTTGCCGGAAGAGCCGGCCGACAGCAGCCAGGCATGGCAAATAGATGTAGGTACGGTGGAACTGCACGACATAATAGCCAGCTACCACGACGCCTACAGCGGTACATTTGCCGATCTGAAACTTGGCAACCTGGTTGTGGATGTCAATGCCCTGGATCTGGCATCGAAATCCATCGATGTAAAACGCATTTCGCTGGATAACACATTTGCTGCCTATACCCAGAAAATCTCGCACCAACCACCAAAGGCCAGCACGGAATCCGCTCCTTTCGATTACCAGCTAAAACTGGAACAGCTCCAGCTCGACGGCATCACGGCTTTATATCACAACACCATCCAGGATAAGCAAGCGGCCCTGGCTTTAGGCCATTTACTTATAAAACCAAAAACGATTGACCTTGCCCACGAACGGATCGACCTGGAAAGCATCGCCTTGTCGAAAACCACGGTCAGATACAACGCCGGTAACGCACCAGCGAAGGCTGACACAAAAACCGATGAACAGCCGAAAACCGGCGTCGACAATTCCTCAAACTGGACGGTTACCGTAAAGCAACTTGCGCTCGACTCCAATCGCCTGCATTACGACAACAAGGGCGCAGCCAGGCAAGCCAAGGGCCTCGACTATAACCATTTGTTTGCCGACAATTTTTGCCTGCATGCCAGCAACATATATGGAAACGCCAAAGCCTCGAGCCTAAGCCTGGAAACACTCAGCTTCCAGGAGCAATGCGGATTCGGTATAAAGAATTTCCGCGGCGAATTGGTGTATGATACGGCACACGTTAGCCTCTCGCAACTTTACCTGGAAACCAACGAAAGTGTCATTCGCGACCATCTCTCGCTTCGCTACAAATCTCTCGCAGACATCGGCACCCATGTTGGCGAACTGTATGCCTCTGTGCAATTACGCGACACTGAACTGAAATTACGTGATGTGCTTTATTTTGTACCAAACCTTACCACAATTGAGGCGTTAAAAATAACACCCGAAACAAGCCTGCGTTTGAACATCGATGCGCAGGGAATTATTAACGACCTTGCGATCAAACGCTTCGATGTGTTCACACCAAAGCAGACTATTGCAAGGTTTCGTGGACGCATCCGCCAGGTACTTCAACCCGACCGTCTGTATTTGGACCTTGAAGACATTCATCTCAGCTCCACGAAAAACGACCTGTTGTCGATCCTGAATCCAAGCCTCATTCCGCAAACGATAAACCTCCCGGAAACATTCGCGGTAAGCGGAACGCTAAATGGCTACCTCAAAAATTTCAACACTGCCCTGCATGTACAAACCTCTATAGGGAATGTGCTAGCCAAGATTGAAATGAATCCACCGGCCGGCAATATCGAACAGCCTTACAAGGCTTTGGTAAAAGTGGAGCACTTTGACGCCGGCAAGCTGTTGGGACAACCTGAAAGCATCGGCCAGATCAGCG
>DAIUED010000062.1:0-13404 GCA_036845295.1 Bacteroidota bacterium
CAGACGAACAGGATCGAGGGAGTCTTCGCGAATGGTGAGCGCGCTGAGCGACAGTTGCGGTATTGTTTGAGGAACGCGGATCGCTGCAGGGTTAAACACCAGAACGCCATTCACGTTCACCATGTATATGTTGCCTTCGTCGTCGGTTTGTGCAATCGAACTGATGAATTCTCCGCTTCGTAAGCCCAGTTCATTGCCAAAGGTAAACGTTTGTCCTGTTTTACGGTCCCATTTTAGCAACTGGCGATCCTGGGCAATCCAAAAAACACCTTGTTTGTCTTCGATAAGTGCATTCACAGGGGCGTCGGGCCAGTGTTGCACGCGGTTGATGTGTGTGGTTTTTCCGCTACGCTCGTCGAACGTATAGAGGCCGTTGGCCGTTGCCAGCCATACCAGCCCGTTTTTATCGAGGTATGCTGTTTTGATCGTGCTGTCGGGAAAAAAAGCGTCTGCATGATCCGGACCGTATAGTTTGTGTTGTTTTTTTACTGGATCGAAAATGCAGAACTCGCGTTCACCAAACGATAGCAACCATTTTCCGCTTGGTAATACGAACGAATAATTTTGGTTATAGTTGCGCTTGATGCCAAAACGGTACACTTTTTCAAGCAGGTTTTTTTCTGTGTCATAATGGTAGATAGTGCCGTTATAACCACCGATCAAATAAAGGCCTCTTTCCTGTTTGACATGCCGGAAAAGAATGTGCAGCCATCCGAATTTTCGGACGGTGTCGTCGTTCCAGTTGCGGGGCACGGTAAAACGGTTTTCTGCTTCATGCCAAATCACCGGTACCACGTGTGAGCTGATGGCAAGAAATTCGCCATTGGGCATGTACTTGATATCGCCGATGTAATTTTCTCCGCCATGGTTTTTGGGATTGTGATAGGGCAGGAGTTGCTTTTTGGGCTCAATGGCTTTGATGGGGCGCTTTTTTGGAGCGTCGTACACATGGATGCCGTTGTGTCCCGTAATGTACAAGGCACCGTTGCCACCGGCCAGAAACTGATTCACCGGAATGCGTTGGATCGAACGGTCGGTAAATTCCAGGTTCATATCGGCCCAAGGCAGTACATCGAATTGCTGAACAAGTGGGTTGTAGATGCTGATAGCTTGCCCGGTTCCCACCCAAATATTTCCATCCCTGTCTTTCTTCAGCATGCGAATGTTGTCGTCGGCAACGCTGGTGCTGATTTTCAGGTCGTGCTTGACGTATTTTACATCTTTTGTTTTGCTATCCACCACCATCACTCCGGAGTTGGGTGTGGCGATCCAGAGCCTTTCTTTTTCGTCCACGACATAAGCCCGGGCATTGTCGAGGTTTTGGATAACGCTGTTGCGAAGTCCGGAAACCCTGTAGGCTTCTTTTTTGTGCGTATCCACGAATATCAGGCCGCTATACGTCCCAAACCATAAGTTTTCCTGCGGATCGCGGTACACGAAATGGCAGATGCGCAGGCTAAAGCTAATGTTGTTGCGTTGGTCTTCTGTTTCGCTGATGTAGTCGCGGATAGGAAAATTAGTAAAGGTGCCCGTTGCAGGATCGAAGTACATGGGTGGGTAGTCGAAATCTTCGTAGGTAAAAAACACTACAAGAAATCTCCCATCGGGGAGTTCTACCATGTCACGCACGCGGTTGATATAGTCTTTCCGGCGATCTGTTTGCGGCGCGTGCGGCAGGTAGCGCCGGCAGGTGCCGCTTTGCTGGTCGAGTTTTACAATGCCGCCACCCCAGGTTAGAACCCAAATAGTACCTTTGCTATCTTCTTTAATGGCTGTGATGAGCTTTGTCGGTAGTGCGGCAGGGTTTGCCGAATCGGCCCGGAAATGCCTGAAACGTCCGCTCGGTATATGGTAACGCGTGAGTCCGCTTGCATCGTCGTAGCAAAACCAAAGGTTATCTTTCGAGTCGATGGCGGCATTGAACACGGTTTCGGACAAAAGAAGGCTATCGGTTGTCGTGTTATTGTATCTATGTGTGGTATAGCCATCGTAGCTGTATAGACCATTTTTATAAGTTCCCCACATCAGCCCGCGGCTATCCCAGTCGTGCCAGCCAAAGGATTTTAACCCCAATTGTGCCGGCAAGATGTGTTGGAACACCGGATCAGGGATGACCTGCCCAGCCAACTGTTGCGTAAACGCGATCAGGAGCAGAAAACGTAAAAAAAGAGACATACGGAACGTTTGATGCTAGTAAAAATACTATTTTACTTTAATAGTACGATAAGGGTAGTTTTTTTATCGATGAAGCGGTAAAGAGCTTTAGAATTTTCGCTTGGAGAGAAAAAACGATTTCAGCAAATGCGCGCATTCTTGCTCCGATACACCACTTACAACCTGTGTTTTGGGATGGAGTATGTGTGCTGCAACCCGCGAATAGCCGCGTTTTTCGTCGCGAGCCCCGTAAACAATTTTAGTGATATGTGTCCAATGCAAGGCTCCGGCACACATTGGGCAGGGTTCGAGGGTTACGTAGAGTGTACAGTCTGTAAGGTATTTGCCGCCGATGGCATTCGCCGCTGCAGTAATTACCTGCATTTCGGCATGGGCTGTTACGTCGTTGAGACGTTCGGTAAGGTTGTGAGCCCGGGCAATGATACGGTTGTTGGCAACCACCACGGCGCCTACCGGCACTTCGTCGGCCTCATAGGCCTTTTGCGCTTCTTTCAGCGCTTCGTTCATGAAATATGCATCGGAATACAGCTCCATATCAATCGCCGGTTGGGCCTTTTACGCCGGCTTCGATCTTTACCGTTAATGTGTTTTCAACTGGTGTTACCGGGCAGGAAAAACGGGCGGAGTAAACGCAGTAAGGATTGTAGGCTTTATTGAAATCGCAGGTAATGGTATTACCTTCAGGGATCTGAAGATCGATGAAACGACCGCCGCCGTATGTTTCCTGGTTATTGGTTAAGTCTCTGAACGGCAGAAAAAGGTAATTGCGGTATTCCGGGATCTTTACAAGTTCCAGGCTTTGGTAAACATTCAGTTTCTGTTCGATACCATTGATCTGGAAGCGGATTTCACCGTATTTTACGTAATCTTTAGCTTCCCCGCGTGTAGCGGCCATCTTAAAAGGCTTTTCGTTGGGTGTGCGTGTGAATGTGGCTTTTACACGATAGGCCAGGTCTATGGGATAAAAGGTATGCCCCTGAAAGGTCAGACGGTCTTTTTCGCTGAGCGGCGAGCGTTCGGGATCCAGAAACTCACGGTTAAGTGTGTTCTGAAAGCTGAGGATGTCTTCTTTTTCAGGCTGAGCTTTTGCAAATCCAGCCGCGAAAAAAAACAAGAAAAAGATCAGGTGCTTCATGTGCTACTCTTTTAAAACCATATCGATGCACATCACGGCCGCAAGGATCAGGATGCGCACGGGGTCATCTTTACGCACGTGTTCGTTTACCGCCAACATGTAATTATCGGCCGAGGTGAATAATTCACGTCCCATGCCAGCCCACTTTTTTGCAACATGCGCCAGTTCCTCGTTTCCCTGCATGAACTTAAAATCCCAGCTGGTCCATTTTCCTTTCAAGGTACACAATACGCGGTCTTGCGGATCGAGCACATCGAATTTTCCGCCGATGCTGAAAAACTTTTGCTTGAAACGGCCTACCAATTGCCCTCGTTCGTCAAACACTTCTACCGTTGACAGGAACAGCGATATGCCGCGCTTTACTTCCAATACAGGCTCACCTTTTGCCGACTTTATTTCAATGTGAAAAGGCGTAAGGCGTTTATAATCGGTAAAGCGAAAGAGCTTGGTTAACATCCCCAGTTTTTCCTCCCGGCAGGTCATCAGCAACTCTTGGGTGTCTGGCTGAAAAATGTCGAAGTTATTGGCTGCCTTGAAGATGCCAATGTGTTCTTTGATGAAAAACAAGTTGTTTTTTAGGGCCTGGTGCATGGCTTTTACAGTTTAGCGAGTGCCGTGTTCAAGCGGGCAAGGGTTTCGTCTTTACCAAGCAGCGCGAGCAGGTCGAAGAGCTGTGGTCCACCGGCAACACCAGTTGTAAGTACCCGGAGCAATTGCATGTCGAGTTTTCCGATGTCTGCCTGGGCTTGCTGAAAAGTTTCGTGCAGCGTATGCGAATCCCAGGTTGTAAGTGTTTTCAGTTTTTCGCTAAAGCGGCTGAAAAGGTCCTTTGACGATTCGTTCCATTTTTTTGTCATTACCTTTTCGTCGTAGTTTTCAGGTGCGGTGAAAATATACGCTCCCAGGTCGTAAAACTCATTCACGAAATGCGCTTTTTCTTTAATAAGGCGGCAAAATTCCGTTACGAAGGCTTTGTCCTTGTGGATGCCTTTGGCTTCCAGCAAAGGCGTTACCGCGTCGGCAAGTTGCTCGTCGGTTTGCATCCGCAGGTATTGTTGGTTGAACCACTTTGTTTTTTCGGGATCGAATTTAGCACCCGATTTATTCACGCGCTCAAACGAAAAGCTATCGATCAATTCCTGCTTACTCATGATCTCGCGGTTGTCGCCAGGGTTCCAACCCAATAAGGCCAGCATGTTGATAAAGGCCTCCGGCATAAAGCCCGACTCTTTGTAGCCTACGTAATCGGCTTTATCGCGTGGATCGTGCCAGTTGAGCGGGAACATCGGCAAGCCAGATTTGTCGCGCTTCGACAATTTGCCATTACCATCTGGTTTCAAAATAAGCGGAAGGTGTGCGAGCTGTGGCATCTGGTCTTCCAGGCCCAGGTAGCGGTAAATGAGGATGTGCGACGGAGCACTCGGAAGCCATTCTTCGCCACGTACGGCGTGACTGATCTTCATCTCGATATCGTCAACAATGTGTGCCAGGTGGTAGGTTGGCATGCCATCGCTTTTCAGCAATACCTTATCGTCCACCTGCGACGAGTTCACGGTTACCCAACCGCGGATAATATCGTGAAAACGAATCTCTTCGTTGCGGGGAACTTTGAGACGCACCACATGCGGCGTACCGTTGTCGATCAGTTTTTTTACTTCGTCTTCCGGCAGGGTAAGGGAATTGCGCATGTTTTGCCGCGTGACGGCATTGTATTGTGGGGCCACTACCTTGGCAGCTTCGAGGCGTTTGCGCATCTCGTCGAGTTCCTCGGCTGTATCAAAAGCATAGTATGCGTGGCCGGAGGCAATAAGCTGGTCGGCATATTTTTTATAAATGCCGAGTTCTTTTCGCTCGCTTTGGCGGTAAGGCGCATAAGGACCGTCGCCGAAACCAACGCCTTCGTTGGGTTCAATGCCACACCATTTCAGGGATTCGATGATGTATTGTTCTGCGCCTTCAACATAGCGCGTTTGGTCGGTATCTTCGATGCGAAGCACAAAGTCTCCACCGTGTTTTTTTGCAAACAGATAACTGAACAGGGCTGTGCGTACACCGCCCATGTGTAAGCCTCCCGTTGGGCTGGGGGCAAACCGTAATCGTACTCTTTTTTCCATAGGAGGCAAAGATAATTATAAAATTCTATACTCGGTTAGAATCCTGCTGAGGGAAAATGTTGCCAAATGCTACGCCAAGCGCCGTTTTTCCCGAGTTGGCCAGGCAAAAATTTTACCAGGAGGCGGTATTTATTTCAAAAATAAAGAGTAGTTTAGGAATGCCTTAGTGCATCATGACTCTGCGCTTGCCAACAACATATTTCGGATTTATTTTTGTTCTATTCCTTGGGCTCATGGGTTTGCGCCTTCGAGCTCAGAATCTTAATATTGATTCCTGCCTGCAGGTTCTGAAAACCAGTGCCGAAGACAGTAGCAAAGTAAAGCTGCTCGGTAACATTGCCTGGAATGTCAGTTACCGGAATTTACAGGAAGGCATCGACTACGCCCGGCAGAGTATGGCGCTGGCAGAAAAGCTGAACGACGAGCGCGACTATTGCTATATATACCACGTGGCCGGAGCCATTTACCTTGATATGGCCGAGCAGGGGAAAGCGCTGGAGCTTTTCCTGAAAGCTGTTACTTACGGACGGAAATACGGGCAATACCTCGAGTTGGGACATGTGTTCAATTCCATTGGGAATTTTTATTCCAAACAGGGAGATTACCGCAAGGCCATTTCGTATTACCTGCAGTCGGTTGAGGCGCATACGAAAGCCGGATCGGCGAACTCCGTTTACACGCCCTACAATAACCTGAGCTCATCGTACCTGAAATTGAACAAGATGGATAGTGCGATTTATTACATCAACTTTTGTGTTGAATTCAACGAAAATAACCGCAATAACTACCGCCTTACGTATAACTACATCACGCTGTCGGAGATCTATACCGATAGCGAGCACAAGAAGAAAGCGATGTATTTTGGGGTGAAGGCCGTGGAAACTGCCAGGCTGCTGAACGATAAATACACCATGGCCAAAGCACTGAGTCAGGCGGGCACCGCTTACTACGCTAACAGGAAAGACCAGGAAGCCATTGACGCGTTCAACGAGGCGATCGTTTTGGCGGGCGAAACAGGCGATATCAGCACGTCGCAGGCTTCGGTGTTCTTGTTGAGCCATGTTTACGAGGAGCGTGGTGATTTTAAAAATGCCCTGGCCTGTTACAAGGTGTATAAATCGTTTCGGGATAGTACGATGAACCGCGAGAACCTGGAGCAGATCCGCACGGCCGAGGCCAAGTTTGATAACGAAAAAAAGCAGAAAGAGATTGAACTGCTGGCCGAAAAGCAAAAACGGAGTGCTGCCGAAAGTGAAAAAGGCCGGCTGTATCTTTATTTCGCCGTTGCCGGTATCGTGGCTCTGGGCGTTTTACTGGTGCTGCTGTTTAACAACAACCGCTCCAAGCACCGCGCCAATAAAGAGCTGGCTTCTTTTAACGAGCGCATCAGCGAGCAAAAAAATATGCTGGAGGAAAAAAACCAGGAGATCACGGATAGTATTAATTATGCTAAACGTATCCAGCAAAGTATCCTAACCAGCGCCCCGTATTTCAACCGCTATACCCGCGACTCGTTCATTCTCTTTAAACCAAAGGATATTGTGAGCGGTGATTTTTACTGGGCTCTCGAGCACGAGGGAAATTTTTTGGTTATGACGGCCGATTGCACCGGTCACGGCGTTCCGGGCGCCATGATGAGTATGATGGGCATGAATTTCCTGAATGAGATCGTCAATGAGCGCCGTATCATAAGCCCGGCGGCTGTGCTTAACCAATTACGAAAAGACATCATCAAAGCGTTGAACCCGGAAGGCAGTCTCACCGAAACCAAAGACGGCATGGACTGCTGCCTGTGCCGTTTCAATTTTGAAAAAGGAGAACTTACCTATGCTAATGCGAACAATATATTTTACCTGATCCGCAACGGCACGATCACGACGTCTCATACCAATAAAATGCCCGTGGGTGCCGGACACGGTGATACGCAGCCATTCGAAGAATGGACGATGGCTTTGCAGCCCGGCGACGTCGTGCTAGCCCTCACCGATGGTTATCCGGATCAGTTTGGCGGCCCAAAGGGTAAAAAGTTTAAGTACAAGCAACTCGAAGACCTGCTGTTGGCATACGCGCACCTGCCGATGAACGACATGAAAGAAAAATTGAACGATGCTTTCGAGCAGTGGAAAGGAAATCTGGAACAGATTGATGATGTTTGTGTCGTTGGCATCAGAATATAAATGGAGATCAAATGTGCCGGAAAGGCATTTGGAAAATAATAACTAAAAACACCTAATTATGGCCAGTCAAGCGTTTAACCCATTTTTATTTTATAGCGAGAAACTCCAGCAGTTGCTCAGCCAGGCAGCAGGGCAGAAGAATCCGGCCTGGTGGCTTTACCGGAACGATGCCCGAACGGTACTCTTCATGCTGGAAGCGCTTACACGGCTTCACAATAAGGCATTCGACGAAAAGCTATTCGATAAGTGGAACAAGCGCTTTAAAAAACTGGAAGATCTGTTTGGAGAAATCGACCAGTATGCCGCACTCGAAACCAGCTTTAAGGCAAATAAGAAGATACCGCGCGAGGTCGTTAAGTATTTTACTTTGCGTAAGGAGAATTATCTGGAAAAATGCAACAGGCGTCTTGCATCCAAGGAATGGCTGGAAGGAAAGGTAACGGCCTTCGATGAAAAGATAAAACGCTTTCACCAGGCTTACGACGAGGCTTACATCGGAGAGCTTCGCTTTGCGATTGAAAAAGAGATCGATGCCATGTTGTATTTTGCCCTCAAAGCCGATTACCAGTTTACGAAGATCGAAGAAGAGGTGCATGAGATCCGCCGCAAGCTGCGTTGGCTGAGCATCTATGCCCAGGCACTTCGCGGATTGATACAGCTCAGGAAATCGGGCAAACGCAAGCCCTATGCGCAACATTATTTCACCAAAGATGTTCTTCAGTCTGCGTATAATAAGCTGCCCGCGCAGCCTAAGAAAACAGCAGTGTTGCTGTTGGACGCTGATTCGTTCTATGCCCTGAGCTGGGCGATCCAACAACTCGGAAAGTGGAAAGACAGTGTGCTGAACCTTCATCAGCTTCGTGATGCGATCTATGTGACGGAGCAGGTAAATAAAGACGAAGCCATGAAACAGGCCACTGCGTTGCTCGGACTTAAGCCAACCGTTGAGACCGATGTACTACGCGAGGCATCTGATATGATCCGCACATTTATGACTACCGATAAAATTCTGGATACGTTGTTGGTAGAGGCCTAGCGCATAATCACCATTTTGCCCCAGCCCTTTTTGAAGTAAGCGTCGGCTTCTGTTTGCCGCTTTTCTACGGCTTCGCCGTTGTATCGTGTGATCACGCGGTACAGGTACACGCCATTGCCGAGCTTGTCACCAAATTCGTCTTTCCCGTCCCAGGCGAAGTCTGTAATGTTGCGGCCGATGCGAATGTTGCCGATTTCGTTTTTGGTGATCTCACGCACCACTTTGCCTGTAATGGTCATGATCTGCACAATAAACACATCAGGAATTTCGCTGCCGGTGAGGGTAAATACAAAACGCGTGGATGTGCTGAATGGATTCGGATAGTTCATCACTTCCGTAATAGTTTGTTTGTTGATCACTTCAAAGTCAATGCTGTAATCGTTATCGCCCGATACATTGCGCGTGCGGTCTTTGGCTTGGACAATAAGCCGGTATTTTCCATCGATGGCAAATTCGGGCCGCCACTCGATTTTGCAGGAATTAGTTGGGAGCTGCGCAGGAGTAAATAACAAGGAGTTGCTAAAGTAAATTCGTTTTTCTGAAGCCTGGTCAGGGTATTTGAGGAATACCGCAAAATCAGCCGTATCGTTCAGGGCCAAAAATCGGTTCTCATCTTTCAGCGTTACCAGGATATGGGGTTTCGATGAAACAATATCGCCGTTGAGAATATGTGTGCCGTCGAATGTCACATCCAGCAGCGGATTGATTTTGTCGCTGCTTACCCTAAATGGAATACGCGCAATGTTGTTAAAGTGATATTGTTCTTTCTGATAACGAATGTGGGTAGGTGTGTTCACATCGATCCACAAATAGTTAAGTCCGGGGTACGCGTAACTGTCAAACACAATGCTGTCGGTAATTACCTGTGCCGGCACAAAAGGACTGGCTTTGAGTTTTTGCGGCAGGAAATGTTTGATCCGGTCTTTATCTTCTACCCAATACGTGACGATGAGGCTATCGTTGAAGGGTTTAACACCAATATTCTCGATTGGGATGCTTACTGCCAGTTTTTCGCCCTCCTGAAGCGAGTCGTTGGCGATAAAAAAACCTTTTTTCGGATTGATGGCACACTCGGGCGCTTCTTCGTAGAGCACTTGCCATTTCTTAAGTTGCGGCGGCGTTTTGTAAACCTGGTCGCGCATAAGGGCCACTAGCTGCATATAAGGATACACCGTTGCATCAACATACGTGTCGAGGTTGTACACATCTGTCATCGCAGCGGTGAAAGAAGCCACAGTGTCGCGGCTGCCGTTTACTTTTATGCCAACCACTTTCAAAACCACGGTATCTTCGTTAGGAAGTTCTACCGGTACCTGTTTCCAGTGCAGGCTGTTCCATTTAAATGCCGGGCCGATGAGTTCGGATGCGACATAGCCGTTACTCCAGTTGGTGCGGATCGAATCGTTTAGAACAACAACGTCTTTATTGTGCGCGCCTACCTCTTCATGAGCCTGCCCGATGCTCATGCCTTTTCTCCCGAAAATGGCCATACTCACGGTGTCTTTTACATTGCGTATCTGGGCGCTGCCAAAACTTTCGAAGGCAGTGTACAGGGCGTTAGTATAACTTTGGGCCTGATGGTTCTGGGCCGAATAAGCCAGCATTTTGGTGTTTACAGGAAGGCTGTTGAGCAGCGTGGTAAGGTCGTTCTGCCAGGTATTGGGGAAGCCGCAATAGTTGGCCGTTCCGAAATCGAATGCAAATAAAGGCCTGGTGCCATCGCAGTGGCAGTTCCCATAAGGGCCGGGGCCGGGGTTTGGGGCGTTTGCAGATATGCTCTGTCTCGGTTGGGCACTTGTGGAGTCGAAGATCACAATCGTCCAGCCGTCCTGGGCACAACTCCATACGTGCATTTGAGAACTGTTGAGGGAGTAGGTGATCTGATCCCAGCTAATGCCCGACAAGAAGCCGGTGCGGCAGGTAATGGATGATACGTCGTTTTCAAAATCGAAACGACGCTGTGCTTTTTTATATTTTACAAATTGGTAGGTGTCGTTCTTAAACTGATGAAAGTGCGATTGGCCCCAACCGGAACGATTGGTGATAACCTGGAAAGAACTTTCGCGCCATTTATACGAATCAGTAGGTTGAACCGAATCTTTGGAAATACGCCAGAAATAAACGGTACTGTCAGCAAACGGGAGATTCACTGTCCATTCAACAACGCCGCCCGCGCTTGGGATCAGGGCTGTATTAATAGGGTTCGAAAAGCGGTCGCAGGTATCGAGTTGTACTTTATAATTGGTAAGCGGTGCAAACGGATCGGCAGTTGACGCTTTTAAGGTGATCTGCGATACTTTCGGCACAATGGCGTATTTGTATGGGTACACTGGCACCACGTCGCCGCCCGGAATAAAAAGATCCACTGTTCCTGTTGTGGCATTGTTGTTTTCCGACAGCTCCGCGATTTCATTATATGAATCGACATACACTTTGAAACTGTTAAGGCCAATGCCATTGTCGTAGTCTTTTAGCACATTAAAGCTCAGCGTGTCGAGGTTGTAGGGCGCTTTTATTTTACGGATGTACGTTATAGAATCGCCGGTTGCAAAATAGCGTTCTACCCGAACCACAAAGGTATCACGAATGGCTTTGCCGAGGTTGCGAATCACGATGTTGATGCCGAGGGAATCGACATTGCTCTGGGTATCGAAGAACACGCTGGCATTGCTGATCTGGTAATCGGGCCTTGCGTGTCCGCATAGTTTTACTGCCGGATCGCCTTCGAGGGTCATTTCAAGAGATGTGATCTCCAATAGCTGATCGCCAAGAACAGCGTTTTTATTACAGGTGTTTTTAATGCCGTCGCCGATGCCTTTGTAATAACGCTCGTAGCCAATGGATTTGTAGAGTTGCGAGGAATAAATATTGAGAGGATAAACGATGCCACTCGACGATGAGGCAATAAATCCAATGCTTCCTTTTTCGTTGATGAGTGTGAAATTTTCACTGGCGCTGTTTGCAGCAGGCGTGTGGATGTCGCCTGAATAACAGGAATTCGCAATAAACAAAGGGTAACGATCTTTATTGTTGTAAGCATTGGGATCGTCGATCGCCTGGTCGAAACCGCTGATGGAACCATGTCCGAAAAAGGTGATGATGGAGGCACCATAGTCGATGAGGCGTTTGACTGAATCACTGATGGTGATCTGTATCGGCGCGGTGGTTGTTTTTTTGAAGTTGAATACCGTACCACCGTATAATGTATCGCAAATGGTCACCGAATAGCTTTGAAGGTAACTCTGAAACAGCTGTTGCTGGTTAATATCGGTGCCGCCCGCAAAATGAAGCACGCGTTTATGCCAATCGTCGGGTTCCGGTTTCTTTAATCCCTGCTCATGCGATTTCACTTTATCCAGATAATAACCCGCTTGCGTATTTGTTTTGGCGGATATCCGGCCAACAGGAATGAATGGGGCGGAGGAGTGCGAGCCCTGTATGCCTGCGGTGATCAGGTTGTCGGAAGAAGGAATTCCCATGGTGGGAATGTCGCAGGCATTCCAGTTGGCGGCGTTGATTTTGAGCTGGTCGTTTTTAATGGATTTTCCAAGTAAAAGAAGGTAGGCAGGAGGCGTAGGCAGGCTGTCGCTCAAAAAGTTGCAGAAATTGCGGATGGCAAGTGGATTTTTTTTATTGCCATAGGCGAATTGGTCATACAACTCGTCGATGTTTGCCAGGATCACCTGATGCGATCCGCCGTCAATGCTTTGCCGGTATTGCTTGTAGTCGTTTGCCGCCTGCTGTAAGCCACGGTGCGATACGATCAGGTAAGCGGAGTCCGGCTTTCCGCTTCGGTAATCCACAAAAAAGCCGGTTTGGTTGACAGGCGCCAGAGAACTTACCGACACAACGTTCGAACTGTTGCTCAGGAAGCATTTTTTTTGCCCGGCTCCATTCGGGATCAACGCTTTTACGTTGGTGCCGCTCACCACAGCGCTGATGTATTTATGGTTGGTGAGGTCGTACAGGATAACCGAGCCGGGAGAGCTCACGCTCTGCAAATCGAGAAAGGTCTTGGATGCCGAGCTGCTGTTGTCCACATACATAACCTGTTCGGAAAAACCGCCGAAGTCGGGTACCTGTGGGTAGCGAAACGAGATGTAATGCAGGTTGGTAGCGTTGGTGATGCCACTGAAAAGCGGATTGTTCACACTCGTTACACGAACGTATGTACCTGCACTAAATTGCGAAGCCGGCAATTGCCAGCCCAAATTGATTTGCTGGTAGCCGAGAAAGGTAGTGTCGTGAAGTGTTGTAAGGCTGTTGCTGCTGTTCAGGTATTCAATGCGCACCTGGTGATCGTAGCCTGCAGGAAGGTAGTCTTCGGATGTGCCCGAATAACACGTTCGGATATACACTGGCAGGGAAGCGGATTGGTAAACACCAAAGCCGGTAAAATACGTTTGGCTCGTTTGTCCCTGCTGGATGCCAAGGCCATATCCTTCGCAGCTTACGTAGCGAGGATCAGAAACCACATCAATGAACGTGCGACCCAGCGAGTAGCCGGTGCCGGTGTGTATACGCTCGCTGTAGAAGTAAGGCGCTGCGGTATAGCCTCCGAAAGCCACGTCTGTTTCTGTTGTCATGCGCCTGTTGGTTGTGAGGCTGTTCCAGGTGAGGTATGCGTAATTGGTGTCGTTGAACAGGGCTACGTAAGGATTAGGCAGGCGGCTGATTCCCGAATACGCGGCCGAGTCGAAACGGCCATCGTTGCGTTCGGCAAAAAACTCGATGTAGTCGCCTGAATTAAATATATTGTCGCTTTCG
>DAIUED010000063.1:0-13381 GCA_036845295.1 Bacteroidota bacterium
GATCGTTTAGGTAGAACGATCGATAGGTGCCGTGAAGTAACTTACCGTCAAAACCGCCTTTGGTTTCCATGATCTTTTGTGATACATACCAATGGTACGTCAGGTCCGGATCTGGGCGTAGCTTTTTCGGGTCTTTCAGCATTTGTGTCTTTACCGTGTAGTCGGGATAGTTCACCGTAATGTTGAACGATTTCATTTTATCGGGTTCCACAAAGCGTTGCGCTGTAGCCGATAATGTCAGAATGAGTAATGTAAGCAGTAAGCCGGGGGTTTTCATGATTTAAAGCCCTAAAATACAGGATTTTTAGTTGCTTTACAAATTTCCTGATCTTAAAGACCGTCCTTGTTAACAGGTTGGTTATAAAACGGCCTTATTGCAGCTATTGTGTAGGTGGCGGGTAAAAGAACAGGTAAATGAAAACACTGATAAGCAAAACATTGTATTCGATACCGTTACTTCCGCCGCCTACCACAAACCAGCCCTGCGCGCCATGCACCATGATGATGCCCGCTATCAGCACAGGCACGGTGACAAGGGCAGCTATTTTGATGCCCCGGTTGATGACAAGTAAAACCACACAGGCAGCGTGCGATAATTTGATGGCCCAGGCCAGAACAAGTCCGAAAGGTGCGAAGCCCGCCGGATCGAGGTAGAGTTTTCCGAAATCGGTAACGCTGCCCTGGAACATTCCCGGAACGCTATGCATGAAAAGAATGACGGCAAGCGCCAGGCGCAGGATCATGGTAGGCTCGATGAACTGGTTTGTTTGCATGATTCAAAATTAGTAGTTATACCATAGGCTGTCACTCACAAGTTTTCCCTTGGCATTGGCAGTGCTGCGAAATAAGCTATAGATTTGCCCGCCTATATAGAGTCTGCTCTCGGCTTTTTCGCCGCTTTTTCCCGGTTTATCATCCAGGCCGGTCGAGGCTTTAAAATAAACCAAGGTGACATCGCTATTGGGATTAATGGAAAGATCCCAGGGTAGTGAAATCCCTTTCATGGTGTTGCGAATGCCATTAGCTTTCATGTAGGTAATCGTGAGTTCGCCACTGTAATCGCCGCGGATTGAGTAACTCACTTTACTATTATCAGGGTTGCCGCCCGGATCCGGTCCTGTTTTTTTGCTGCATCTTACCATGCCGCTCAGGCAGGTAAGCGCGATCAGTACGTGTAATACGCGCATGTTTGCTTTTTTTAGATGAATATAACCGGGGACAAGCCAAATTACGCTAAAGTTGTTGAGGGAGCATTACCTGCTTGCAGGTAATTTCAGTGCATGACAAATGTCAGCTGATCCGTCACGGTTAACGCAATAAAGTCTAAGCCAGGTTTTAGGCAAAATCCGCTAAGTATGGTAAATTTGAGGACTAAATAAATACCTATAAACATATACTGCTTTATGACGTTTCAGGAATACCTGCACTATTTTGAAGAGGTGTTGCATGCCGAGTTGACAACGGCTCCTTACGACAACCCCGATTATATGAATTACACCAAGCTCAATTGGGCGCGGATGAACCGCTGGCTCAAAACCGCGTCTCTTTCCGATGAAGCAAGCGCTGCGGTGGCCTCTGTGGATCAGCCACTGCAGTGGATCGTTATCACAGAACCCTGGTGCGGAGATGCTGCGCACATTGTACCCTTTATCGAGATGATTGCCCTCGAAAATCCTGAAATTACGGTTCAGTATGAGTTACGGGACTCCGAGCCGCACCGCATCGCCCAATACCTTACCAATGGTGGTAAGGCCATTCCAAAGTTGGTGATCCGGAATGCTTCTGGCGCAGATCTGGCCGTTTGGGGGCCAAGGCCCGCCGCGTGTCAAAAAGTATATGCCGAGCTTGTGGCACAAAAAACAGACACGAGTGCGTTGAAAACAGCCTTGCAAAATTGGTATAATGCCGATAAAGGGAAAGAGATTCAAGCTGAATTGTCGGCAGTGCTCAATTCGCTGAAAAAAGCAGCGCTTTAGCCGTAAATAGCTAAGAGGTTATTTTGAACAACAAATTCGATGAGTTCCAGCGTATTCGATGTGTTGGTTTTTTTACAGATGTTGTAGCGGTGGCCTTCGATGGTGCGCACGCTCAGGCTCAGCAAACGGGCAATCTCATTATTGGTTTTTTTATCGCAAATGAGTTTAATGATCTGTACCTCGCGTCGGGTAAGCTCGGTATCGGGTACCAGTTTGGTAGCCGACGGCAGGCTTTTGATCATCTTAGCCATCACGGCTGATACACGGTGATCATAATAGTAGCCGAGTTCGTACACCGATTGTATGGCATCGACGATCTTTTCGATATCGCTGTTTTTTGAAATGAAACCGCAAGCGCCGTTTTTGATGAATTCGATGATGTAACCGTCGTTGAAATGTGTACTCATCATGATAGCTTTGACTCTCGGAAATTTTTCAGTCAGTTTGTCGAGCGTTTCCTTGCCGTTCATTACTGGCATTTCAATGTCGAGTAAGATCACGTCAGGCATACTGCTACGTAATGCATCGAGTAGTTCTTTTCCATTGCCTACGTCCAGAATTACATTCAAGTGATCATATTCTTTTAGCAGAAGCCGCAGCCCTTGTCTAAGAACCAGGTGATCATCGACAATGCCTATATGGATTTTTTTTCTCATACCGTGTAGGGGATGCGAAGTTGGATTACCGAATACATCGCGTCGGTGAGGTAGTTGATATCGGCGCCCAGTATCAGGGCACGCGCTTTCAGTGATTTGAGTCCAAGGCCACTTGAGTTTTCGGTATATACTTCCATTTCTTTATTGCTCACGCCTTTGCCATCATGTATGAAATCGATCAGGATGTGCTGGCCTGTTTTTTTAGTGAGCATACGTAGCTGGCTACAGGCGGCGTGTTTAAACAGGTTGTTAAGGATTTCCAGGCATATCCGGTATATATTTAGTTGCGCTTGTTTGTCAAAAACCTCCATTTCTTCCATGCTCACGTGGTTTTCAAATTCCAGGCTCATGTCATCCGATTGTTGGGCAGTTCTGATATATTCTTCCAGCGCTTTCAATAAGCCAAACTGAAGCAGGAACGAAGGGATGAGGTCGTGGCAGGTTGTGCGGATGCCTTCGATGGCTTTGTCGAGTAGTTCAGAGTCTTTTTTGAGGCTTTCGGGATCAAAATTATTTTTTAAAGCCGACATACGGTGGCGACTCAGGTTGAGTTTGAGGACGACGAGTAATGGGTTGATCTCATCGTGCAAGTTGCGTGCAATTTTTTCTTTTTGTTTTTCTTCAACCTCTACAGATGCCTTAAAGAGTGCAATCTGCTTTTCTTGTTCCAATGTTTGTATGCGCTTTTCCTTCAGCAGCATTTTCCGCTGGTAGTAAACCACAAAGATGATGACAACAGCTGCCAGAAACAGTGTTATTAAGATCCCGATAGTGATCAGGAGTTTGATGTTTGTAATGTCCGCGTTTTCCAAAATCCGATGCTGATTAAAATGAGAAAAGAGATATTAACAAGCGAGTGCCACAAGCCCCAAAGTTGGTAAAAACCGGAAAGCGAATGGCGCATAAGAAAGCTACTGAACAGGTGCAGGAAGAACGTACCGGTGAAATAGAATAAAAACGCAGAATGTACCCAAAAAACCGGAGCATCGAGTACGTTGGAGTAATTGCTTTTTTGAAGAAGCTGGTGGAAACCCAATACAGAAAATGCTGTCACCACTACCGACTCGAGTGTTACCGACACCTGGTTCATCATGTCCTTGTCGTGCGAAATGATCTGCTGCACCGATACAATAAAGAATGCGCAGCCAACCACGATAGTAATGATCCGGAGCATTTTGGACTGAAAGACCACATAATAGAAAAAAGAAATAGTGAGTGTTTCGACAATGAAATAGATATTGATGAGCGAGATGTTCCGTGATATGGCAAGGTATTCGTAAAAGAAGTTGACGAACTCGGTAAGCGTGGCAAAACAGACCAATAGCAGAATGATTTTGTCGGCTGGTTTCAGAAAACGGTAACAATAAATACCAATGATCAGCGGTATAATGGAAAAGAACGCAGAGCAATAGCTTAATATGTCATACAGGGGATGCAGAATTTTTTTTGATAAAAATAAAAAAAAGGCGCATATAAAATGCGCCTTTTCTCATTAAATCGTGTTCTGCCTGGATTATAAACTGTTCAGAGGATTGGTGTTTCCGCAGAATGGAGGACAAGGCCTCGACACTTCGGCAATCAAACCATTGTAAAGATCGTTTTCTTCAGCATCAGTACCAACCATAATCAGCTGTTGTTTGCCGTTATCGTCGAGCGCGTAATAGCACCGGATGCCAACACAGCCCTCTTGTCCGAGAATCTGTTTGATGATCTTGAACCCGAAGAAATGTGCGGTCGTTTTTCCCGGATTTGCCAATCTGTAATTTGAAGTCCATTTCGCCGCTGTCTCCAATGGAAATTGTTCTGCTTCGTCGCCTGTAAATGCCATAACGTTTAAAATTTAAAGATTAGTACTTAGTTGATTTGTTTTAAAGATATGATACGCTGTTTGTTCGATAAGGTTGTCTTTTTTTTGCCATTCACGTTGATTAACACTGGCAGCATCCAACTCAATACTAATAATCAACGAATTAAAAAAAAACACGTGAATCGAAAATCAAGTAATGTTACCTGTATTAATCAAGTAGTGGTACTTGATGAAAAAAACGGGTATAAGTACTTGTTTTTTGTCGTTTGTATAATTTATACTTTTAGCGGGTGAGTGACAAGCAATATATTACAGACGGAAAGATCGATACAAGCCCTGAGGCTCTTACCTATTGGGCTAACGAATTCAGGTGCTCGCACAAAGACCTGATGGATGCCGTGGCCCGTATCGGTAACGGGTACACCATTTTATTACTATACCTGGAAATGAACCGCCTTATCGGCGACGAATAAAGGGATTAGTGGCTGATGCCAGCCACCAGATTTACCATCAACGCAACTACAAACGTATTGAGCCCAAATGATAAAAGGCCGTGCAATAGCACAAGGCGTCGCATTGTTTTGGAGCGGATCACCACATCCGATACCTGGAATGTGCAACCAATCACAAAAGCAAAGTAAGCAAAGTCAAGATAATCAGGTTCTTCCTCCCCGGGAAAATCAAGCCCCTGTGCCGTCTTCCGGTCTTCATTATAGTATAAGTGTGCATAATGAAATGTGAAAACAGTGTGAATCATCACCCATGAAATAAGCATGCCCAAAATAGCCGTAACTGAAAAAAATACTTTATCGTAAGGATGCTGTTCTTTCGAAATAATCAGCACAAACAACGTAATCACACTTGCCAGCGACGACAATAATACCAAGAGCAATACCAATGCGGATCCGCCGTCATCGTCCATCGCTGTTTTCCTGATCTCACTTACACTCCGCCTGAACAAAATTCTTAATGTCAGAAGGGTGTAACTCAGTGCAAAAGCAATCCAGCAAAGAATCGAAACCATCAGTTCACTTAAGCCACGATGGCGTATGGTCAAAAACGTAAGCAGACCAAAACCCAGGCTAATAAATAAACGTTGAAGTGGATGAAATGTAAGATCGAATTTTGGCGTCATTCCTTAATTTTGGATAAAAATAGAAACAATACGCCGAAAAATAAAAAAGACCACAGTTCTTATGGAACGTGGCCTTTTTTGTAAATTAAATAACGGAGTTATATCGCATGCATTTAAAAACCGAAATTGATACCGGCATCAAGCCTTACGTTGCCGTTTAAGTCATTTTCGGAGTTGGAAGAGTAAACATCCATAAACCCTTGATAGTAACTTGCATCCACATTTATCCAGATGGCGCGTGCAATGCGGTAATTGAAACCAGCGGTGAATTTTCCTCCCAGATCAATCGATGCGGCGTTTGTGCTATTTACTTCACCAACCAAAATACCCAGCGATGGCCCAAGGGTCACTTTCGGTCGGAAATCTTTATCATAGTCTCTGAAGAAATAGATGGCTTTTACAGGAATGCGAACGTAGTCCAGCGTAACTTGCCTGTCGTAACCCTTCCCTGTTTCCGGATCAAGAAATTCAAATTTAGGCCCTTCCATCGAGTACAAGACATCTACGCCTATTCCCCAGTGGTTACCTGGTGCG
Organism: Bacteroidota bacterium; assembly: GCA_036845295.1. GTDB lineage: Bacteria > Bacteroidota > Bacteroidia > B-17B0 > Aurantibacillaceae > UBA4416. The sequence continues at coordinate 6,109 of DAIUED010000063.1, forward strand.
TAAATACCTGATACGCCGGCGTCCCAAGATGGGCAGAAAATATAATTGCGATATGGCAACATGAAGGAATGGCCGAAACCACCTTTGAGGCCGATGGAAAATTTGGATTGCTCAATCGGAGCCGGTGGATCAATTTTGTTGTTGTTCTCTTGCGAATATGCTATACAGGTTGATGCAATTAACGCTATAGTCGTAATAAAAGTTTTCATAATCGTTTAGTTTAAGAGTTAGGGTTGATTTATGCTGTGAACTTTGAAAACTTAATACCATCGCACGAATTAGTGTTTCTGTTGTTTTTCTATAATTACTGGGAGTATGTTCAAAATGCCCGTCAATAAAGGGTTCAGCGTAATTTTACCTGGCTGGTAGGATTTTGCTGGTTGTGGATTACTTTCCTCATTCGTGGTTTACATTTTGTATCAACTGTGTAAAATTGAGCACGGCGAAGGCCTCAAACGCGGGGCATTTAGTGTAAATAGTGATGCCGAGCATACAGTTTGATAGAACAGGAAAAACAAGTATTGCTATGAAAAATCTCATGAAACAAACCCTTTTAGTAGTCGCGTTGGGTAGCGCCTGTTTAATGGCTTCTTGTGCTTCGCACAAATTATGTGGAGACCCAGAGGCAAAGCCGGCAAACAAGTACAGCTCCAAGCGCTACAGAAAAGCACTGATGGAGCGCGATTCGTTATGTAACCTGAGCAAAGAACAACAGACAGAGATTGCCAGGCTCAATGGAAATTACACTGATTTGGAGTCAAAGTACAAACAGTTGCAGGCTGCATCAGGCATGCAGCTCGACAAGCTAAGTACCGATCTGGGAAATAAGCAAGCAGCGCTTAACCAAAAAGAGGCGCGTTTGCGGCAGCTTGAAGCCATTCTCATGCGCCAGGATTCTGTATTAAATGTGCTTAACAATTCCGTGAAAAATGCCCTACTTGGATTTAATCCCGATGAGTTGACAGTAGAAATGAAAAACGGGAAAGTTTACGTGTCTTTATCTGATAAACTGCTTTTTAAATCTGGTGATGCTAACGTAGAAGTGAAGGGAAAAGAAGCATTGAAGAAGCTGGCCGAGGTATTAAGTAAAAATCCGGACGTAAGCATTGCGATCGAAGGTCACACGGATAATGTGCCGATTAAAACACCGTTATATAAAGACAATTGGGATTTGAGTACGGCACGCGCTACCAACGTGGTGCGTTTGTTATCTAACGAATATGGCATGGATGCACATCGCCTTACGGCTTCAGGTAAAGGAGAATTTTTTCCTGTTGCCGACAACAGCACGCCTGAAGGTAAAGCCAGGAACAGAAGAACAGAGATTGTTTTGTCGCCGAAACTTGATATACTCATGAAACTGATCAATATGAACTAGTTTGTATATAGGCTGAGTAATAAAATAATAATCGCTAGACCAAGTACCGGCGAATGAAGGACCATCAAGTGTGGTCCTTTTTTAGTGAAACAGGATCTGTATTTTTCGCGTGAAAGGAAATAGCGGTGACCTTTTACTGGACATGATGATCGCCTCCTGGCAGTCAATGATCGTTTGTTGTTGTCCAATCTGTGTATCAGTTAGATAAAGTTTGTCTTTTCGGCTGGCTATAGTATAGAATAATCTTTGCCATAAAAGATTGAATACTCACAAATAGGTATTTCGTTCGAAAGATATTAACAAAGTTTGGTGGAATGTTTTTTTATCAATTATTTTGCAGGAGTAGAAATACTTATAGTACCCCGAATTAAAAACACACTCTTATGAAAACGATTTTGCTTGCTTTAACGGGCTTGTGTCTGTTTGCTTTGTCATCAGTTGCTCAAACTGTTCATCATCCGGTAATTGAAAACGTAAAAGCCAGTTACCGTTCACAACCGATGAACGCGGGAAATGGCGGTCCATCTTCGGGAGTGGGCATTCAGGTAAAAAATACAGTAACGATAGAATTGAAACCAGGTGCTGATGCCGTAAAGATCTATTTGAAGGTAAGCGATAAGCAGAGCGGTTCGGTGATCTACCAGGCTGATTACCCTTTTAGCTCATCAGTTGTTGAGCAAAATGGCGTGCAGTTGTTTAAAAAAGAAGGCGATACGTTATCGTTGAGTAACCCGGCGTTTATTCCGTTAAAATCTTACCTGTACGAGATTTCTACTGAAGATGCCAGCGGCGTCCGCAGTTCCGTTTACACCATTATTCAATAAACCTTATGAGAGTATTACAAGCAGTTGTGTTGTGGCTGCTGTGTGTCGCAGGCCTTCAGGCCCAGATCACGGTTGTTCCAACGGTAAAGCACCTAACCTCGACCTCCACGCCCAATGCAGGAACCATCACCCTGAATGTAAGTGGAGGTACCTCGCCTTATTCGTACACCTGGACGCCGGGTCCGGTTTATACAAAAGACATAACCAACAAGGCCAAAAATACCTATGTGGTGAAAGTAAAAGATGCCACCGCAGCTACCGTTACCTACACCTACAACCTGGGATACAAAGCAGATTGGGATCAGATGTACGGTTGCTTTTCGCGCAACGACTCCCTCATCGGCGAGGCCAGCCGTACATGGTCACAAGCCATTACCAAAAACAACCTTGCTGCCAGTACCAACGGCCATGTGGAATACATCCTGAAAGGCATGGGCGAAACGAAAGTCTTTGGCGTGTTAGATAGCTTATCGCCAATGCTCGACACATATTATGATATCGACTACGGTTACTACTACGACGGGGTGAACAATTATTTGTACGAAGTCATATACGGTAGTTTATCTAATCCTGTGTCCGGCTACCCAGAAGGTACAGCCCTCCGGATCGAACGCAGTGGCAGCACTATTAAATTTGTGGTAAACGGCGTGGCAACCCATACCCTGAGCGATGCATCGGCAGCCGCTAAAGTGTTGAAAGTAAAAGCAATGCTATACAGCGACATGGTAGGTAACAGCTTTGTGAATATGGGATGCAGCTTTGCGACCAAGGGCGGTGTGACTTTCAAAAACTACAGCAACCTGGTTCCATTCGTTACGCATAGTAGCGGTTCGGGCAGTACCGATGGATCTATTCGCATAAAGCCTTTGAAAACAGGCACCTACACTTATACCTGGCAACCTGGCGCTATTGCGTCGGCCACTCTGAGCAGCAAGACTGCGGGAACATACAGCGTGAGTGCCAAAGATGCAACCAATACCATTACGCCAAAGAATTATAACATTGGCTATAAAGTGAATTGGGATCAGCCTTATGCCTGCAGCATTAAACATGATACCCTTATTACCGACGAAAGCTATAGTTGGGGCAGTGCCATTAGTAAAAATACATTGCCAGGTGGTACCGACGGTTGGTTCGAATACGTATTGCGCGACATGAACCAGTATCGCATTGTAGGGTTTACTTCCGGGTTGTCTTTAAATCCGCAAGATATATACGACATCGATTACGGCTTCTATTACGAGTCGGGTACCTTGTACAGCTTTGGAGAAAGTGGCTATTTCGTTCCGATGATCTACCAGGTGCTCGAAGGAACAGTGCTTCGTGTCGAACGCCGCGGCGATACGGTTGAGTACAAGATCAACGGTAACCGCTACAGTTATGCCGTCGATGCGGCATCTGCCGCTAAAGACTGGAAAGTGAAAGGAACCGTGTACGGTGCCTACGGATCGAGCCTGGTGAATGTGGGCTGTAGTTTTTACGGACAGGGCAATAGCAACTTTCCAAACTACAACCGCCTCGTACCGTACATTACCCATGCCAGTAATTCAGGAACAGCTGATGGATCGGTAAGTGTGGCGCCGGTGCAAAGTGGCAGCTACACCTACACCTGGCAACCAGGGACTGTAACAGGTAATACAACAGGCAGTCAGGCAGCGGGTAATTATTCTGTGACCGTGAAAGACGCGCTCAATAACCAGAACACGCTAACTTATAACATTGGGTACAAAGTGCAATGGGACCGGTTCAACGGTAGCGAGAGGCGGGGAGATACACTTATCTACAAGAGCTCCGAAGGCATTACTTGGGGTACGGCTGTTAGCAAAAACACCTTGCCAGGCGGAACGGATGGTTGGGTGGAGTACATATTCCGCAACCCGGCTCAAACGTTTGAAGTCGGATTTTTGGACAGTCTTTCTTCCGACGTTGAAAATATATACGATATCGATTATGGTTATTACTATGAGGGAAGCAATGGCAACTTATATGTCATGGCCAATGGTAGCTATTTTGTACATGTAGCCACTCATCCTCCTGTCGGCGGTGTTCTGCGTGTGGAGCGGGTAGGCGATACCGTTCGTTTCTGGATGAACGGTAGTGTTTTGGCTACATACATCGACCCAGTGGCAGTTCAAAATAGTTGGAAAATCAAAGGAATTGTCCATGCAGGCAATACATCCTCGTTGGTAAATCTCGGATGCAGCTTTGATAACCAGGGTTACGCCTATTTTCCGAACTACACCCGTCTGATCCCAGAGATCGTTCACGCCTCGTCACCCGGCGCAAACGATGGCTCCATTCGTGTAACACCCCGCCAGGAAGGAGCCTATAATTATGCCTGGGAACCAGGCGGAGAAACTACGAATACGCTGAGTGCGAAAGCAGCCGGTAATTACAAGTTGATGATACAAGATGCGCTTCACCACCTCAATCAGCTTCCATATCAAATTGGTTACAAAGTTTATTGGGATTCGCTCTATGGAGCAGAAACGAACGGTGATACGCTTGTTGTCACTACGCCAGCAACAGAATGGGGAAGAGGAGTCAGCAAAAATCAATTAGCTGGAGGAACTGACGGTTGGGTTGAATATGTTTTACAAGATCTGGACGACTATAAGTTTGTCGGCTTCATCGACAGTCTATCGCCTTATCCGGAAGATTTTTACGATTTGGATTATGCATTCTATTATCAAGGCAACACAACGACGCTTTATACCATAGCAGAAGGCAATTGGACAGCGGCTCGATATCACCTTCCTGTAGGATCGCGCTTGCGCATCGATAGAATTGGAGATACAATTGTCTTTACAGTGGACGGAATTGTAGTGAACTCGCTCGTAAATGCGGTAGAGACGGCCAAAGCCTGGAAACTCAAAGCGATGGTGGACATCGTTGGCACCTCGAGCTTGATTAACGTAGGATGTAGTTTTGGTGTTAGCCGCAGTATGCATTCATTGGCATCTGTAACGAATGCAGGAGCAGATGGTTTGGGGGGAATTTCGTTGAACCTGAGTGGAGGCACACCTCACTATAACATTGCCTGGAATGGTTACCAAGTAGCCGATAACCAGCAATATTATGCAATGTTAGACAGTGCCCTGGCAGTAAGCGATAGCCTTTTATTGTATGCAAAACTGGACAGTCTGCGGAGGCGTCAGGTCTTATCCGATGTACCTTCCGCGATATACAACAATGTAGTTGTCGATCATGCCGGAGATACCCTGCGGATGACCGTATTGTTAGGGAACGACTTCGGATGGATCGCCCAGGGAGGCATCGAGGGTGATACCTGCGTTATACCTGTGGATACAGCCTCCGGTTTTACCGTTCATTACGGTTTGGGTCAAAAACTAACCAAGACAGCCACAGGTAATAATGCTTTATACGCCCTGTCTGACGGAGTTATTCAGGCCAGCGACCGGGCCTTTTATACAGAGTTCCAGATCGAGCGGGATGCCGATGAAATGCTGTTGGGTTACCGTACAGCGGATAGTTTGGTAGCCGACACAACGGTAGCCGATATGTTACAGCATACGATGCTTTATATGAAAGGCAATGGAAGTAACCAACTGAAGATTTATTACAACTCGTCTGTGGTCGCCAGCACAGATTATTTCAGCGGCGATGTGATCGGTGTGTTATTTGACCCTCAAAACCACCAGATCGTGTATTCGCGCAATTATACACCAGTGTGGACGCAAAGCGCTGTGCCCGATGCGTTTTACCAGCAGAACTACCAATTAAAAGCCCTACTGAAAACGCCTGGTGCTATCATCAAAAATATCATACAAGTGGGGCAGCTGTTACCCCGCAAAGGCATTAGCGGCACAACCAGCGATGTAACCTGCGCCCTCGCCGTTAACGGAAGCCTTAGCTTCAATGCCTATTCGATGCTGTTGGGAGAGGTTCCTTGCGGTTACACCGTGTCAGGCCCTGGCGGCTATACCTCGTCAGGGTCAGGTGGCGGCGGAACGCTTACGGGCTTGTCAGCTGGAGTTTATAACGTTACGGTGCAATTCCGCTCCGGCTCATGCAGTGGAGCCGTTATGTCTCCTGCACAGCAAACGTTTACAATAGCCTATATGCCAGATTGGATCAACCAGTCGCCGCTTGGAGCTACCAACGTCAATACCACCGACCGTTCTTTTAATATCACCACCACACAATCCAACCCCTATAGTTGGCTGGGCGGGGCATCGACCACCAATCTGCTCGATGCTTCCGAAGACGGCTGGGCAGAGTTTAAGCCTGTGTTTTCATCACCAGGTATGCTTATCAATCGCGCCATGGCCTTTGGGTTGAATAGCCAGGATTTTGACACAAACCCTTCCCACATCGATCATCGGTTTTACATAGCCGACAATAGTCTCCTATCGCTAGCTGGCTTAGGCGGAGGATCTACATTTGGAGCCTATACCGCCGTGATGTTCTCACTGGGTAACATTGGCTCAATCAATAGCGTATCGCCAACCGATGTGTTGAAAGTGAAAAAGACAGCAGTAAATGGCGGACTTCAAATGAAAATAGACTTTTATAAGAACAACGTCCTTTTGGGAAGCAGTAATACCATGCCGTCTACCGAACTCATTGCCGATGTTTCAGTTAACCAGAAAAACCTTTACATCAGCAAGCCACGCATTTCCTTTGGTTGCGACATCCGGGTACCACACTACTTTATCCTCAAGAAAGTGCTGGATGCAGGCTACTACAATTCCTACCGGAAAAGCATTTACTTCGCCTTTGAAGAAGAGTATTTTGATCCCGCACAAGGAACAGCAGGAAGTCTTAGCTATACCATCGTATCGGATAAGAACATACCTGTGGCCTCGCCGCCCGGCCTTATCGAACGCATCGGCGATAACCGCTTTACCATCGACCTCAGTACCGTATCCGGTATGACACAAGGAGAATATTACCGCATCGCCATAACCAATAAGAAGAACGAGGTGTTTTATGCCCGATTCAAATACTGATTATCATGAACTATAAAAAAATCCTTTCCCCCTTGATTGTTGTGTTGGCTGTAGGCTTTAGCCTATTCTGGAGTATCCACAAGTCCAAAAAGATCGCG
>DAIUED010000064.1:0-13337 GCA_036845295.1 Bacteroidota bacterium
AAGATAAAAGGAGCTGAGACGGGAAAACGCACGGTCGATGTAACCATCGCTATTAATGCGTGATGCACGGGCATCGAATGTAAAATGATTATTGAGAAGCCCGGTGCCGGCAGCGATGGTGTTTTTTACCGTGTTGTAAGAGCCAATGCTGTTATTCAGCTCCGCGTAAGGCTTATCACGCAACTGGCTTGTTTGCATGTTGATGCTGGCCCCAAAAGCCGCAGCGCCATTTACCGATGTACCCACACCTCGTTGCACCTGGATACTGTTGGCCGACGAAATGATGTCGCCCATGTTTACAAAAAAGACACCCTGGCTTTCGGCATCGTTCACCGGAACGCCATTAATGGTAAGATTGATCCGCGTTCCGTCTGTACCGCGCACACGCATGCCGGTGTAACCCACACCATTACCTGCGTCCGAATTGATTACTACCGAGGGCAGACTGTTGAGTACATACGGCAAGTCCTGCCCTACGTTTTGTTTTTTGATGTCGCCCGCGCCGAGGTCGCTATGGGCGAATGCGGAGTTTTGATTGGCCCTTGTCGAATACACAAGCACCTCATCGAGTGACACGTCTTTCTGATTAAGCACAACCTCCAGCGACGCGTCTCCATTAACAATTACAGTATCTGTTTTGGGCCTGTAACCCACGCACTTGGTAACTAGCACATACTTTCCGGTGTCGAGGTTCCGGAACGAGAAACGCCCCTCGGCATTGGTCTGCGCGGTAAGGTAAGTGTTTTGAATGCCTATCACTGAAAAAGGGATGGGTTTGTTTTCGGGCGAGGTAACGACGCCGCTGATGGTGTGTTGAGCCTGTGCCGTATAAACGCACGACAAGGTCATAGCAATGGTTGCTGCTGTTTTGATTTGTTTAAAGGTCATTTATTGGTTCTTTAAATGTTAACACTAAACACCGCAAGGGGATGCGGCGTTTTCTTATTAACTGTTTTCCCTACGCAGGCATTACCCTGATCAGGTGCATGCTACAAACCGTTTGGCAATTTGTAACAATGGGTATCATCTCAGCTTGAGCCGGTTGTTGCGCGGAAGCGTGTTTGAACAAAGAGCCGTAAGGCGTCTTACCTCTCTGCACGCCCTGTTGGCAACCAACAAAAGCACCCCTAAAGATTCTGCGGCAAATGTACTAAAAAAACAATTGGTGCGTAACGAATGGCAATTCTTCTGCGAAAGTTTGCCGGCAGTGCGCGAGGCTGCTTATAAAGCCAGGTGCTGCGAACTCACCGGTGCCCCGAAAAAAAGGCTGGCCTGTTCATCGAAAAGCCCGGCCGTGTCTGTCGTGAGAAAATTGAGCGTACTGTTTTTTGACAAGCGCTCTTTCATATCGGTATGCCGGTTGAGGTAGTCTTCCAAACTGTGCGCCACGATGTTTCCCTGCGAGAGCAAGGTAACGCCAGCAGGCAGGTGGCGGTTGATCTCTTCTTTAAGGATCGGGTAATGCGTGCAGGCAAGAATGATGGTATCGATGTAGCGCGACTGCACAAAGAGGCGATCGATATATTGTTTCACGAAATATTCCGTGCCAGGGTTGTTCAATTCATTGTTTTCGATGAGAGGAACCCACATCGGGCAGGCTTCCTGAAATACCTGCAAGGCCGGAAACGATTTCCCGATCTCGATGGGATAGGATCCTGAGGTAACGGTGCCGTTGGTAGCGAAAACACCTACATGCCCTGTTTTACTGTAATCTCCGACGATCTCGGCAGTGGGTCTTATGACGCCGAGTACCCGCTTGCCAGGCCCAAAGGCGGACAGGTTTTTTTGTTGAATGGTTCGCAAAGCCTTGGCTGATGCTGTATTACAAGCCAATATGATCAACTCGCAACCGCGATCGAATAAATGGGTGACACATTCGAGTGTATATTCATAAACCGTATCAAACGAACGGGAGCCATATGGTGCGCGGGCATTGTCGCCAAGGTAGAGGTAATCATAATCCGGCAGATGTGCCACCAACTCTTTCAGAACAGTAAGGCCGCCATAACCCGAATCAAACACGCCAATGGGTGAATATGTCGAAGAATGTTCCAATACTGCAATATTAACAAATTCAAAACGTTTTCCCGGGGATAATGCGTATATTTATGAAATATCCCCGCACTAAGAGTATTAATTTTAAACAGACTAAATGGCATTTAATCCAATCCGCTTTGTCGATAAAGACAGAGACAAAGCACTTTTTTTCGCGACGCTTCGAAAGCGGGTCGATTTGTATTTTCGCGAAAATAAAATCTCCAGGCATTACAACGCTCAGATGGTTATTAAAACCATTGTATTGTTAAGTGCCTACATTCTTCCCTTTGCAGCGCTTTTGTTGTTTAACCCTCCTTTTAAAATAGCATTGTGTCTCTGGGCGCTGATGGGCTTTGGGCTGGCCGGCATCGGCATGAGCGTGATGCATGACGCCAATCACGGAGCTTATTCTTCGAGCCATCGTGCCAATTATTGGCTGGGACATACGCTTAATTTGCTCGGAGGATCGGTATTCAATTGGAAAATGCAGCACAATGTGATGCATCATACTTACACGAATATTGCCAACTATGATGATGATATTGCCGATAAATTGATTTTAAAATTCAATCCTCATTCGGAGGTTAAATGGTATCATCGCTTACAAGTCGTGTATGCATTCTTCTTTTATGGCATCCTTACTTTGTATTGGTCGGCTCTTAAGGACTTTGTCCAATTTCACAAATACACACGTCAGGGCATTAACACCTGCAATAAAAAAGAGAACAAAATCATATTCCTAAAAATTATATTATCTAAAATTGGGTTTTGGGCAACCATCTTCATTGTACCTGTTTTTGTAGTAGGCATTCCATTTTACCAGGTTTTGCTGGGTTTCCTGCTCATGGAATTTATCTCCGGCATTGTGCTCACGGTTATTTTCCAACTTGCCCATACGGTAGAAGGCACGACGCATCCACTTCCTAACGCTGATCTGACCATCGAAAACAACTGGGCCGTACACCAAATGAACACCACGGTTAATTTTTCGCGCAAAAGCAAATGGATTTCGTGGTATGTGGGTGGACTGAATTTCCAGGTAGAACACCATCTTTTCCCGAATATATGTCACGTGCATTATCCGGCAATTTCTGAAATCGTAAAATCTACCGCAGAAGAATTTGGCGTGCCTTATCTCGAAAACGAGACCTTCGGCATGGCGCTACGCTCGCACCTGAGCGCCATTACGCGCTTTGGCAAACTGCCATCCATGGCGGAAGCGATTGCCTAAAGGCCTTCCGGCAAATTTCCGGCAGATCAATAGGAAAACTCCATTCAACGCCGGTTAGCATAGAAAAAAGAGATGTTGTTTACTGAAGATCAATACTGCTCACTGGCATTCGGAAAGTCACTGCTTTTTACATCCTTGATGTATTGCTGGAAGGCGCCGCTCATGCTCTCATAGAGGCTTAGATAGCGCCTCAGGAATCGCGGACTGAACTCATGTGTCATGCCCAACATGTCATGTGTCACCAATACCTGCCCATCGACGCCGCCGCCGGCACCAATGCCAATAACCGGAATGGAAATGCTATTGGCCACTTCTTCAGCCAGTTTTGCCGGAATCTTCTCGAGTACCAAAGCAAAGCACCCGGACTCCTCCAGTATTTTGGCATCTTCCATCAAGCGCCTTGCCTCTTCTTCTTCTTTCGCCCTCACCGTGTAGGTGCCGAATTTATAGATAGACTGTGGCGTAAGGCCCAAATGCCCCATCACCGGAATCCCCGCAGTAAGAATGCGCTCAATAGAGTCTTTGATTTCTTTCCCACCTTCCATTTTCACGGCATGACCGCCACTTTCCTTCATGATCTTGATAGCAGAAGTAAGTGCTTCTTTCGAATTGCCCTGGTAAGAGCCAAACGGGAGATCGACTACCACAAGCGCCCGGTCAACGGCACGCACCACCGAAGAAGCATGGTAGATCATCTGATCGAGGGTAATTGGCAACGTGGTTGCATAGCCTGCCATGACGTTACTGGCACTGTCACCCACAAGAATAACGTCGATACCTGCATGATCAATGATCTTTGCCATGGTATAGTCGTAGGCAGTGAGCATGGAAATTTTCTCGCCGCGGCGTTTCATTTCCTGGAGTTGGTGCGTTGTTACCTTTTTTACTTCCTTGTGAACAGACATAGTTTGCAGGTGGTAATTTTTTGTAAAATTACCGAATTAATTTGAAGTTAATTCAAAAATGATAACTTTGTAAACCTTATTTTATCGCATGAAGCATACAATTATCCTGGTGTTGGCGCTTATCGTCTCAGGCGTTTTCACCTCCTGCAAAAATGATCTCGAAGTCTTGGCTCCGGGAAAAGAATCGGTTTCGGTTTACGGCATCCTGAACCCGAACGAACGCACGCAAAATATCCGCATCAATAAAGTATTTTTAACCGACGGTGATGCTCTGGTAGCAGGTCAGGATCCCAACACAGTGAACTATGGCGCCGGCGAGTTGAAAGTAACGTTGCAACGTTTCATGACGGGTAGTACCACACCAACGCTGACGACTGTAGCCAACAGCATTAAAAAAGAAATTGTTCTTACCGAAACGGTAGTAACAACTGATGGCGGATCTTTTTCCAATTCGCAACGCCTGTGGCAAACAACCGATAAGCTCTATAGTACCGGTGAATATAAATTAACGATTACCAATCTTTCCACCGGATCTGTTTACACGGCCCAAACGACAATGGTTGACAGCGTGAAACCATTCGGCACCCAACAGCCGATGCCTTTCCTGTATATCCCGAGCCAGCCTTACACCTACCCGATGCATGGCAACTACCCTGCGAACCCGATCTCTACCGACAAACCTAAATACGTAAACTACGACGTGCCAAGTGTGAACTACTTCATTAAATTCCGCACGGTGCCAAATGCCAGGCTTTATGGTGTGGTGATGCGTTTTTATTACATCGATAGCCTGATCGGAGGCGGTGTGAATTACAACCATGTGGATTATAATTTTGTTACCGCCCGGTCTTCCGACTTAACCGGCGGCGCACTGCTGGAAGATTTTTCATTTACCGGCGAGGCGTTTTATAAAAACCTGGGGGCCGAAATGGCCAAACGCTCTTCTGCCAACGTAAAAAACCGCCGCTCGCATTACATGGAGTTTGTGGTTACGGCCGGATCTGAAAACTTATCCGAATTCCTTCAGATAAATGCGCCTTCAACAAGTATTGCGCAGGATAAGCCGATTTATACCAATATCAACGGTGGTGTGGGTATCTTTGCGAGCCGTTCCAAATCGACTGTCACCAAGGATATGTGGAATGATTTTATTGACAAAATTGCCTGCCACCCAAGCACCAATCCATACCTGTTCTGCAACAGCAGCGGACAGCCTTCCGCCTCCGTTTGTAACTAACGCCAGGTGTTTTGTACCTAATACTAGGTATTTTTTTATTCGGATTCTGCTTTTAGCGTTCATGGATTAGCTTTGGTATATCTCAATACACAACGCTATGAAGTATTCCTTGATCGCTCTGACTTGCCTGGTGGTACTATCCTGTAAAACGGAACTCGATATTTTCGAGCCGGGAAAAGATACGGTATCTGTGTATGCGATCCTCAACGCCAACGAGCCTGTTCAGAATATCCGTATCAACAAAGTGTTTCTTACCGATGGCGACGCTATGTTAGTGGCAAAAGACCCCACACAGATCAATTTTGAAGAGGGCGAACTAACGGTGACATTGGAGCGGTTTGTGGACGGCAGTGACGTGCCTGCACCAACTACCGTCGGTAACCTGATTAAAAAAAAGATCGTACTCACCGATACACTGGTAAACACACAGGGAGGAACTTTTACCACCCGTCAAAGGCTCTGGCAAACCAGGGACAAGCTATACAGCTGGGGCGACTACAAGCTCACCATCACCAACAATATCAGCGGCGCAGTGTACACATCCGTCACCAGCATGGTTGATAGCGTAAAATCTTTTGGCTGGCAACAGCCCATGCCTTTCTTATACTATCCGAATACGCCGGGCGCGTACCCTGTTCATGGCAAATACCCCAAAACAGTGTCGCCGGCAGACAAGTTGAAATACCTCAATTATGTGGTCCTGGACCAAGTGCAATACATTAAATTTTACACCGTTCCACATGCGCGGACGTACGGTATGACCATGCGTTTTCACTACATCGACACCTTAAAAAACCACACCACCAGGCCCGGCTTTGTGGACTATAATTTTTTTCAAAACGACTCCAAAACAACTACCGGCGGCATGATGATGGAGGACTTCCACTTTGTACAGGAAGACTTTTATAAGAATCTCGGGTACGAAATGTCCAAAAAAGATTCGCCGGATGTTAAACGGCGTTCTGCGTCTCACATAGAATTTATCATAACGGCTGGTTCCGACGACCTTGCCACGTTTTTAAAAGTGAACGAACCCTCTAAAACCATCGCCCAGGACAAACCTAACTACAGTAACATCAAAGGCGGCTATGGCATTTTTTCCAGCAGGTCGGTGTCACGCCTTAGCAAAGATCTTTGGCCCGAATTTGTCGATAAAATAGCCTGTAACCAATATACCAATCCCTATCGTTTTTGTAACTACCTTGGTTTTGAGATCATTAACGTCTGTCCTTAAGGGCTGACAAAGCACGCTTGGAACGGCCTTCCAAGATGACATTTCTTTCGATTTCAGCCTTTTTTATGCCAGTCTGTCATATAGATTGGACTATTCTCCAATTGGCACAAACATTGACCTAATGGAAGCAAAACATAAAACTAAAGGGTGCCTTTGGGCATCTGGCTTGAAATAAAACTTTAACCAATAACAGAACAAAAACGAAGAATTATGGGAAAAATTATAGGAATAGATTTAGGAACAACCAACAGCTGTGTGGCTGTAATGGAAGGCAATGAGCCTGTGGTAATTGCCAATAATGAAGGAAAAAGAACGACGCCATCCGTGGTGGCTTTCGTGGAAGGCGGTGAGCGTAAAGTAGGAGATCCGGCTAAACGCCAAGCCATTACCAACCCAACCAAAACAATTTCGTCTATTAAGCGCTTCATGGGTACCAATTTTGACGAGGCTCAGAAAGAGATTCCGCGTATGACTTACAAAGTGGTAAAAGGCGATAACAATACGCCGCGTGTGGTGATCGACGACCGCAATTACTCCGCACAGGAGATCTCTGCGATCATTCTGCAAAAGATGAAGAAAACAGCCGAAGACTTCCTCGGAACTACGGTTGACGAAGCGGTGATTACGGTTCCGGCATACTTCAACGATGCACAGCGCCAGGCTACTAAAGAAGCCGGCGAGATTGCTGGCCTCAAAGTAAAGCGTATCATCAACGAGCCTACGGCTGCGGCCCTGGCTTATGGGATGGACAAAAAAGGAAAAGACATGAAAATCGTGGTGTTCGACTGCGGTGGCGGTACACATGACGTATCGGTACTGGAGTTGGGCGACGGTGTATTCGAAGTAAAATCAACTGACGGTGACACCCACTTAGGTGGCGACGATTTCGATCAGGTGATCATCGACTGGCTGGCCGACGAATTCAAAAAAGACGAAGGCATCGACTTGCGTCAGGATCCAATGGCTCTACAACGTTTGAAAGAAGCTGCCGAAAAAGCGAAGATCGAATTATCGAGCACTACCGCTTCCGAGATCAACCTGCCATACATCATGCCTGTAAACGGTATTCCGAAACACCTCGTGAAAACGTTGACCCGCGCTAAATTCGAGCAATTGGCCGACAGCCTGATCCAACGCACGATTGAGCCTTGCAAATCGGCTTTGAAAAACGCAGGCTTATCAACCTCTGAAATCGACGAAGTGATCTTGGTTGGCGGTTCAACGCGTATCCCGGCCATTCAGGCAGCTGTAGAAAAATTCTTCGGCAAAGCACCGAGCAAAGGTGTGAATCCTGATGAAGTGGTAGCAATCGGCGCAGCCATTCAGGGTGGTGTACTCACCGGTGAGGTAAAAGATGTGTTGCTCCTTGATGTAACGCCACTGTCGTTGGGTATCGAAACTTACGGCGGTGTGTTTACCAAACTGATCGAAGCTAACACAACCATTCCGTCGAAGAAAACAGAAACATTCTCGACTGCCAGCGATAACCAACCGAGCGTACAGTTGCACGTGTTGCAAGGCGAGCGTCCGATGGCGAAAGATAACCGTACCATCGGCCAGTTCAACCTCGATGGCATCATGCCGGCTCCGCGCGGTGTGCCTCAAATCGAAGTAACGTTCGATATCGATGCCAATGGTATCTTATCCGTTTCTGCGAAAGACAAAGCAACCGGCAAAGCACAGAACATCCGCATCGAAGCGTCTTCCGGCTTAAGCAAAGAAGAGATCGAAAAAATGAAGCGTGAAGCAGAAATGAATGCCGACGCCGATAAAAAAGCGAAAGAGGAAGCTGAAAAGATCAATGCTGCTGATGGTATGATCTTCCAGACCGAAAAACAACTGAAAGAGTACGGCGACAAAATTCCGGCCGACAAAAAAGCGAACATCGAAGGCGCCCTGGAGAACCTGAAAAAAGCACATGCTTCAAGGAACCTCAGCGACATCGACTCGGCAACAACAGCGCTTAACAGCGCCTGGGAAGCGGCTTCGCAGGACATGGCCAACGCCATGAACCAGCAGCAAGCTAACCCTCAAGGAGATGCCAACGCCAATACAAACGACAACGGCGACAAAGGTGAAAACGTAACCGATGTTGACTACGAAGAAGTGAAATAATCACCTCTGCACACAAGCAAAAAATCCCTGTCCGGAAAAGGACGGGGATTTTTTTTGCCACGAAATGCGCATCGGTTTGAAAGCATCAGCGGCAGGCGATGAAACCCATCGCTGCCCGATAAACCTATTGCAAATGCCTGCGAAAACTGTATATTTAAGGTATTGCCGGCAAGCAATAAACAGGGCGAGCAAACTTACATGCAAATGGATTTAATATACAGGCAAGGCACAATAGACGACATGGAAGGCCTGAAGCGATTGGGCATTAAGGCCTGGGCACAATTCGAGGAACAGCTGACAGAAGAAAACTGGGATATCCTAAAACAGACGGTTTCCTCAGAAAAGACATACGAAACACTTATTCACCAATCGGCGTGCTTCGTTTGTGTTACCCCAAAAAATGAGCTTGTTGGCATGGCATTTATCGTTCCGAACGGGAATCCGACAGACATTTACCCCGAAGAGTGGAGCTATATACGTTTTGTGTCCGTCGATCCCGAATTTTCGGGACAAGGAATTGGCAGAAAATTGACGTTGATGTGCATCGATAAGGCAAGAGAAAACGGAGAGAAAACCATTGCTTTGCATACGTCGGAGATGATGGCGCCTGCAAGGCACATTTACGAAAGTTTAGGCTTCGGGATTATGAGAGAATTGGAACCAAGGCTCGGAAAAACATACTGGCTCTACAAACTCGATCTTCTTTAACACGCAAAACATAAGCACCAGTAAAGTAAATAACATGGCATTTACCAAAGACAATACAAAGTTACTCTTGTTTGGGCAAAGTTCGGAAAGATTATTATTCAGACAGCTTAAAGAAAGCGATTTTGAAGAATGGCTGAAATTCTGTCGAGACGACACTTCTTTAAAATACATTTGGTTGACAGACGAAAACGCTGCCGAAAAAAAATGCGCAGTGTGGTTTGACCGGGTTTTTTACAGGTATCAAAATAACTTGGGAGGCATGAATGCGCTCATTGAAAAAAGTAACCGTGAATTTGTTGGGCAATGTGGCCTTCTCGTTCACACCATTCAGGGAATTGAAGAACTTGAAGTTGGCTACTCGCTCATGCCAAAATATAGAGGTCAAGGCTATGCACTTGAAGCAGCAACGATGTGCAGAGATTACGCGTTTGAACATAAGTTATCCAACTCATTAATTTCAATCATTCATATTGACAACAAAGAATCCGAAAAAGTTGCAATAAGAAACGGGATGACGCTCGATAAGACAACGACATACAATAACAGCCGGGTAAATATCTTCAGAATTGACCGCCACGATTGGGAAATTAAGAAAAGCCAACATTCCTAATGCATATCCGAAAATATCATCAATCACATATACACGCCCTCAAGTGACCAAAGCTGATCCTATCATTGCCCTGAAAAACGTAGCCGGATCCCAAAAAATAGTGTCTTGTGCCCGAAATTTATTGCGGGTACCGGCGCTCTTTCTTACCTTTGAAACCTTTAACAAACGCTGCCGGGCAATCCTTTTCCCGTTCTTTAACACACCAGGATGCAACACAGCTACTATCAATTATGACGAAGTGCAAACACTGCAAGCAGGCGATCACCGATAACTTTTGCGCAAATTGCGGCCATGCCGCCAAGATTAAACGCATCGACAAACATTACCTGTCGCACGAGATCCTGCATTTGCTCCATTTCGAAAAAGGGTTTCCTTATACGTTCCGCCA
Organism: Bacteroidota bacterium; assembly: GCA_036845295.1. Classification (GTDB taxonomy): domain Bacteria; phylum Bacteroidota; class Bacteroidia; order B-17B0; family Aurantibacillaceae; genus UBA4416. The sequence continues at coordinate 10,466 of DAIUED010000064.1, forward strand.
GCTTATTACCAGACCAGGACACAGTATCCGAGAGTTCATTACCGAAGACCGCAGCAAACACATGAAACCGGTGGCCTACCTCATCCTTACCTCATTGTTGTACACGCTGGTAGCGCATGCGTTTCATGCCGACGATTTTGCTTCCAACACCCAAAACGATGCGCTATCCCACAGTATTTACGGAAAAATTCAACACTGGGTGCAAACCAACTATGGCTATGCCAATATCCTGATGGGCGGCCTGATTGCGCTGTGCGTGAGCCTCTTTTTCAGAAAATACCGCTACAACCTTTTTGAGATCACGGTATTGCTTTGTTTTATCATGGGTGAAGGCATGTTGATCCTGACTTTGCTAACGCTTTTTTACGGTCTTCTCGGAAAAGGAGCTTATGCGATTTTACTCGGGGTGATTTCACTGGTTTATCCTACCTGGGCCATCGGCCAGTTCTTCGATGCCAAAAAACCGGTCAGCTACGTCAAAGCATTTTTTGCCTACTCCCTGGGCTACCTCTCGTTTCAGATCGTTTTGCTCTTATTGGCGATGGCGATCGACTTGATCAGCAGGTAAACAAAACCCTGTCTATACTTTCAGGAAAATTGCGCAACTAGCGCTGTTGCTGCGGCAACACCCGTTCCGGATTTGCCAGGATGAATTTCAGAGCCAGGCGACTATCCTTAGCAACTGTCTTGTTCAACGATTTCATCCACGCGGGTTCATGCTCGCCACTGAGGTAAACAACAAGTGCAAAAAGATAAGCCCAATCCACCTGCGACAGGTATCCCAACTTAGACGTGGACCAATGGGTATCGTTTCGTGAATATTTGAACGCTGCATTGGCGTTGAACAATCCGAAACCATAAAACAAGGGCACCATATCCGTAAAATCTTCTGAATTTTCGGTCATTCGCGCTTCGCCTAAAAGTTTAATGTGAGCGAATTCGTGTGCAATAGTAGCAATCAGGCTTTCCTGGTCGCGATGAAGCGTTTCAGAGAACGACACCTCGTACTCGCCGTTGTCGTTCAGTCCTTCATAAAATCCGGCAAACTGACCCAATTCTTCTTTTTCTTCAGGGTCGAAAAAGGAAATGCGGAGCCGGCCGGGATCTATGTCCATTATTCGGGCAATGGTGCGCGCGAGGGCCGTTACTTCCTCCCTGGAATGTGCTTCGGTGTGAAATTCATCGTTGTAGAGGGTTAGCATTTGGATTGCGGAAACCTGTTCTTTGCCAAGCAATTTAGCAAGGTATAGAAACGCCTCGTCGATCGACTGACGTCGTTCTTCGGCAAGCGGCAAGTCCGCAATCAGGAATTCGCCTTCAAATTGCATCAGGTCTTCGCGAAACATAGAGTCCTTAATTTCTTTCACGCCCGCCTCAGGGTCAGCGCCCAAAGCCCCATCCAACTCTTCGAAATTCACATTGCCAATACCTTCTACATACACCGTCTCGTCGTCGAGGTCATCCCGTGAGATGGCCTGTTTGCGCCGGGCCGATTTCAGGGAATAGTACCACCACAATCCAACAAGGCCAATCGTGATGAAAAAACCGATGAATACATCCATATATCAAATATACAACTGCCTAAGCAATCAGCAATACATCTGCCCGAACCAGCGGGAAGGAACAGGAATGGAAAAAAAATGAAAACAGATAAGGACTAGAGCAGTTCCATCTGGTAAAGATCAAGGTCTTTTGCCCAGTGGTCTTTTTCGTAGCAAACGGTTTTAAATCCGAATTTTTCAAAAAACGGAAAACTGTGTTGCGTGGTGCCCAGCGCAATGCGTGTTGCCGGAAACAAATGGCCTGCTTGCGTGATTCGATGCTGCAACAGTAAGCCGCCGTATCCGCGCTTATGGAGATCTTGATGCACCATGCCCCAGCACATGATCACATGCAGAACAGGTGTGTACTTAGTTGGCTGATTGATCCCAATGCCGCCGCAACCCACAATTTCATTGTCGTCTATCACGACCCAATACGGCCGCTCGGCGTCGATGTCGCGATCGAGGAATGCATCGAACAGGGGTAGTTCCTCCTGGGCAAAGTACAAAGGCATATTGCTTCTGAAGATGTCCAGAAGCCTGGACTTATGCTCCGGCTTGTATGGTTCAAAGGTTACCACCGATCACTTTTGGCACTTTGAAGTAATCTGAATCTTTCTTCGGCGCATTTTGCAGCGCTTCCTTCTGGCTGAGCGTTACTTCTGGTTCGTCTTCGCGCAGTACATTTACCTCGTCAGTCATGTATATCAGCGGCTCTACGCCTTCGGTATCGAGTTCGTTGAGCTTATTGACAAATGCCAGCATGCGGTTCATATCATTTACGATTTCCGTCTTTGCTTCATCGGTAAACTCCAGACGTGCCAGGCGCGCCACCTCATCTACCGTCTTAATGTCGATTTTCTGTTCCATAATACTGCTTGAGTGTATCATTAATAAGTTGATAAACCCGGTCCCGCAAATCTACTAAATTATCTTCAGTCATACCCGCCGTTGGAATGGGTTCAAATACGATGATGCGTGCCACGCCGGGCCGGCCAAAACTTTTGAAAAAACCGCCGTTTTGCAGCAGCTTGTAGTTATCCACGTTCACAACCGGCACCACCGGTACCTGTTTGTCGATAGCGAGTTTAAAGGCACCGTTCTTAAAAGGCAAGGTTTGGTGCGTATTTACTGGAATAGTCCCTTCCGGAAAAATAACCATGCTGTGCCCTTTGTCGATCTCCGCTTCCATGCGTTTGATGGAGCGCACGGCATCAACACGGCTTTTGCGGTTAACCGGAATATCCATTTTCTGGAAAAAGATCTTGAAAAGCGGTGCTTTCAGCAATTCGGCCTTACCGAGATACAGTGCCAGGTGATCGATGTAAAAA
>DAIUED010000065.1:0-13201 GCA_036845295.1 Bacteroidota bacterium
TGTTCGGCAGCAACTACAGCGGGCAGACCGTTACCATGGAGCTGAGTTACGGATACGAACTTGTAGCGCCCGATGGCAACAGTGAAGGTCTGGTGACCTACCTGCCTATTGGTTTATACCCTAACCAAACGCTCAGTAGCAGCACAGCACAGCAGTTGAACACCGCCGTAACGGCCTGGAAACTGGCAAACCAACCTGTGGAAAACGGAGGCGAATGGGTATTCTCTATCAAACTGTATTCGCAAATGACGCAAAACTCGCAAACCTTACTAAATATCGAGCATTTGTTTTACCGCATGGGATCCTGAAAGATTGATAGTAAACAATGCGGCGCTCTGCTTGTTAGCTTAATATGAATAGCAGATCAACTAACATGATGACGGTGGAAATATGGAGCGACGTAATGTGTCCTTTCTGCTACATCGGCAAGCGAAAATTTGAAAAAGCCCTGGCTCAATTTGGGCAAAGGGATCAGGTTGAGGTTATCTGGAAGAGTTTCCAACTCGATCCGGCTTCTGTAACAGACCCGTCGTTGAATCCCATCGACCATCTGGCAGCAAAAAAGGGCTGGAGTAAAGCGGAAGCTCTTCAGGCGACCGAACATGTAACTACCATTGCCCGCGATGCAGGCCTCGACTTCAGGCTGGAAAATGCTGTTGTAGCGAATTCTTTCGATGCACACCGGCTTTCGCACCTGGCTAAAGAGAAAGGGAAACAAGATGCCCTGGAAGAAAAACTGTTTGCCGCTTATTTTACGGAAGGCAAAAATACTGCCGATCATCCGACGTTGACTGCGCTTGGCATGGAAGCCGGACTGCAACAACGCGATGTGGAACACCTGCTGAACAGTCAGCAATATGCCGATGAGGTGACACAAGACATTGAACAGGCTCACCGGATCGGCGTGAGAGGTGTGCCGTTTTTTGTATTCGACCGGCGTTATGCGGTATCGGGCGCTCAAGAACCACACGTGTTTTTAAAAGCGCTTGACAGCGCTTATAGCGACCGCGTTAAAGAACATCCACAGGAGAACCAAAGCAGCCAGAACAGCGACAACACTTGCGGGCCAGATGGCTGCGAAGTATGATAAACTAGCCGGCACCATAAGAAAGGCACCGAATAACAAAAACCGCCGGGATTACCCGGCGGTTTTGTATATTATATTCTCAAGTTAACTCTAGTTTGACAACAGCGCGCGGGAAATAACGATCCGTTGTACTTCGCTGGTTCCTTCATAGATCTGCGTGATCTTCGCGTCGCGCATCAATCGTTCTACGTGGTACTCTTTCACGTAACCATAACCGCCATGGATCTGAACAGCTTCCGTCGTTACCCACATAGCCGTTTCGGAGGCAAACACTTTCGCCTGCGCACCTTCTTTTTCACAAGGCAAACCTTGATTTTTGAGCCATGCTGCACGGTAGATCAACAAACGGGCAGCTTCGATGCGGGTTGCCATATCCGCCAGTTTAAACTGGATAGCCTGGTGTTGGCAGATCGGTTTACCGAAAGCTTTACGTTCTTTAGAGTAAGCCAATGCCAACTCATAGGCACCGCTAGCGATACCGAGGGCTTGCGACGCAATGCCGATGCGACCGCCTCCGAGCGTTTTCATCGCAAATTTAAAGCCGAAGCCTTCCTCACCAATCCTGTTTTCTTTAGGCACTTTCACGTCTGTAAACATCAAAGAGTGAGTATCGCTACCGCGGATACCGAGTTTATTTTCTTTCGGCCCAACGGTAAAGCCCGGCATGCCTTTTTCAACGATCAGACAATTGATGCCTTTGTGGCCAAGCTCGACATTGGTTTGTGCCATCACGAGGTAAACAGAAGCTGTACCACCATTCGTAATCCAGTTTTTAGTTCCGTTTAGCAGGTAATGGTCGCCTTTGTCGATAGCCGTTGTGCGTTGAGAAGTGGCATCGCTGCCTGCTTCAGGTTCTGAAAGACAAAACGCACCAATGACCTCACCTTTTGCCAAAGGCACCAGGTATTTCTGTTTTTGCTCTTCGGTACCGAAATGCTCGAGGCCCCAGCAAACAAGTGAATTATTAACACTCATTACCACACTGCAAGACGCATCTACCTTAGAAATTTCTTCCATAGCGAGCACATACGACACAGCATCCATACCGCCACCGCCGTATTTCGGATCAACCATCATCCCCAGGAAACCCAGCTCCCCGAGCTTTTTGATTTGCTCTGCCGGAAATTTCTGGTGTTCATCGCGCTCGATCACTCCTGGTTTACACTCATTTTGGGCAAACTCGCGGGCTGCCTTTTGTATCATCAATTGCTCTTCGGTTAATTGAAATTGCATTTGTCTTGGGGTTTTAAAGTTTAGGATTTACCCTCACAAAAATATAAGATATTTTCAATTTCCGGCGCTAGTTCGGCGTTTTATTAAAATTATTTTGTTGAGTTTTTCGCTTCTGTCGGCTGTGAGTCCATGCATTTAACAGTATCTTTAATGGCAGATGATAACAGGATCTTTAACCGTTGCCGGCCTGATGAGCGGCACGTCGCTCGACGGGCTCGACATTGCTGTTTGCCGCTTTGATAGCCGCGAAGGCGTTTTGAGTTACGACCTGCTTGCCGCCGAAACACGGCCTTACGAGGCTGTTTGGAAAGAACGCCTGACAAATGTCTTTGATGCCAGTGCCGAGCAGTATTTCAAACTTCACAGCCTGTACGGCGAATACCTGGCCGCCGAATTAAACGCCTTTCTCGAGCGACATAAAATCCGGCCCGATTATGTTGCCAGCCATGGCCATACCGTTTTTCACCGGCCGCAACTGGGTTTCAGCACGCAAATTGGCTGCGGCGCAACCATTGCCGCTCATACAGGTATTGATACGGTCTGTGATTTCCGCAGCCTGGACGTTGCTCTCAACGGACAAGGCGCGCCACTCGTTCCGGTGGGCGACCGCGATCTGTTCCCGCAATCGGCAGCCTGCCTCAACATGGGAGGCATTGCCAATATCTCGTTCACCCAACACGGGCGAACCTCCGCTTTCGACGTTTGCATCGTTAACATGGCGTTAAACTACCTGGCCGCACGCGCCGGCCACGACTACGATGCCGGCGGCGCGATGGCTGCTTCAGGCTCGTGTGACACTGCACTGCTCAACCAGCTACTCGCTTTACATACAAACCGGCAATCATTGGGCAGAGAATGGTTCGATCGCTATTTTTTACCCTTGCTCAATCAGTCAAACGCTCGTATAGCAGATTTACTGGCTACCTGCGTGGAATATGCAGCGCGGATGATTTCGGAAGTATTGCAAGTGCACCAACTTGATTCGGTTCTTGTAACAGGAGGCGGCGCATACAACCAATTTCTGTTGCAACGACTGGGTGTGCATTATAAAGGCCAGATTAACATTCCGCCGGATGCCATTATTCAATTTAAGGAAGCGATCATTTTTGCATACCTTGGTTATTTGCGCGTTACCAACCAGGTTAACACACTTCAATCGGTTACCCTTGCTTCCCGCGACAGCATTGGCGGCTGCATGTATAAAGCTCGTATATGATGAACGCACTACTGATATTTTTAGGTGGCGGAACAGGAAGTCTGATCCGCTTCGGTATAGCCTGGCTATTTTCCAAAACCACATTAAGTCTGCCTGTTGCTACCCTGGCAGCCAACGTATTAAGCTGCCTTGTATTTGCACTGATGCTCGGTCATTATGGATCAAGACTGCAAATACCCGACGCTTACAAGAGTTTTGTACTCATCGGCCTTTGTGGCGGGCTTAGTACTTTCTCCACGTTTAGCTTCGAAACTTTCGAATTGATCAAACTCGATATGATCGGCTGGGCCATGCTAAACATTGTGCTAAGCTGCGTGCTATGCACAGCGCTCTTCTTCTGGTTTGCCAAAGCCTGATCGCTACTGCGGTACTACGTCGCAGCTATCCCGGATTAAGAGCCATATTTAATCCGCTTCTCAAAAAAACGATCCTGGATTATAAGATTTCCGCCTATTGCTTCATGAGCTTAACGGTTTGCACACTGCCGTCGGCAAAGTTCACGGCGGCACTGTATAGCCCTGACGCCAGCGCAGACAAATCGAGGAATACCGCTGTGCCCTGCAGGCGCTCATGCATCACCAATTTGCCTGTGTAGTCGAAAAGCGAAACGGATGTCATCGTCGCATCTGCATGCAGGTTAACGATTCCCTGCGTCGGGTTTGGATAGGCGCCGGCAGAGGCTCGAAGGCCAGCTTCTTCGATACCAACACACGACACAACTTCAATGGTGCGGGTTTCAGAGGCTGTACATCCTCCGCTTGTCACCTGGTAGATAATGGCATAACTGCCGACACCCACTGATGGATCGAAGGTATTTCCCGAGACACCCGACCCAAGGTAAATGCCACCGGAAGGTGAAGCGGTAAGCGCATAAACACCGGCATCGGAACAAAGCGGGCTGTGCACAGCGAAAGCAATCAGCGGCAAGGATTTGACATATACCTGATGTTGCTTGCTGCCTGAACATCCTGGATTAGAAGCTGTGACAATGTAAGTAAACGTGGAAGCCGGCGATACGGTAATGTTCTGCGTTTGCGCACCGTTATTCCAGCTGTATGTTGTTGCGCTGCTGGCATTGGCAATAAGCTGCGCGCTTTGCCCGGCACAGATGCTATCGGGTCCGCTGATAGAGATCGACAGGTTGTTGATGACATTGATCGCAAGAGATGTGGAATCCTTACAGCCGTCGAGCGTGGTACCAACAACACTAACAGTTGTAGGGCCTGTCGGCGTAATGGTATTGGTTGGCCCGGTAGAACCGTTATTCCACAGGTAAAAATAAGATCCGCTGGCGGTAAGCACACCTTGAAGAGTATTACAAATAGCAGTGTTGCCGGTAATCGACACCAGGCCGGCGGCATAGTTACCCGTATTCACCGTCGCCGAATTCACACAACCCGTAAGGGTGTTTGTTCCTGTAACCGTAAGTGTGGCGAGACCGGAAGGCGTATAGGTGATCGATGCATTGCTGCTTCCGGAACTCCAGGAATAGGTGTCGGCTCCTGAAACTGTGAGCGTGAGGGTTTTTCCAGGGCACACAATGGTATTACCGCTTACGCTTAACGCAGGTAAGGGATGAACGTTCAGTGTATAAGTTGCCTGCCCGATACAGGTGTTCATGATATTACTAACAGTGTACACGGTGGTTGCCGCCGAAGAAATGGTATGGTTAGCGCCGATAAAACCATCGCTCCACACATAAATACTGCCATTACCGCTAGAGCTGAGCGCCACGGGCTGGTTAGGGCAAACGGTAGCTGTAGAACCGCTGATTTGCACGGTAGGCGACGGCAATACCGTCATCGTAAACTGGCTCGAAACACCCACACAATTATTGGCCGTTCCTGATACGGTGTAAACAGTGGTTGTAGTAGGTGTTACGGCAACGCTGGCAGTTGTAGCGCCTGTGCTCCAGGTGTAAGTGGTTGCACCGGTAGCAGTGAGTATTTCCTGGGCATTATCGCATACGCTGTTGCTGCCGCTTATCTGAACCAGTGGCAAGGGTGTGACGTTTACTGCCATGGTTAATGTGGGCGAAACCGAACAGGAATTCTGAGCATATATACTCAGGGTTCCGCTTTGGGCTGCAGTTGAAAAATTCATCGTAATAGCGTTGCTGTTGCCGTTAATGGAACCACCCGCGCCGGTAAAGTTCCAATCATAAATGACGTTGGTTTGCGAGGTCACAGCATACGCCACGCCTGTTTGACCGGCGCAAACGGTTGCCGATGAAGTGGTAAACCCGCCCAGTGCCGACGGCGGAGCCGTGGTTGTGACGCTGGTTGTAGCGGTATGCGTACAATTGAGCGCGTCTTTTACCGTAATGGTATAAATACCGGGAGCAAGCCCGTTTACCGAACTGGCATCATCGAAATCATTTGTTCCGTCGTTGCTCCAATCGTAAACAACCGTGCCCGAACCGCCTGCCGTATGTACTTCGAGCTGACCGTTAGTGGCGCTGTTACAAATCACAGCCGCATCGACACTGGTGATCTGCAAAGGCCCAAATGTACCAGAATTGACGGTCAGCCGGAAGGTGATCTCGTACGTTTGAGCGCAGGCGCCCGTCGAGGTCGCTGTATAGGTAAGTGTTTGCAACGTCGCAGTGGCTTGCGAAGGCAGGTTGATGACGGTGCTGTTAAGAGCAGTAATGCCACTGGCAACTGGTGTGGTAGAGGGCGACGTCACGTCGTCGTTTTCGTAGGCACACCAAACCAGGTTAATGGCGGTAGGCACATCCTGAATACAATTGTAGCTGCGGTTAAAAAAAACACCGTTGGTGGGCGAAAAAACCGCCAGGCCCGGCGTGGCTGTGTAAATGGCAAAGGGACCATTGTTCTCGTTTACATAGGCGTAATTGCACATGCCGATGCTTCCGGGAACGGGCGCATTGTTTGAAAAATTAGAAGGCGAATTATCCGTGGCTTTGTATTCAAATAAAAAATCGCTGTTATCGGATGCGCCGGCGTCACAATCCACATTGTTGAGAACGGCTATTTTCTCGACCTGTACTTTAATATTCAATTGAGAAAATACACTGGCAGAAACACACCATAGCAAGATGCCGAGAAGTAAACGTTTTTTCATATACTTGTGATTAGATTAAACTCAAAAATACAAAAAGCCCCTCAAAATGAGGGGCTTTTTAGTATAATGTGGATGTTTTTGGCTATTTTTTGTCTGATTTATACTCCCGTTCCATATTTTTTATAATGTCCTTTACCTGTTCGGTACCAATGCGCTTGGCTTTGATCGTTTTGTTACGATCGAGGACATAAATCACCGGCGTTGAATAAATATCGTATTTTTCCTTGATATTGTTGATGTGAACACCATCGTACACGTTGATCCAGTCGAGTTTGTTTTCGATGATGTATTTGCGCCATTTTTCGTATTCATGCTGCGTATAAACGCTGAACACCTTAATATCGTATTTCTCGTCTCGCAGGTCGTGATACTCTTTAATAAGTTTCGGGATCTCGGTTTTGCAATGCCCGCAATCCACATCCCAGAACACAAGTACCAGGTAATCGGCTTTTACGCCATAAAGCGGCGTAAATACCTGCGCCAGTTGCTGCACATTATCGTAATACAACTTGGTAGCACCGGCACTGGTTTTTACCGTATCGAAACCCATTTTTGCAATGGTCCTATGGCCGATGGTGTCTATCATCAACAGGTCTGGCGCCTTGTTGCCCAACAATAACGGTTTCAGGATATCACCACGCTGGATGATTTTTTCGATGGTAGCGTCTTCATAAATGCCTTTTGCCTGACCGGTTCTGAAATAGGTATCGATGATGTGCACAAATACCTTGTCGAAACCCATCATTTTCGACGATTCGTAGGTAGGTGTGAAGTAAGCCAGCAGAAATTTATGCATGGCCGAGCCAACTTTGGTTTTAGACATCATCCGGTCGATCTCAATGTTTACCGTATCCGGGTTTTGAACGATGATGTTGTTGAAGTATTTTTTCACACGATCGGCAAAAAAAGGTGTCCGCAGGATGCCGTCGTCCTGGAAATTTACACCGTCCCAATAGTGATTCTTATAATAATTGTAGATGAAAATACTGTCGGGCCTGCCATTGGATGCTTTAGGGATATCTTTGGCTTCTTTCTCCATTTTCAGGTTAATCACATCGGCTACAAACATGCCCTTATGGCCTTCTACAAACGACTTTTCGAATTCGGCAACAGAAGCATTCAATTCACGCGCTTTTTCAGTAATAAATGCCGCAGAATCTTTGCTACTCAAGCCTTTTGTTTTGGTGCGAAGGTCATTGAATTCCTTATTCTTATTCGTAATGAAACGAATATAATCGAAAAAGTCGTTGTTTTCCTTTGAGTTCGGCGACCTCAGGTTTTTCACCATCTGGTTGGTATCCGTTGTGATCGTTATATTTTGATTTTTATCGCTGATAAAAAAGTCGAAATAGCGGCCCTTTTCCTGGCTTACCACATAATAAACGCCTTTATCAAGGCTGTTTTTGCCTTTGAATACCGCAGTACCTTTTACAACCTTTTTGCAAGTATCGGCAATGTAACTTTTATCGAACTGGTAAAAGGCGAGGTACATGACCGTATCTTTTACATTTTTGAAGTTAACTTTGATTTCGTGCCCGTTTTGAGCGACAGCACCAGTAAATAGTGACAAGAAACTTAAACCTAGTAGTGTTTTTTTCATAGGATTTCCGGGGTAAAACGGTAGTCAAAAATAAATGAATTAATTTAATTATGCTATTTCAAAAATAATTTCATTCGCGGCAGCTGTCTAACCAAAATTTGTTAAATGAGTAAAGGTATGGTTCCTGCGCGTGGAGCCGAAGTAAAAGGCCGCTAGCCCTTAGTCTATCGATTTTTTATTATAGATGGTATAGCCGAAATGGAAGAAAAAGGAGAAACTGTTCGGATTCTTATCGTAGTAATTTACACCAATACTAATTGGCCCGACCGGCGAATGATACACCAACGCACCCATGCCAAGCACATGCCGGTACAGAAATGGTGTGCTGAGTTCGGCAGTGTTGTCCGTTTTTCGTAAAATAGAGTAAATGGGCTGGTACATATACCCTTCGAAGCGTAGGTCGAAGTTTTTATAAGGTGTGGCAATGACTTTAAGGCCCGTCGCAAGGTATTGGAAAGCCCTGTAATCGGCGATAAACAGTGTTTGACTTTCGGGAATAGGATTAAACGATGGCGATGATAATACAGTGGCAGTATAGCTTCTGAAAAAATCCTGGGTGGAATAGACACCCTCGCCAAAGACGCCGATTTTGAAATATCGAATAGGCTTCACATACTTGTCGATCGTCAGTTTCAGGTTGATCCAACTATGCGACGGCGTGTTGATATACGTTACCTGGTCGGCGGCCGTATTTCCCGGATAATAGCTTTCCTGTCCACTCACATATTTAGCGCGCACCATAAGCCGTGTGCCCTCTGTGGCGTATTGCTTGCGGTTTTGGGTATTGATTTCGTAGGCGAGCTGCCCGTAATAAAAATCAAAAATACTCAGGTCTGCCGTGTCCAGTTTGGTAAAGTTGTCGGTTTGGTAATAGCGGTTTTTCCACTCGCTTCCTCCCACTGAAAGCACCATCTTACTGATATTCCCAACTGGCAATCCCATGTTTACCTCGCCGAACAAATCTTCCTGTATCATATAAGCTGGCTTCTCGAAGTCGTAAAACAAGGCGCTGCTACGGTAGTAATCCCAGCGCGAAATGGTAAAGGAGGGTTCAATGTAAAAAGGAACACGCGCCGGAAATTCGAATCGTATTTTGGAAAGAGAGCTTGAGTTGAGTTTCCCCAGATAGCCGTTGGCATATGCTGAAAAGCCGATCTTTCCTATATAATTATACTGTACCGCCATGAAAAAATTACTGATCGGCCGATTGGAAAGATTACCGCCAAGATCGAAAAACAAATGTTTCTCTTTTTTTGCGGTTAGCGTCAGCGTATATTTTCCCGTAGCTGTATCGCGCGTTGTAACCGGATAGGCCGATTTTATTTTTTCGTCGGCCATCATCCTAAAATACTGACGTTTCAGTTCTTTTAACGTTAGCGTATCGCGACGTCCTACGATGCAATTACTGATAAAATGACGAAGTTTGGGGTCGCGGGTATTGATCACAACTTTATCGTACACGATCTGTTCGGCCCGTACCTTGTTGCGGAAAGCCTGACGCCTCCTGGCTAGGCTGACAGAATCCTGGAATGTTGCAATCTGGGCCTTGATGCGAGGCATATCGCGTATGGTCGCCGCATAGCCACTATCCACAAGGCGTTGGACATTATCGAAATTAAAAATACTGACATCGGCCCAAGGCTGCACAATGATGTTGTTGTCGCATACCGGGTCGAAATTACTTTTGCTCATGAACATATTGCGGAGCTGCAAGTAAAGGTTATCGTCCTGGGGCATCGGTGTGTTTTCGGAAACAGCACTTCCGATAATAAAATCAGGATTCAACTCCTCATACATCACATCCGAAGGAAAATTATTATAGAGTCCTCCGTCGAACAGCAACGTGCTGTCGATGTATATTGGCCGGAGGTACATCGGGTAACTCATGGATGCGCGGATTGCCGACGACATATCACCTTTCCGGAACACAACACTCTTCTTCTTTTCGATATCGGATGCCACACAGCGAAACGGCACCAGCAAGCTATCAAAGTTGTAACCGGAAGCCGCATTAGCAGCGGCAAAGGTTTCCATCAAATAAAAATCAATAGGAACAGAATTGATCCAGTTTGTGGGCAAATTGGTAATAAACGGGTTACTGAGCGTTAGCTTGAGTTTTACCCATGAAGCGTAATCTTCCCGCTTACGCACAAAATAGCCGAAACGGGGAGACATCTCACCGCGGGTTAGGTTAACAAAATTGCGATCTTTAACCATGCGCTCGATTTCCTCGGGCGAATACCCCGACGCATAGAGACCACCAATGATACTGCCGATAGATGTGCCTGAAATACAGTTGACCGGAATGTGATGTTCTTCCAGGGCTTTTAGCACGCCTATGTGGGCCAGACCGCTGGCACCGCCACCACTTAGCACAACACCCACCTTTTGTGCAGAAGCAGCATAAACCACCAGAAAAGCGAGAGCCGGAAAAATGAAACGACGGATCGGAGGTATGAAAGCAAAAAGTCTCACGTGCTATGACAAATTTACCTAATTTTTTAATCTACCCATCAGTAACTGATTTTCGCTGAATTTATTTTATTTCCTGAATAATTTTATTTACTTAGCAGATTATAGACTCAATTTCTACCTGTGATCAAGTATATTACCAAAAAGGTTTTGTATGGCATTCTTGTCCTGTACGGCGTCATCACAGTGATTTTCTTTCTGTTTAATGTATTGCCCGGCGATCCGGCTACGATTATGCTCGGGCAGCGTGCCAATAAAAGCGCCGTAGAAGCCATCCATAAAGATCTTGGTACGGATAGGCCTCTGATGGAGCAGTATGCGATGTATCTTAACGACCTCTCCCCTATCTCCATTCACAACTACCGCAATGCCGACAGTCATTGGTACCTCAATCCTTCCAAATACAGCTGGACACCTCTTTTTACCATTGGAGACCGCAAAGCCGTAGTGCTCAAATACCCGTTTCTCAGGCGTTCGTATATTACCAAACGTAAGGTATCTGATATCATCGAAGAAACGCTCCCCGAAACAGCAGTTTTAGCATTTTCTTCTATTTGTATTGCATCGCTCATCGGCATTTTTCTTGGTGTGATCAGTGCCATCCGGCGTAACAGTTTCTATGATCGCTTATCGCTCGTGCTTGCAGTATTGGGCATGGCTGCCCCTTCGTTTTTTGTAGGACTCATCATTGCCTGGCTTTTTGGCTATGTATTGTCTGACTATACAGGACTTTCGCCAACGGGCAGCCTCTATGACATCGACGTTTGGGATGGCGAAAAGCTCAAGCTCAAAAACCTGATTCTTCCCTCCATTACCTTGGGCATACGCCCACTGGCCATTGTGGTGCAGCTCATGCGCAGTTCGCTGCTCGACGTGATGGGACAGGATTATATTCGTACAGCCAAGGCAAAAGGTCTTCCGTTGTACCGCGTCATCATAAAGCATGCACTTAAAAATGCGCTCAATCCGGTTGTTACTGCTATTTCCGGCTGGTTTGCAGGTTTAATGGCCGGGGCAGTATTTGTTGAATATATTTTCAGCTGGAAAGGCATCGGTTATGAAGTATTTGAAGCCCTCACTAAAAACGACCTTCCGGTGGTGATGGGTGCCACCCTCATATTCGCAACTATTTTCGTGTTGATCAATATCCTGGTGGACATCGCCTACGGTGTTCTGGATCCAAGAGTAAGAGTAAAATAATGAGCAGACAAAAAATTGTAGCAGGCAACTGGAAAATGAACAAAAGCCTGGAGGAAGCCAAAACACTGGCCGATAACATTACCCGGCAAATGAGCGATTTCGACGAGGTGATCAAAATCATTTTCCCGCCGTTTCCATATCTCGAAACAGTACAAATCCGTACGTCACAAAAATCAAATTGCTTTACCGGTGCGCAAAACTGCCACACCCACGCTTCCGGCGCATTTACCGGCGAGGTCAGTGCTTCCATGCTGGCATCGGTAGGTTGCAGCTATGTACTTGTTGGGCATAGCGAACGCCGTCAGTATTTCAAAGAAAAAGATGCCGACCTGGTGCTGAAATGCCGGGAGGCATTGAAAAACGGGCTTAAACCCATTCTCTGCGTAGGCGAAACCATTCACGAGCGCAAGACCGATAATCATTTTACCGTTATTTCCGAGCAACTGACACAGGTACTGAAAGAATTCAGCCTCGACGAATTCCGCCAGTTTGTAATTGCCTACGAACCCGTGTGGGCCATTGGCACCGGCGAAACAGCTACCGCCCGGCAGGCGCAGGAAATGCACGCATTTATCCGTGGAGTTATCGGCGACTTATACGACTCGGGTGTTGCCGGCGAGGTATCTATTTTATATGGCGGCAGCTGCAACCCTCAAAATGCACGTGAGCTGTTTGCCTGCAAAGATGTTGACGGCGGCCTGATTGGCGGCGCGTCGCTCAATGCCGACGACTTCTGTAAGATCGTCTTTTCTTTCTAAGAGCGCCTGCCAAACCAGACAGTCATTTTTAGCACCGCGTGCACGCGGCTATCCCGATATTCTCTTATCTTTGAAAACGGCTAGACGCCTTATACCGCTATGGATTACATTCAATATTCTTTTACTGTTACACCACCGGAACCTGGCTCCGATATCCTGATTGCATTACTGGCAGACCTTGGGTTCGAGAGCTTTTCCGCTAATGATACCGGTTTCGACGCGTACGTGACCGAAGATGCCGATCAGGAAGCCGAAATACAGTTACTTCAATTCGATGATTTTACCTTTTCATATACCCGCAACCTGATCCCGAAAAGCAACTGGAATGAAGAGTGGGAGAAAAACTTCGAGCCAGTGTATGTCGATGACCTGGTTTGTATCCGGGCTGGCTTCCACGCGCCATCGGCTGCTACCAAACACGACATCGTGATAACTCCTAAAATGAGCTTTGGCACCGGGCACCACGACACGACCTGGCTGATGAGTAAAACCATGTTTGAACTCGCCCTCAGCGACAAACACGTGATGGATATGGGATGCGGCACAGG
>DAIUED010000066.1:0-13176 GCA_036845295.1 Bacteroidota bacterium
ACTTTTGTTTTATTATTGATCCTCTTAGGCAAATTTGCCTGGAAACCGATCTTAACGGCGATCAAAACCCGCGAGAAAGGAATTGAAGATGCCTTAGCCAGTGCCGAAAATGCATTGAAAGACATGCGTGAGCTGAAATCGAACAACGAAAAGATTCTGGCAGAAGCACGCAACGAACGCGACGCCTTACTGAAAGAAGCCCGCGACACCAAAGACGCTATTATTGCCGAAGCCAAAGCTAAATCACAAGCTGAAGCCGACCGCATTCTTGCTTCTGCGCGCGAACAGATCGTGAACGAAAAAAATGCAGCGGTAGCGGAACTGAAAAACCAGGTAGCCAGCCTGTCGATCGAGATCGCCGAAAAAATCCTTCGCAGCGAGTTGTCGAGCGACGAAAAACAAAAAGCCCTGGTGAATAATTTAATGAAGGACGTAAACCTTAACTAAGATCATGATCGTAGCATCCAGATATGCCAAATCCTTGCTAGACCTTGCCGTTGAAAAAGGGCAGCTCGACGCGGTTTACGCAGATATGCGCCAGGTAAGCGAGGTGGCAGAAAACTCGAAAGAGTTTGTGAATTTCCTGAACAGCCCGGTAATTAAAACCGACAAAAAGATCGCTGTGTTGAAGTCGATCTTTGAAGGCAAATTAAATGCGCTGACTTTAGGCTTTTTTACGGTAGTTGCCACGAAAAGAAGGGAATCAGTGATTCCAGAAATGGCCACCAGTTTCATTGAGCAGTACCGTACACACAAAAACATTCTTACCGCGGTGGTTACATCGGCCAGTGGCCTCGATGCCGCAACCCGTCAGAAAGCGCTCGACCTGGTGAAGTCTCAAATGCAGGGCGAAATCGAGCTGGTTGAAAAAACAGATCCGAAATTGATCGGTGGCTTCGTGCTTCGCATCGGCGATAAGCAGATCGACCGTTCAGTGTCGCGCCAGTTGAGCAACCTTAAAAAAGAATTAACCAATAAAGCCCTCAACTGATTGCGATGAAAAAACTGCTTGCCATTCCTTTTTTCATGCTACTCATGCTGGCCTGCGGACCAAGCAAAAACCAGGTCATCACCTTCAACGATGAGGTAGTGGAATCGGTAAGCAAATGTTCCAAAGCGGAAAAAGCGTTTTTTGAAACCTGTTCTACTTACAACCCTACGGCTATCAGCGCTGCGCTGAATGTATTTGCCAAGGCCTGTAAAGACGCAAAAAGCGAACTGGAAGAGAAAAAGCCACACGAAGACCTTGTAAAGCTCAAAGAAAGTGCTCTTCACCTGGTAAGCACGTATGTGAGTCTTGAAAAAGAATACGCTGAGTACGCACGTTTGTATAGCATTCCTACAAGTGACTACACCGCCGAAGATGAAAAACAAACCTCGGCCACGGCAGGTAAGATCAACGATGCCATCAATGCAGAATACGACGCCTTTAAGGCAACTCAAAAGGAATTTAGTGAAAAATACGGCTATAAACTGATTAAATAACCATAAACTCCCACCATGAAAAAAATCGTATCATTTGCAGTTATCGGCCTCCTCGCTTTTGCTGCCTGCAAGAAAAAAACATCGGATCCGGAACCTACGCCGGCTCCAAGCACTACCACAACTACCGGAGGTTCTACTACCGGTACGCCTGCCACCATCGATGTGAACTCTACACCGCAAGTGTCGTATTCCCTCGACGGAACGGCCGTTTCGATCGTTGTTGATGGCAATAACTACCACAGCGGTTCGGGTTCAAGCGGAAGCATCAACTGGACCTATGATTCCGACATCGACGACGGCGACACCAAAGTGTACTTCAATGTCACCAAAGGTACGCTGACCACTTCGGGGGGTTCGCCTGACGACGCTACATTTAAAACCTTGTTCCCTGTAGCTTCGGCACCTTATTCGGTAAATGCCGCCAACGGCGTTGAAATTGCCATCTGGGACAGCAACAACGTTATGTGGAGTACCTCCCAGGGCTCGGGCAACCAATCGGGCTCTACATTCAACATCGTTCAAACGAAAGACGAGCAACAAGGCGATCTTTACGTAAAAACATACATCACGTTTTCCTGCAAAGTGTACAATGCAGCAGGCGCTATGAAAACCATTACCAACGGCAAGTACGTAGGGTATTTTGGCAACATTTAATTTATAAACTGGTAATCTAAAACAACAAAAACCATATCACATGGCAGAAGTAAAACCGGCAGAAGTATCTGCGATCTTAAGACAACAGTTGTCTGGCTTCAAATCTGAAGCAGAGCTGGAAGAAGTTGGAACCGTATTACAGGTAGGCGACGGTATCGCCCGCATCTACGGTTTATCTAAAGTGCAATCTGGTGAGCTGATCGAGTTCGAAACAGGGCTACAGGGTATCGTACTGAACCTGGAAGAGGACAACGTAGGTGCCGTATTGTTAGGCTCCAGCGCAGGTATCAGCGAGGGTTCTTCTGTGAAACGTACCGGACGCATCGCTTCCGTAAAAGTAGGCGAAGGCATGTTGGGCCGCGTTATCGACACCTTAGGAAACCCAATCGATGGTAAAGGACCAATTACTGGTACTACCTACGAATTGCCTATCGAGCGTAAAGCGCCAGGCGTAATTTACCGTCAGCCGGTAAACGAGCCTTTGCAAACAGGTATTAAAGCGGTGGATGCGATGATTCCTATCGGCCGCGGCCAGCGTGAGCTGATCATTGGTGACCGCCAGATCGGTAAAACGACTGTTGCTCTTGATACCATCATTAACCAAAAAGAATTCTACGATGCAGGTAAGCCTGTATTCTGTATTTACGTTGCCGTTGGCCAGAAAGGTTCTACCGTAGCCAACGTGGTACGTACCCTTGAAGAAAATGGCGCGATGGCTTATACCGTTGTGGTAGCTGCCAACGCATCTGATCCTGCTCCTATGCAGTTCTACGCACCATTTACCGGTGCAGCTGTGGGTGAGTTCTTCCGTGATACCGGCCGTCCAGCCCTGATCGTGTACGATGACTTGTCGAAACAAGCCATGGCTTACCGTGAGGTGTCTCTGTTGTTACGTCGTCCTCCTGGACGCGAGGCGTATCCTGGTGACGTGTTCTACCTGCACAGCCGCTTACTGGAGCGTGCCGCTAAAATCAATGCTTCCGACGAGATCGCGAAAAACATGAACGACTTACCGGAATCACTGAAACCGATCGTGAAAGGTGGTGGTTCATTAACCGCTTTGCCGATCATCGAAACGCAGGCTGGTGACGTATCTGCTTATATTCCAACCAACGTGATTTCGATTACCGACGGTCAGATCTTCCTTGAGTCGAACCTGTTCAACTCCGGTATCCGTCCGGCCATCAACGTAGGTATCTCCGTATCCCGTGTAGGTGGTAACGCACAGATCAAATCCATGAAAAAAGTTGCTGGTACATTGAAACTCGATCAGGCTCAGTACCGCGAGCTGGAGGCTTTCGCTAAATTCGGTTCCGACCTGGATGCTGCTACCAAATCCGTACTGGACAAAGGTGCCCGAAACCTCGAGATCCTGAAACAAGCCAACGCAACACCTTTCCGCGTAGAGCAGCAGATCGCCATCATTTACCTGGGTACAAAAAACTTACTGCGTGCTGTTCCGGTAAACAAGGTGAAAGAATTCGAAAAAGAATTCCTGGATGCGATGGAGCGCAAGCACAAAGCAACCCTGGATGCGCTGAAAGCAGGCAAATTCGATGATGAGATCACTGGCGTGCTGGAAGCTACAGCAAAAGAATTAACCGCTAAATACAACTAATTATCATCACATTTATGAAACGCATTGTTTTATCAGTTCTTCTGGGTCTTGGCATCGCTGCCAAGGCCCAGATACTAATGCCCCTGTTCCCGAACGCTGAAGAGATCAACAAGGTGAAAAGCGGCAAACTGATCGTTGCGTTGATGGATACCACAGATAAGCGCTTTGTGTTTGCCAGGGAGTATAACAACAACCTGTTGTATGCCATGAAGAACCGCTGGACGCTCTGTACCTATGAGTTTGCACCGATTGCTTCGGTAGTGGAAATGAAAGAGGCCGGAGACGATGTGTACTTTATGGTCCCTACTGAAACGGAAACCATTAACATGAATGCGAAACCTTTTGCCCGGGATGCTTTTTCGACATCGCTTTCTTACATTACCATTGGTAAGGCGAAAGACCTGAAAGTGAAGAAGAAATTGTTAGGCAATAACTATGCGGTTTTATACAACAAACCTATTCTTCAATCCATTACCGGCAGCTACGACTTTATTTCGGTACTTACAGCAGTAAAAGAAATTCAGGACCGTGCGCTGTATGTAACAGGCACCAAAGAAGAAAAATCGGCAGCTAATGCTAAACTGCGTGTGGCCTCTGACCTGCGTAATAAAACGCTTCTGCTCGATAAAGGTATTCTGGCGAAAGATATGAACGAAGCTGCGGTGAAAGCCATTTACCACTATCCGTTCAAGATCGTGAGCAGCGACGAGATCCTGAAAGCACTGCGTAACAAAGAGAACGACAAAGCATTTTTGCAAACCGAACCGATGTCGGCCGATAAAGCAATTGACTATTTGTTTGTGAAGTCTTGTGGCGACCTCAATTACATGATTGCTATTGGTTCTGACCGCGGAAAAGCGATCGGCGAGAAAAAACTGGCCGAGATCAACGAACTTACAAGCCGCGAGAAAAAATAACAAATTCTGAATTTTTAATTCCTATTCTTAAGTAAAGATGCCAAATTTAAAAGAAGTAAGAAACAGGATCGCCTCGGTAGGCTCCACCATGCAGATTACAAGCGCCATGAAAATGGTGAGTGCTGCCAAGCTGAAGCGCGCGCAGGATGCCATCACCCAAATGCGTCCTTATGCCGAAAAGCTCCAGGAGATCCTCCAGAATGTGAGCTCGAGTTTAGATACTTCTGAGAATGCCTATGCGCGTACCGGTGCTTCAAAAAACATTCTCCTGATCGCCATTTCATCTAACCGTGGTTTGGCAGGCGGCTTCAACGCCAACGTGATCAAGAAAACCTGGAACCTGATCCGCGAAGAGTACAAAGGCCAAAACGTATCGGTAGTTACCATCGGCAAAAAAGCAAACGACGCCTTTAAACGTACCGACCATGCCGTGCATGGCACTGATCTGCCGCACAACCTGAACGAAGTATTCGACAACCTTACTTACGACACCGTTGCCCCGATCGCCGAAAAGATCATGGAAGCCTTTTCCAATAAGCAATTCGACAAAGTGGTATTGGTTTACAACCAGTTTAAAAATGCGGCAGTACAAGTCGTTCAGGCCGAACAATTTCTTCCGGTACAAGCTACTGCCGGCGAAGGCAAAGGTGCTTCGACCGATTATATTTTCGAGCCAAGCAAAGAGTTTATCGTTAGCGACCTGATTCCGCGCTCTCTGAAAACCCAATTCTACAAAGCCCTGCTCGATTCTCATGCGTCAGAACATGGCGCGCGTATGACGGCTATGCACAAAGCAACCGACAACGCCAAAGAAATGCTCCGCAACCTGAAAATCAGCTACAACAAAGCCCGCCAAACGGCCATCACCACCGAGATCCTCGAGATTGTGGCTGGCGCCGAGGCACTCAACGGCTAATCGTTCTTTACCCAATAAAAACCCTTTGCAAACAAAGGGTTTTTTTATTAATTTTTCACAACCGGGAAGTTTTCAAATCGCATCCCGACATCAACTTTATTCGTATGTCGATTGTTTAACAATCTACTAACTTTAATCAGCGGTATCCGGGCATTGCAACCCCGATATTTGACCCGCTAATCTTTCACATGGTTATTCTCGTTTTTTTCATATCCCACTGGTATCTTTCCCTCTTCGGACAAACATTTTTCCTGCACCGCTATGGCGCCCATAAAATGTTTA
This sequence comes from Bacteroidota bacterium, assembly GCA_036845295.1. Lineage (GTDB taxonomy): Bacteria > Bacteroidota > Bacteroidia > B-17B0 > Aurantibacillaceae > UBA4416. The sequence continues at coordinate 5,873 of DAIUED010000066.1, forward strand.
CCATGAATAAGTTCTGGGAAAAATTCTTTTACCTGTTTGCATGGATCACCCAGGGCTCTTCGTACCTGAACCCACGTGCCTACGCTATTTTACACCGCATGCACCATGCCTATAGCGATACGGAGAAAGACCCGCATACGCCACATTTTTTCAGAGAAGTGTTTACCATGATGATGCATACGAAACGCGTGTATAACGATGTGTTGAACAAGCGCGTGACCGTAGAAGAGAAGTTTGACCGCAACTTCCCGGAATACCCTGTCATTGACCGCATTGCCGATAGTTGGTTTACCCGCATCGGTTTTGGCGTGGCTTACACGGCATTCTATGTCGCCTTCGCTACCCATTGGTGGATGTTCCTCCTCCTGCCCATCCACTACCTCATGGGACCGGTGCACGGTGCCATTGTAAACTGGGCGGGTCACAAATACGGCTACCGCAACTACAACGAAAAAGACCATTCTAAAAACACCTTCATCCTCGACCTCCTGATGATGGGCGAGTTGTTCCAGAACAACCATCACCACCGCGGCTCCAGGCCCAACTTTGCAGCCAAGTGGTACGAGTTCGACCCTACCTACCCTATCATCCTGCTGTTCGACAAGCTGGGTATTATTCGGCTGGCGAAGGTTCGGCGCTAAACAGCTGCCTAAGGACCAGTGCATGCCCCAGAAACACGAGCGGCACTACCACAGCCGGCAATAGCGTAAACGGACAGCTTAGCAACGCCACGTTGGGCTGCCGGAAAGCCAGTTGCTGAAACGGCGAGGGAGCCGAAAGTACGGCCAGCACAACGATCAGTAGCAACAACGCGAGCCCTGCGATATTCCAGGCCACCAGCAAGTTCCGGTTGGCCGGCACGCGCTTCCATAAACCATACACGAGAAAAAGCACCGCCGAGACTCCGGTGACGATATCCACATTGTAACCCTCAAAGGTCATCAATTGCGGAACCAGTCCACGTACAAACAAGCTGTAAAGCACCAGTTCTATCGGCAGCCTGAGGGCATGCAACGCAAATAGGTACGATACGTTCAAGGGCTTGGACCGAAGACGTCGAAAAGCCCAGACGGATAGCAAAACCGATGGCAGGAGTATAAACGCCATGCGCGGCGGCATGCTTTGTGTGTCCTGAAAAAAGCCTGCACACGACAAGGCACCAGACAACAGCGCCCACAGGATGAATACGATCAGTACGGTACGGCTTCGCCCACTTCCGTAGTAAAAAAACACGAGCGAAGCCACCACTATTCCACTAAATCCGAATGCCACCAGAGTCTCCATATGTTCTACTATTTACCGAACTGGCGTAAATGATGGTCGATGTGCTTATAGGCAACGCGGCCAATGTCTTCGCGTGTCAGAGGCCCAAAAAAAGGATGCACAAGACCTTTGGCGCCGAGGGTTTCATAGGCTTTCAGCAATGCGATCCATTCGCTTTTCAGTGTTTCAACATCGCCGCGTTCCCTGATCTTTAGCTCGGGATGCGTCGGCTTGTTGTGACCAAGTGGTGCATCGTCTTTAAGCATTTTACGCCGCGTGGCAGGGCCAAACAGGCGTCCGATGAACAACCTCGGGTAGTGTTTTTTTCCAAGGAGCATTTCCTCATTCATGCAGCAATGCCTGAGCATTTGATCCACATACATCGTTCCCCAACGTGGTACATCGCCGGCACTCAAAGCGTGGATGCGTTCTGTTACCTGTGCTAAAATTGCTGGATTAAAAATGGTATTCATAAGCTGTTTCTTTTACAGCAAAGGTCGGTCGGCGCTTCAACACGTTTCTTGCCATAAGACAAGAAATGCTAAGTCTCTTCCGCGATCTCGCGGCGGATACGGCTCAGTGACGTATCTGTGATGCCAAGGTAGGTGGCGATTTGCTTAAGCGAAACATTTTGTACGATCTCGGGCTTTTCTTTCAAAAGCCGGCGGTAGCGCTCCTTCGCCTGATCGGCAATCATGGAAATGCTGCGGTTTTTGAGTGCGAAATAACTTTGCACGAGGTTGCTGCGGCCTTGCTCACGAAACGGTACAATGCTGTGAAACAGGTCCTGAAAATCGGCGTAGCCAAGTTGCCAGCATACACAATCGCTGAGCGCCTGGATGTTTTCGCGGGTAGGAACGCGCATAAAGAAAGACGGCCAATCGATGACGATGTTACCCGGCGTAAAAAACGCTGTGCTGATGTCGTTTCCACTGGGATCCGCAACATACGAGCGGACAAAGCCGCTTTCCAAAAACCAGTAAACCTGGGCGGTTTTCCCTTCCTGTAGCAGAAAATCCTGCCTGGCAAACGGCACGCGAACAAAACGTGAAACGATGGCGTCCTGTTCGATGACAGAATATGCAGACAAGGGAAAAACGGTCCGGAGAAACGTGCGCTCTTTCATATGGCGATGCTTACAGGTTTTGGGTAATCAAAAACCCTTAAACACTAAATGTACACAATAAACCCCTTTCAGTGAAAAGACAAAACCACAAGGGGGTACTTTTCCCCTTTCAAAAGCCGCATAATTGCCCTAATTTAGCTTCAAACTATGAATATGACGCCTATCCGCTACCTACTACTGATCGCGTTTCTGGGAGGCTTTATGGGACTAAAGGCTTTCCGGCCCATCGGTCACGTGATCCTCAAAGACCAGATCGTGGCCTCGCTGCCCGACGGCAACCGGTTTAAGAATGCCATGCTGGCCCATCCGGAAATTGCCGCGTGGGGAGCTGTGGGTCCAGACCTGGGCTACAACCCCGATCTCAGCCGCACATTTCGGGCAAAATGGAAACGCCAGATCAAGAACTCAATGCAGCTGGCCGACCTCGCACATTACCATGCCGTAGGTACACTGCTGAACAACCTGATAGCCGAATCTTACCTGCGCAACGACGATAAATTTACAGCGTTTGTGGGCGGATGGATGACGCACATTGCCGGCGATTTCGGCTCGCACGGCATTTATGTAAAACCGGAAGCCGGCTATTATGTAGCTTATGAGGGCGGCCGCGATTTGCACTCGGAACTTGAAAAAGCTGCTGACGCCTACCTGTTCTCGGTATATGCTAAAAACTACTGCCTCTCGGAGCGCGAATTCAAATCGGAATATTACTGGAAAGAATTCTTTGGGGTACGCACGCAACCTAAAAACCGTGCGGAACGCCGCGAAAATCTCCAGGCACTGGAAGGAATGCTTGGTGGTACGGTGGGCCAATACTTCAGCCAGGTGTACAAGAAAACCTATGGGCTCGATTCAATGGCTATTGTTCCTTTCGACCTTGTGAAACTAGCCTCCACTTACTATCGCTCTGTTGGCGACGGCATTGGCAAATATGCTGGCTTTGGACAGCACAGCGTGGAAGAAGCCTTAGACTTTGTTTCCTTGAAGAACCGGAAAATGCTTATCGACTCGGCTTTTACGGTCGCCAAACGCTACGGGTTTACCTTCATCGAAAAAGCGGCTGGCACCGACCGGACATTCAACAGCAACGCGTTTAACCTGGATATCGGCGAACATGGCGAGCCGACCTACGTGATCCGCATCGACGCCGGAAAACGAATGACTGCGAGAACCAAGAACGACCTCTACCTGCAATTTGTAAATAAGCAAGGCAAGCACACCGAAGTAAAGATCACTACGAAAGTGGGTCCCATGAAGTTTGCATTCTATCAGAAAGACACCTATTTCTACGCCGTTAATCTCGGAGGCGCTATGGGAGAGATTGCCGAATGCTGGAAAAAAGAAAACGTGGATTCCGTGAGCCTGGTAATGCGTAGGCGCCAATCGCAACTCTTCACGAATATCTTTCGCATCCGGCGCCTGACGCTCTACTACAATGGAGAGGCAGTTGCAAGCACACCCGATAGCAAAGCTACCATTCCGCTCAGTCGAAGTAAACCGATACGGCTAAGGCTTTAGGTCAGGGTTTGATTTTTACCTTTTTGTAAGCGGAGCCAAAGAGTAAAGCCTTGTGGATTTTCCGGAGATCCATCGGGCGTGTGTGGGCTTGCATCAGGAAGTTCCCCCTCAACATGTTCTTGTAACGCACGTTGGTGACCTTCACCGGCATAAAATCCACGAAAAGACTAGCCGTGTTTTGCGGCAGGTAAAACGAAAGCGCGTCGTTGGTGTGCCTGAAAGCCACTATCTGCATGGTATTCTTTTTATTGGCCATGAGCAGCATCTGCTCCTTTTGCGCAATGATGGACTCAAGAAAATTCACCTGGTTAGTGAGCATAAAAAACCGGCAGGTGTTGCCTGTGATGTAATCTATTTTCCGGCCTATGTTTTCCTTTGCCTCTTTCGACAAAGCCGGCTCTTGTGAAGCCTGCTCATATTGGAGCCTGTTGACATACTCGATAAAGATGGAACTGCCAAGGCTCCCGCTCACCAGGTTGAGCGCAGTCGTTTTTCCGGCCGACTCCTTCAGCACATCGTCCATTGCCCGGTCGAGCGCCATGGCGATCTGCGCCTTGAACGCCGTATTGGAAAACACCACAAAATCATAAAACTCTTTGATCAGTACTTTATTTTTAAGAAACTTCGAGATCAGTCCACGGTTCACATTCCGGTCGCGCTCGGTAGCATGCACCATTTCTTTGGCCGCGGCCGTGTAGTTGGACCAATGCAGCACGTAAAAAGCCAGTGTGCGGTCTTTGCCTATCTGTCCGGTGACTTTTTTAACCGTGATAAGCCCGTCCTGGGAAGCGTACAGGTTCTGCGTATCGACTTTACAAGCACCTGCTTCCCGAAAGCAATACGAGGTCATGTTATCGGCGTAGCTGTCCGGCTTCACGCCGGTTCCATGAATCACTAACACGTTTATTTGCCTGGTTTGCTCATCGGAAAGTATCCCTTCGAATTCGTTTTCGGCCAGGAGTTTGCAGCGTTGCTGTGCCGAAGCACTGGATATCAGGAACAGCAGTACCAGCAACGAAAAAAGACAGGTTGATTTCATGAGATGTGCATTACAGGTTCAGGAAGCGACGGGCATTTTCGTAAAAGAAATCGCTGCGGTACGGATCGAACTCCGCGTCGCCGAAAAAGGTGATGTAGTTTGACAGATAGACCTGGTTCTTGGCCTCCTGGAAGAGCATGTGCCAATCGCTCCCATACATGATCTTTTTGCTGAAGCGCGGCTGATCGGCAAACAGCCCCAGCAACCGTTGCTTAAAGTTGGCCCTCGCCTGTTCGTTAAACGTGCCATCGCTGTTCACCATCTCGTCAAGATAGGCTGCATCGCAATACACATGATCATACTTTACGCATAATTTATATACCATGGCCGCATAAGAACAGTTCCAATCGGCTTCCTGATCTTCGGATTTATCGCAGATTTCCGCAGCAAGGATATCAGCCGGGTCGGTCCTGTCGGTTGCTCTGTTAGCTGTAAACCATCCTTCCACGCCACCACCGTGCGCCAGGCATAAAATCAGTTGATTGTGTTTTTGAAGTGCTTCCTCCCAGAATACAGGGTTAGAATTGTAACCGGAATGCCCGTCGCCCGGATGGGCTTCAAAACCCTGGTTGTTGCAATGCGTAAACAGCGGTACGCGGCGTTCATTGCAAAAAGCAAGCAATCGGTCGATGCGCTCTGCATAACTAGGGTCACTGTCTGCGCGGTATCCGAGTGGCGGATAAAACTTCACACCCTTAAATCCTTTTCTCAAAACGGCTTCCTCTATAATTTCCATGCAATTTTCGCGTGCAGGGTTAAATGCCACAAAGCCGGTGATAGTCCCGCTATAACGCTGATTGAGTTTTTGCATGTTGGGAATCTGTTCCGTTGCAAAATCAAAATATGACGTGTAACGATTGCCGCCCACCGGCTCGTTAAAAAAAGCATCTACATCCATCAGCAAGTGAAGAAAATGTTCGACTTTCGCATCCGGAATACCTGGGTTAGCGTCGCGATCACGAAGATGGCGGTACATAGCATCTTCGCTGTTGGTCATAAACAAAAACCATTTCAGGTAATGCTTCATGGCTTCTGCTTTTTCCATGAGCCATTCGAGCATGCGTTTCAAACGGTCGAAGAGCGAGAACATCCGTGCGGTTTCTCCGGAAAAGGCTTTCGGAACCGGTGTTTGAATGCCACCAAACTCTTTTTCGAACGCTTCCAGCGCTTGTGTAAGCGGGTTGCTCTCCAGCAAGTCGGCAGGTGTGGCCAACTGAGAAATAGCTGTGGCCGTTTGTGCCGACGATAAATCGAAAATGTGATCCATTTCCGTTTCTACTTGCCCGTGCTGTAAAAGCCTGAATGCTTTGGGCTCTGCAAACCGTTTGGAAACCGACTCCTGAGCTTCGGCGGTTTCGAAATCGGAACGGGTGTATCTCAGTAAAAGCCATTCGATACCGTTGGCTATGCGGTGAGGTACTTTGCCCTGGCTATAGCGCACAATGATGCCTGCAACGGGCAGGTATTTGAGGTTGAAGAAGTGGCTGTGGATGTCGATGATCTTCATAAGCGTGTTGTTTTGAATGATACAAACTGAATGGGGAACCTTTCAAAGATGCCGAACTTTTACCTGAAATAAAAGGGTAAAATTACGTGAAGACCAGGGTAATTTTCCCGTGCCGGAAAAACCTGTAAAACAAAAAGCTCCTGCCGGGGCAGGAGCTTTTTGTCTGTTGAGGGTCTCAAGCCATGTTGCTTACCAGTTACCAACGTTTTTGTCCCATGCTATATAGCACTTCGCCGACTGATAAAGGTCGCTTTCATTTTTTTTGGTCATAGAAGATTGCCAGGTTACGATGAGTTTTATACGATCTTCGTCGATGGCTTCTTCCCTAAAAACAGGGGTGCTTAAGTAGCGGTGACTGGATGTCATTTTTTTCCAGAGTATATGCCAAGGCTCCGTACCCTGATTCTTGTCATCCGCGGTCTGGATGCCCACTGTCCATTTCCAGGATTCGGCAGGTACTTTTTCGTGAGCTACCGGCGAATAGGATGAATACCATTGATAACTGCCCGACAATTGCTGCGACTTAAGATCATCGCTCTGACCGAGCATTTTTTCCGGACTGATGTAATGATGTGTGGCTCCCATCTTGGCCCACAGTTTGGCCCAGGCCAATCGCTTGGCGTCCTCATCGGCCGGCCAATCTTTCAGTGGAATTTCCGTTTCTATTTCCCAGTTCCATACAGGCTGAAAATCCATAGTAGCATCAACCTCCTTCGACCAGGAGTGAAGGTCATATTGTTTCCAGGGTGCAGACGTTTTGTCCCAGGCCATCATTCTCCAAGGATCACCGCCTTTATCCCACGATGCAGCCATGTTCCATGGGTTCGTTGATTTATCCCAGGCCATCATTC
>DAIUED010000067.1:0-12632 GCA_036845295.1 Bacteroidota bacterium
GACCCTACCTTAGTAAAAAACCGCAAAGGGCAGGAAGTGCTTCCGAAAGCGGGAGACATTGCTTTGGGTTTCAACGCCGTTCCGGTGATTGATTTCCTGGTGCAATCGGTAAAAGTTGGTGCACAGGGCAACCTTGGCGCTACGGCTGGTACAACCTCGCAGTTTACACAAAATGCTGGTCAGCAAATCGTAGGCAAATACTTCCTGGATCCAAGAACCGCTGTTCGCGCCCGTTTTGGATTCAACTCCCTGGGAACAACCCAAACCAACCTCGTACAGGATTCGAAAGCAGTGTATGACGCATCTTTAAGCGGAACGCCGGAAGATATCCGTGCGGCCAGCATCCTGAACGTGGAAGACCGTCGCAGCTTTGTACAAAACAACCTGGTATTGGCTGTTGGTATCGAAAAAAGAAGAGGTTATGGCCGTCTGGTAGGCGTTTATGGTGCTGAGATCGGTGTTTCGAGGGCTGCACAAAAAGACAAACGCACATACGGCAATACATTCTCAGACCAATATTCTACCGTATTTACCAATAACTTTGGAACTGGTGCAACAACTACTCAAAACCCAACTGGTACTGCAACCCGCATTCTCGACGAAAAAATCGACGCGCAATGGGGTATTGGTGCCCGCGCATTTGTTGGCATCGAGTATTTCGTATTTGCTAAAATTTCTATCGCTGCCGAATACGGTTTTGGCTATTCATTTGCCCGTTCAAAAAGCCTGACCAGAACACAGGAAACTTACCTGGTAGGTCAAAATGGCCCAACCGTTATCCAGGAAGAGATCGATACACGTTCACCAAATACTTCCCGTGGTTTTGGTGTTGACAACGGTATCAACTCAACATTCAACAAAGCTGGCATCGGCGGAAGCACAGCCTCTCTTTCTCTCTTATTCCATTTCTAAACAAAAAACCCTTAACGATAACTTAATAAAATAACAAAACCATGAAAAATACATTTTTATTGATCGGATTAGCAGCAGCATTGTTCTCCTGCAAGAAAAAAGAAGATAACAATTTCTCGGCAAGCGACATGACCGGTACTACTGTAGTAGAAGGTACTGCTACTAAAACCGTAGGTGGCAACACTACACCAATGGCAGGCGCTGTTGTAACCGTTAAAATCAAAAACAATGGTACCGGAGGCTTATATCCTGGTTCCTCAGCTGTAGGTTCTGAAGTGTATTCTGGTACTACTAACGCAATGGGTAGATATTCTATCAGCGTGAAAACAAACGGTACAGGCGTAAACTCAGAAATTACTTTCAAAGGCTTCTCTGCGAAAAACGATACAGCTGCTTCAGCGATTCTGTACGATTACCCAACAACTGTTTACACACCTGTATTGTACAAAGGCGTAAACGTTACGCAAAATAACAACTACGTTGGTACGCCGCTTGTAACGCCATCTAACCAAGGTGTAGGTACAGCTACTGTATCTGGTATCCTGTACATCAACAGGCCACGTTTCACGACATCAGCTAACACCACAGCTGCTTTAGGTACGTCTTTAACACCACTTCCAAACCAAACCATTTACCTGGAGTACGACAAAGACCCAATGACGCTTACCAAAAAAGTATATACCGGAACAACTGATGCAACCGGGCGTTATTCTTTTGTGATCACTACTCCAAACCAAAACGTAACAGGTTTTGCTAAATCTGCTGAAATCTCTGTAGTGGATTTTGCAACAACAGCCGATACCATTTTATTCGGTGGTGGTGTTCGTCCGGGCAAACCAGGCGTTTACAGCGCTTCCATGATCACTGTTGGTGGCGTATATTCTACTGCTAACAAAAACAACAACCCTATCACTTACGGTGGCTTTACACCAAACCCATAAGAACGTTGTTTTAAACACTTACAAAGAACCCTGCCTTTCCGGCGGGGTTTTTTGTTTGGAATTGCCGGCTACTATAATTTGTAGCAAATTGCATAAAGCCACCGGCGGGCCGCGCGAAATCATGAAAATTACCCTATCTTTGCGCCTCTCATGTGGTGGACCGGCAAATTTTGGAGTGAGCTGAAGCAAAAGAACGTAAACCTCGACACCAACGTGTTTTTTTCGGGTTTACGCGGTTCTTCCTTTGCCTTTATCCTCAACGACCTGTTCCAAAACACCTCTTCCAATTTCTTCATCGTGTGCAACGATAAGGAGAAAGCGGCCTACTTGCTCAACGATTTGCAGGCGCTGCTTCCCGAAAAGCATGTGCTGTATTTTCCGGAGAGCTATAAACTGCCCTACAAGGAAGAAAAAACCAGCAATGCATCGGTGCAGGAACGCGCAGAGAGCCTCAGCAGCCTGGGACGCGAGAATTACTCGGGAGTAGTGGTGACGTATGCTGCGGCCCTGGCCGAAAAAGTGGCCTCGCGCACCAGCCTCAACAAGAACACGCTCCTCATTAAAAAAGGAGAGAAACTGAGTATTGATTTCATCCGTGAGTTCCTCGAAAGTTACGACTTCGAATTGTGCGATTTTGTAGTGGAACCGGGGCAATATGCCATTCGCGGAGGCATTGTAGATGTGTATTCCTTTGCGCACGAATTGCCATACCGCATCGAGCTTTTTGGCAACGATGTCGAAGCCATTAAAACCTTCGACCCGGCTTCGCAGCTTTCCAATCACCATTACGATTTTATCACCATTATTCCCGATATCCGGTCAGAACAGGTGATGGAGGTGCGACAACCTGTGTTTGAGTACCTGGCAGCCGACACTGTGCTTTGCTTCGACGACCTGGTGTACACACAGGAACTTATCGGAAAAATGTTCGAAAAAACGGAGCGCTCATACGAGACATTGAGTGGCGAAGTGAAACACCTGCCTCCGGCAGAGTTATATTTGCGCCCGGCCGATTTCCTGGAAGCCATCAAGCCTTTCCGGCTCATGGAATTTGGGCTCAATGCCCACCTGGCCTCACAAACCGTCAACTTCAACCAGAGCGTACAACCGCAGTTCAACAAGAACTTCGAAATGCTCATCAACGACCTGAAAGCAAACAAGGCGAAGGGCTATAAAAATTACCTCACCACCGATAACGCCAAACAGGCCGAGCGACTCCAGACCATCTTCAACGACCTTCTGGCAAAAGAACACCGCACTGCCGATAGCCTCATTGAGCATGTGAGCCTCAATATCCACGAGGGTTTTATCGATCATGATCTTAAAATAGCCTGTTACACCGATCACCAGATCTTTGAACGCTATCACCGTTTTCACCTTCGCGAAACGCGGTATAAAACAGCCGAGTCGCTCACACTGAAAGAGATCCTGTCGCTCAATCCTGGCGATTATGTGACGCACATCGATCACGGCATTGGCCGTTTTGGTGGACTGGTAAAGCTGAACGTCAACGGGAAGGAACAAGAAGCCGTGAAACTGGTTTACAAGGACAATGACTTTTTATACGTCAGCATCCATAGTCTTCACCGTATCAGCAAATACACAGGCAAGGAAGGTAATGTGCCTCGCATCGACAAAATAGGTTCAACCACCTGGAATACGCTGAAGCAGAAGACCAAGCGAAATGTAAAAGAGGTGGCGTATGACCTGATAAAGCTCTATGCCAAGCGCAAATCGCAGCCAGGACACCGTTTTCCGGCAGATAATTACCTGCAACACGAACTGGAAGCCTCGTTTATTTATGAAGACACGCCAGACCAGATCAAAGTAACAGCGGATGTGAAACGCGACATGGAGAAGCCTTACCCCATGGACCGGCTGGTGTGTGGCGACGTTGGTTTTGGTAAAACGGAAATTGCCATCAGGGCGGCGTTTAAAGCGGTGTGCGATAGCCGCCAGGTGGCTGTGTTGGTACCAACCACCATTTTGGCATACCAGCATTACAAGACGTTCAAAGAGCGCCTCAAAGACCTTCCCTGTACGGTGAGTTTCATCAACCGCTTCAAAACAACCAAGGAAACCAAAGAGGTGATGAATGGCATTGCCGAAGGCAAGATCGACATCCTGATTGGTACGCACAAGTTGGTGAGCAAGGACATGAAGTTCAAAAACCTGGGGCTTCTCATCATCGACGAGGAGCAGAAATTTGGCGTAGGGGTAAAGGATAAACTGAAAACGTTTAAAACAACGGTAGATACACTCACACTCACGGCTACACCGATACCACGCACCTTGCAGTTTAGCCTCATGGGCGCGCGTGACCTTTCGGTAATCAGCACACCGCCGCCCAACCGTTATCCGGTACAAACAGAGCTAATATCGTTTAGCGAGGAAGCCATTCGTGATGCTGTGGCATACGAACTTGGCCGCGGTGGTCAGGTTTATTTTGTACACAATAAGGTGCAAAGTATCCAGGAAGTAGCTGGTATCTTGCAGCGCCTGGTGCCAGAAGCTCGCATTGCGGTGGGCCACGGGCAAATGGAAGGCGATAAGCTCGAAGAGATCATGCTGGGCTTTATTGAAGGGGAATACGATATACTGGTAGCCACCACCATCATTGAGTCGGGGCTTGACATCAGCAATGCTAACACCATCATCATCAACGATTCGCAGAACTTCGGGCTAAGCGATTTGCACCAAATGCGGGGCAGGGTAGGGCGTAGCAACAAAAAAGCGTTTTGCTACCTGCTCACACCACCATTCATTAATCTTACAACCGAAGCGCGAAAGCGCCTGCGCGCGATCGTTGAGTTCAGTGACCTGGGAAGTGGTTTTCAGATCGCCATGCGCGACCTCGACATCCGCGGCGCCGGAAACTTGCTGGGAGGCGAGCAGAGCGGCTTTATCAACGATATGGGCTTCGATACGTACATGAAGATCCTGAACGAAGCCATTGAAGAATTGAAACAGGAAGACTGGTATAGGCAAACGGTGGACGAAGATGCCTCTACTGAAAGCGATAAATCGGTGTTCTCAAGACAGTTTGTGAAGGAAACGACTGTGGATACCGATCTGCAACTTCTTATTCCGGAAAGCTATGTGAACAACCTTACCGAGCGTCTGCTGTTGTACCGCGAACTCGACAATATTGCCAAGCCGGAAGAGCTTATTTTGTTTGAGGCCAGGTTGCGCGACCGTTTTGGCCCGCTGCCGGTTGAGGCCGTGGAGTTGATCAATGTGGTGCGCATGCGCTGGAAAGCGATGAAACTGGGCTTCGAAAAAATTACCCTCAAGAACGGCAAAATGCTTTCCTATTTCCTGAGCAAGCAGGATAGCGACTATTACAACTCGCCGATGTTTAAAGCGGTGCTGTTGTATGCGCAGAAAACACCAAAACAAACAGCCCTCAAAGAGCAAAACAGCAAGCTCTGGCTCACGATCGAGCAGGTGAAAAGTGTGGACGAGGCCATCCAGGTGCTCGAGAAAATCACTGCGCTCGTGCAGGTTCCTGCCGGTAACTCCGCAGCCTGATAGCTCAACAAACGCCGCGTAACGGTGCGTAATAAAAAAGCCCTCACCAATGTGAGGGCTTTCTGAATCGTTGGAAAGGGCCGCTTATTGAGCGATCATTTTTTTAGTCGTTACCTTACCATCAACATTTAACGAGTAGTAGTAAACACCGGCAGGGTAGTTGGCCAGGGTAATGGTGTGAGTGCCTTTAGACGCATCTGCTTTTTGATTAGCAATGATACGACCCATTACATCAGTTACAGTAAATACGGCAGAAGTAGCTTCTTTGTCGATGGTGTAAGCAACAGTAGATTGGCCGTTGAATGGATTTGGAGCGTTTTGACCCAAAGAGAAACCTTTAGCTTCCAGTTCTTTCACACCTACAGAAGAAGTCGCGTGGATAGAGAAGTCGATCATGAATGCTGATGCAATCCTTGAGCGTAGTCCAGGAAATGCTCCTGCGAGCGTATAGCGCTCCCTTTTGAAGGCAAATACCGAATGGTTTTTACCTTTTTGGAAATCATCGAAATAATCAGCGCCAGCAGATGGAGTGGCAGGCGAGTTTTGGCTGTAGATCCTTGCAACCATACCGTTTACCGTTTGTGGCGATGGCCCTGAGCCCGGATTCCAGGAAACTGCACCTACCGGCACAGACGGATTACCGGGAATAAATGTGGCTACACAAGAAACAATGTTATCAGCTGGGATCAGTTGGCCGGATGTTCCGTTAACAACGATCGGCAGATACCCTTTGGTATTGAAAGTTGCTGAATCGGCATCAACCAGTGGATGTTTGATTACAATTTTGTTGGATGCCGGAGCTGTCAAGAACATTTTGTTGCCTTGCTGATTGGCAGCTGTGGTAAATTTAGGGCCGGCAAACCATCCGTAGTAGTCGTATGGAGACAGGAGGCTGTAACGGCTGTAAACAGAGGTCGTAGAGGTATCACCCCAAACGATTTCCACCAACAGGGTATCAACGTGGCTGGTTTTCTTTTGATAGAATCCACCGATCCAAACAGTGTCGAGTGTATAAGAATCGTTTTTGCTGAGCAACGGTGTAAAGTTATCCCAGATAACGCTTTTTGGATCGAAATTCATTCCGAATTTGTGAGTAGAGTTATATTCTGTAAAGGACGGAAACGAGGCTTTTGTTGTAGAATCGCAATATGTACCTACCACATACATTCCTACTTTTGAGCCATTGGTTCCTCCGCCGATTTCAGAGTCTGTTACGCCATTGGCCAGGCACAATGCATAGCCCGGATCAAAGCGACCCGAAATAACTCCTCCGGTTATTTTTTGTGTTTGTTTTGTTGGTATGAGCCTGGCCGGCATTTTATTGACCGAAGCGGGTTCGGATTGAACACTGCTCTGGCTCACTAAGGAACCAGCAGCTAACAAGATACTTGCCATTAAGAAATAAGCCTTTTTCATGATGATTTGCCTTTTAAGTTGGTGAATAAAAACAAATATATACTAATTCAACAAAAACATTCAACCGTTTAAGAATCAGGCAGTTTACCCTTCTTTCATCTTTGCCATCATTTTAAAACCCGTCGGATTAAGAAGCTCGATTATATACAAAATCTCACGGTTAGGTGAGAATATTTTTTTTAAAGAAATTTTTAGGCAGGCCATAAAAAAACCGCTACCTGGCAAGGTAGCGGTTCATGAATAATCAGATTAGATGCTTATTGAGCGATCATTTTTTTGGTGGTTACTTTACCATCTACGTTTAAAGAGTAGTAGTACACACCGGCTGAATGGTTACCTAAAGTAATTGTGTGAGTTCCTTTAGAGGCGTCAGCTTTCTCGGTAGAGATAACACGGCCCATCACGTCAGTTACTGTAAATACGGCAGAAGTAGCTTCTTTGTCGATAGTGTAAGTAACAGTAGATTGGCCGTTGAATGGATTTGGAGTGTTTTGGCCCAAAGAGAAACCTTTAGCTTCCAATTCTTTCACGCCTACAGAAGAAGTAGCATGAATGGAGAAGTCGATCATGAATGCTGATGCAATCCTTGAGCGTAGTCCAGGAAACGCTCCAGCAAGCGTATAGCGCTCCCTTTTGAAAGCATATACTGCGTGGTTTTTACCTTTTTGGAAATCATCGAAATAATCAGCGCCAGCAGATGGAGTGGCAGGCGAGTTTTGGCTGTAGATCCTTGCAACCATACCGTTTACCGTTTGTGGCGATGGCCCTGAGCCCGGATTCCAGGAAACTGCACCTACCGGCACAGACGGATTACCGGGAATAAATGTGGCTACACAAGAAACAATGTTATCAGCTGGGATCAGTTGGCCGGATGTTCCGTTAACAACGATCGGCAGATACCCTTTGGTATTGAAAGTTGCTGAATCGGCATCAACCAGTGGATGTTTGATTACAATTTTGTTGGATGCCGGAGCTGTCAAGAACATTTTGTTGCCTTGCTGATTGGCAGCTGTGGTAAATTTAGGGCCGGCAAACCATCCGTAGTAGTCGTATGGAGACAGGAGGCTGTAACGGCTGTAAACAGAGGTCGTAGAGGTATCACCCCAAACGATTTCCACCAACAGGGTATCAACGTGGCTGGTTTTCTTTTGATAGAATCCACCGATCCAAACAGTGTCGAGTGTATAAGAATCGTTTTTGCTGAGCAACGGTGTAAAGTTATCCCAGATAACGCTTTTTGGATCGAAGTTCATCCCAAATTTATGAGTTGTGATGAAGGCATCGGATGTAAACGAGGATTTGGTTGTAGAGTCGCAATACACACCGGTTACATACAATCCTACTTTTGAACCGCCGGATCCACCGCCGATTTCAGAGTCTGTTACGCCATTGGCTAGGCAAAGCGCGTAACCTGGGTCGAAACGTCCGGCTACAACACCTCCGGCTACCCGCTGAGTTTGCTTGCTCTTGATGAATTTTGCCGGCATTTTATCGAAATCTGTTTGCGACATAAGGCCACTTTGAGCAGCTGCGCCAACCGCTATAGCTAAAGCGGCAATAGAAAGATAGATTTTTTTCATAGTAACATTTTTATAAATGATAAACAAAACTAGTGATTTGAACGAAGAAAAACAAATGATAATACCAAACAAATCAGGTAAAAAAGAAAGCCCGTCCTTAATATCAGGACGGGCTTTGTAGAATGTTAAAACCGGTTTATTTGGTAACAACAAATTCTTTAGTTAAGAATGAGCCATTAGCATGTAATTGGTAGTAGTAAGTTCCTGCAGCGAGTTCAGAGGTATTAACTGAGATCGAGTGAGTACCAGCGGCTTGAGAGTCGAAGTTCTCGTTGATCACACGCTTGCCAGTTACGTCGAATACAACCAAAGAAACGTTTTTAGAATCGTTTTCCAAGGTGTAGTTAATGGTTGCATTTGTAGTAGCAGGGTTAGGGAAAATGTCAGATAATTTCATACCGTTAACATATTCTTTAACAGCTGTACCCACGTCCAGAATAGCAAATGCAGCAACGTTAGCGTCGAGGTTGTTCCAAACTTCAGCAGCAACTAACCACACGTAGTTGTTGGTTGATCCCGGAGGCGCATAACGTGTTAAGGTATATCCTAAACCTTGTCCGTCACCAGTTTGATCAGATACAAATCCGATGGTGTCGCCGCTTGCTAAAAAGCGGGCATCCAGGCCAATGCAGATATCGCCGGCAGTAGTAACCGGGCTAGCCAGGGTCACAACTTCGAAAGCGGCAGTCGAGTTAGACATAACAGTTGACATGTTCAGGGTAGCTGTAGCCAGGGCAGCGTTAGGGCCATTAGCTGTTGGAGAGCTTTCCAGAGCGTTGTTGACGATATGGTAAGCCTTGTTTGCAGCACCAGAGTAAAGCGTTACGCGTACGTAAGAGCTGGCAGCTGTGCTGGTTTGAACAGCATCACCGATCATTAATGCGATTTTAGAAATCACGATACCGGTGTTGTTGATGTTTTTGTAGTACTGCGCACATGCATTCAGTGAGTCACCGTTTTTTCCGAAAACGTTACCACCGGCAGCACTTCCGTTAAGAGATTCGTGGCCAGCTACAAATTGAGGAAGGAACTCAAATAAACGACCCACAGTATCACCAGCGGCAGGAGCAGCAGCTTTAGCTTGCGGGTTGAATACTTTAGTAACCTTTACCCCTTCCAGGGCAGTTCCTTTTTTAACCTTTGACAGTTCGTTTTGAGCTAAAGCAGCCGTGGAAATGGCAACGGCACCAATTAGCAAGTAAATTTTTTTCATGTTTGAAGTGTTAGAATTAAGTGAATAATAACAAAGTTAATGTTTTCGTAATATAAAAGCAATAAAAAATACAAAAAAACAGGTAGAAGAAAGAATCAAAAAAATATGTAAAGACGGCTAATCCAGAAATCCTAAAAACAAGTTTTCGCGGATATAAATAGTATTTTTGCCACATGTTAACACACACGGTTAAGCAAATAGTTAAATTCAGCGAAGTGGATTCGTTGCGTGTGGTTTGGCACGGCAACTATGTGAGGTATTTTGAAGATGGGCGCGAGGCCTTTGGCAAGGCTTATGGTCTCGGCTACCTCGACATATACGAGCACGGCCTGGCGGTGCCGCTCATTGACCTACATGTTAATTTTAAACGGGTTTTGGAATACGGTGATGAAGCCGTGATAGAAACAACATTTGTAGATTCGCCGGCCGCCAAACTTATTTTTGACTATACCATCCGCAGTGCCCGCCATGGCCACGTGGTTTGCACCGGCCGCAGTACCCAGGTATTTATGGAACCGGTTAGCAAAGAGCTTCACATCACAATGCCGCCATTTATGGAGGCCTGGAAAAAAAAGTGGAATATTTCCGATTAAATTTTCTTAACAAAGCCTTGTCGGCCAGCGCTTCCAAAATACGTACATTTGAACATGTATAAATTCATTCTGTTTTTATCCTTTCCATTGGCTGCGTTTTCGCAGGCGTTCAGACCCGTGAAGGATACCACGGCACTCAAGGCCAAAATTGAAAACATGAGCAAAGCGACGAATTCAATTGAGTCAGATTTTGTTCAGGAGAAAGACCTTGCTATGCTATCGGAGAAAATTACCAGCAAAGGACATTTCGCCTTTAAAAAAGACAATCTTTTGCGTTGGGAATACAGTACGCCAAGCAAATACCTCATCGTGATCAACAAAGAAAAAGTAATGATCAAAGACGAGAAGAAAACGAGCAAGTACGACATGAACAGCAACAAAGTGTTTCGCGAAATCAATGATATTATGGTATCTAGTGTGCAAGGCACCATTTTCAGGTCGCACAAATTCAAAACCAACTATTTCGAGAACGACAAGTTTTATAAGCTGGAACTGATCCCGCAGGATAAGAACATGAAAGATACTTTTAAAAAAATAAACCTGTATTTTGATAAAAGCGTAACTTCGGTGGCCAAAATGGAAATGGTGGAAGCGAGCGAAGACGTTACCCTACTCGAGTTCACCAACAAAAAACTCAATGCGCCAATTGCGGATAACCAGTTTAGTATTAAGTAGTTTTTTACTGCTATCTGGCTGCGCCATTTCCAAATACAAGCGCTTATTCTGCGACAAAATCATCATCACCACGCAAGACGTGGCACCTGTTATTCCCGCATCAGGCCTGGTAAAATACAAAGCCAGCATCGATGTCCTTAAAAATCACCTGAGCGGTTTACTCCTTGTCAAGGAAACAGACTCTCTTACCAAGCGCCTGGTATTTGTGACAGAACTGGGCCTCAAGATGTTCGATTTTGAAGCGCGGAATGGGACCATCAATACGGTTTATGTATTCGATCCGCTCAATAAACCGGTAATGATAGATGCATTGAAGCGCAATTTCAACCACATGCTTTTGCTGGATGCCTATTGGCGCGAAGCCGGTAAATGCGCTCAAAAAGACAGACAGATTTTTGCGCTTAGAAGCGATCCGGATAAGCGTTACCTCAGCGTAGCTGATACAGCCTCGAGGGCATTATCACTGCAGGAAACATTTCACAACCATAAACTGGAATCACGGATAGAGTACAGCTATGATAAACACACAGAGCGCTATACAAAAATCAAAGCCAAACAATACGGCCTCGTTAAATTTTATTTCGACCTCGAACTTATTCCTCCAAGCCATGACTAACACTTTTTTGCTCAACGATTTTTATACACTTCAATCACAAACCGCTACCGGTAGCGATGCCTTTTTGGCAAAAGTGCAGCTCAATGCCGCACATCCTGTGTTTAAAGGACACTTCGAACAAATGCCGGTTGTTCCGGGAGTATTCCAAACCCAATTGGTGAAAGAGCTGTTGCAGGAACAGGTAAAGGAGAATCTGCAATTGGTGGCGGGCGATAACATCAAATTCATGAGCATGATCGTTCCCGGAAACCATCCGCACGTAGAGGTAGAGGTCAGTTACCGCAAAAACGAAAATAAATATATGGCCGAGGCCCGGCTTTATTGGGAAAACACTACTTTTACAAAGTTTAAAGGAACCTTTTCGGTTATCTAGCATCCAGAACATCCATGGGAACACAAACTCTCCTCAATAAACAAAACGACAGAACTGTTTTCAAAATCGTTTTATTCGTTAGCATTCTAATCTGTATCGTCGTGATTATTCTGAATCAGAAAATCATTCCGGTTCCGGAGCAATTTCCGGCTTTTATTTATAAGCTGCCTTTGGTTAACGCTATCCTCAATGGTACATGCAGCGTTTTGCTCGTGCTGTCGCTTTGGGCCATTAAACAAAAAAACATCCGCTTGCACAAACAATTGAACTTAACGGCGTTTTTCCTATCAGCCTTGTTTATTATTTGCTATGTAACGGCCCACTATTTTATTCCGGATACTATTTTTGGTGATACCGATCACTCGCGTTACCTCGACGACGCCGAGCGGGCAGCCGTGTCTGGCATTCGGCCGGTGTACCTTGTGATCTTGCTTAGCCACATTTTCCTGGCAGTGATCGTCCTGCCCCTGGTTTTGCTGTCGTTCTACTACGGTCTTAAAGACGACCGCACCAAGCACCGTAAACTCACACGCTTCAGCTACCCTATCTGGTTATATGTAACCATAACGGGCGTTGTGGTCTATGCGCTGATTTCGCCTTATTATAATTATTAGGAGGCTGATCTTACCCCGGTTGTTTGTTTTTTTGGAAAAGCAGGCGACCTCACAAAAACTAAGCCACTGTTAATTGTACAGCGGTTTTTGTATATTTGTTGCCACATCAATGGCCCTCAAACAAACACAACAACTCAAGCTACTGCAAAAACTATCGCCTCAGCAAAT
>DAIUED010000068.1:0-8736 GCA_036845295.1 Bacteroidota bacterium
GCAGAAGCCATTATCGACAAAGCAGTCGAAGTACTGAAAGCCAATCCGAGACTGGTGTTACAGGTAGAGTCGCATACCGATGCGGTAGCCGGCGATGAGTTTAATCTCGACTTGTCTCAAAAGCGCGCAGCGGCCGTTGTGGAAAGTATTCAGTTAAAAGGTATCGACAAAAAACGACTGATTGCAAAAGGGATGGGTGAAACGATTCTCACTAACCATTGTGCCAATGGTGTGGATTGTTCGGATGCAGAGCATAAACAAAATCGCAGAACGGTATTTAAGTTAATTGCTGAATAGCAGTAGCCGGCAAGATATTGTCTTGCGTTGGGTAACTGCATTGTTTTGGATGGTTAAAGATCGGTTCATGCGAGCATGGCGATCGCGTTTTCTATCTGTTCTTCTGTAACGCCATTTGCCATGCTGTATGCGCCAATGCCTTTGGGCAGAGCAAAATTCAGCTTGCCGTCTTCATTTTTTTTATCATGAAAAAGGTATTCTAATAAGTGTTTTTTTGTTTCTGCGGTCAGGTTTATTTTCGGATAAATTCCCTCTATATAGTGGCAAATCTCGTTAAGGTCTTTTTTGCCGATGCGTTTCAGCTTGTGTGCGATCACGCTTTCGATCATCATGCCAAAAGCAATAGCTTCGCCGTGAAGTATGTCTTTTCCTTGTTGCAGAAGGGCACTCTCCAGTGCATGTCCAATGCTGTGCCCGAAGTTAAGCGCCTTACGTAAATCCGTTTCGTAAAGGTCTTTTTTAACGATGGTGTTTTTTAAGCCGATGGCATGAGTAATGATCTCTTCTGAATAAAAGTGCGCTACCGTATCCGATTGTTTGATATCGTTCCAGAAGATAGCGTCGGCAATCAGTGCGATCTTGATCACCTCTGCATAGCCATTTCGTACATGGCGCTCAGGCAATGTTTCCAGGAACACCGGGTTTACAAACACCCCTTTTGGTTCGTAAGTAGTGCCGATGTGGTTTTTAATTCCCTCGAAATCCACGCCTGTTTTGCCACCCACGCTTGCATCTACCATGGCGAGTAAGGTTGTTGGAATATTTACAACGTCAATGCCGCGCTTAAACGTAGAGGCAACGAAGCCGCCAAGATCGCTGATCACACCACCACCAAGATTGAGGAGCAGGCTTTTTTTATCAGCACCAGCATCGGTAAGCGCACCCCAAACCTGCAGGCAGGTGTCGAGGGTTTTGTGGCGTTCGCCACTTTCCAGTTCAATGATCTCGGCTTCATTTAAGATCGGGCAGTTGAACAGCAGTGTAGGCAGGCAATGCGTAAAGGTCTGCTCGTCGCAAAGAATAAAATAAGCCGTGTATGCGCTTTTTTTGAGAAACGCATTCAAAGCATCAAGGCTTTTTTCGCCGATGTGTACGGAATAAGAGGTGGATTTGATAACAGGCATAGCACGATCAATGCATGCCCTGGATCTGGGTAAGGATCTGTCGGGCCTGCTGGTTGTTTGGGTTAAGGGTAATGATGCGGTTAAGGTATTTCTTTGACTCTGTAAATTTGTTTTGGTAGGCATAAAGGCCTGCGAGGTTCATCAGAAGCGGTTCGTAATCCGGATCCAGTTTCAAGGCGCGGACATACAGTTGTTCCGCCTCTGCGGCATTGCCTTGTGCCAGTTTCACGTAGCCGAGGTTGGTGAGCGCCGATACATGCTTAGGTTGTTCTTTCAGGAGCTCCTGGTATTGTGTGGCTGCTTCTGCGAGTTGTTTGTTTGACGCCAGCGCCGAAGCGTATTTATTACGGAAGTCGGGAACAAAAGGAGCCAACTCCACCGATTTGCGGAAGTACAAAATGGCGCGCGGAACGTTTCCTGTTTTATACATCGCTTCGCCAATGCGATAGGCTGTCCAGGCATGGTCGTTGGAGTAAGAAGTTGCAATGAGTTTTGTGTTGAGGGCTTCCGCATCAGTAAGCCGGTCGGCATACGTCACAATACGCTGAAAGTCGTTTTTCATGAACGACAATTGTACCAACGCTTCGAAATTAATGAGTAGGTCTTGCGTAGTTTTATCTTTCAGGTAAAATGCGGCGCTATCCAGATAGTAATCCTGGCGTTCAAACTTTTCATATTGGTTCAAGTAGGCTCGTGCTTTGGTAAGTGCCGAGGGGTGTTTTTCGTTGATGGCGTATAACCCCAGAAATACTTTCAATTCCTGCTTTTCTTTCGCGCTGACGGGTTTGCGGATGTAGTGGTCGTGTACAGTAACATGCGGAATGTCCGAAGAACCCGAATTCGGCATGTGGCAGCTAACACAGTCCGAATTTTTCGTAACGCCCTTTTTGCTGCAAAATACCTGGTTTGCCGTTGCAATTTCCTGTGCCGCCGCGCCATGACACTTCAGGCAGGCATCGTTAAATACATTTTTGTTCGTTTGGCGTACGCTTACATGCGGGTTGTGGCAGGTAATGCAAGTCATCGCATCCTGGTAGGGCTTTAACGATTGCTTGTTCGATTTTTTCGCAGCTTCCAGCGATTTGATAAAGCAAGGGCTTTGCTTTAACCGGTCGGCATGCGAAGCCATGATGAATTCATCGTCGGCATTTTTATATTTAGGCAGAAATACCGTCATGTAGTCGCTGAGCACCATACCAGGTCTGAAGTCGTAAAATGATTTTCCCTCTTTAAGAACTGTATTACCCTGCAAGTGGCAGCGCTGGCAAATATCAAATTGCCGGTCGATGCTGAGCTTGGCGGGGTTAACGATTGTATAGTCGATGTATTTGGACGTGTCGATGCGCTCGCGGGTTTGCCGTTCATGCACGTGAATACTACCTGGCCCATGGCAACGTTCGCAGCCGATGCCGCGTTCCACAGCCTTGTATTTGTTTTCTGAGCCAAGTACAAAGTCGGGATACGAATTGTGGCAACTCATGCACTCCAGGCCGATTTTGCGCATAAAACGGCTATTGTGTCCGTTCTCGAAGCCAGGCGGCAAATCCCAGGTTCTTTGCTGCGTGTAAAAAGTCATCGGCATTTGGTTGAGGTAGCCATTTACCGATTGAATATGAGAATTCGTGTGCTGGCCGGAGCCGATAATGTAATTCACGGTTTCGAGCCGCTTATACACCGTATCATTGCCCTGAAGCCTGCATTCCAGGAAACGCAGACTGTCGCGATCCCAAAAGGCTTTGTAATGAAAATCACCCACGCGATCGTAAACCACTGAAGTATGGTAATCGCCGGCTGATTTCGTGCGCGTAGCCAGATCGAATGATTTTCCCATCCCGGTTTCGATAAAGGTGTTGTAAATGGCTGGGTGGCATTGCCTGCAGGTATTGATGCCGACATAGCGAGCCGAGTCGGCGTGGTTGAGGTACAGCAGGCTGTCTGCTTTGGGCGTTGGAAGCGTCTTTCCGCCATTGCCGGAATCTATGCAGCCGACCAGCATGGCAGCCATGGCAACTGTAAAAATAACGGATATGCAGTCAGGATAACGGATGCGACTTGGAAAATTTCCCTAAAGATAAACAACAATTTTCGCTTTTCTGATGCGCAGGGCCTATGCAGGGGCTTAAAATTGCCGAGGGGGTTTTTGCGATCAGTCTCATCTGCGCAGTGCAGCTACGCGATTTAACCGTGCAGAGGAATCCGGAAGCCGGACGAGTTCTGAACCATTTCGATTCAACGGTTAGCTGGCTTTTGTTAATTTTCGTTGTCGTTGACGTTTATCTGCCGGTTTGCGAGGCTGGTGGAAATCGGCTGTTCGTAAACAAATTGGTTTCCGAAGATAAACAAATTGATTTTGAAACAGATAAACTTGCTTAACTGCCCAATTATTCGTACTTTTGCGGCCTCAAAAAAATAAACATGTCAGAAATCAGAAACATTGCCATCATTGCCCACGTTGACCACGGTAAAACAACCCTGGTTGATAAGATCCTTCACACGTGTAAGCTCTTTCGCGAAAACCAGGAAACAGGCGAATTAATCCTTGATAACAACGACCTGGAGCGCGAACGTGGGATCACCATCCTGGCGAAGAACGTTTCTGTAACCTACAAAGGAACCAAAATCAACATCATCGATACACCGGGCCACGCCGACTTTGGAGGCGAGGTAGAGCGTGTATTGAATATGGCCGACGGGGTGATTTTGCTGGTAGATGCCTTCGAAGGGCCAATGCCTCAAACCCGTTTCGTGACGCAAAAAGCCATCCAGGCAGGTAAGAAAGCCATTCTGGTAATCAACAAAGTGGATAAGCCTAACTGTCGCCCTGAAGAGGTTCACGACAACGTGTTCGATCTGTTCTTTAATCTCGATGCTACCGAGGACCAACTCAATTTCCCAACGGTATATGGATCGAGCAAACAAGGGTGGATGGGCCCTGACTACAAGGCTCCAACCGCCGATATTACTTATCTGCTCGACACGATTCTCGAAAATATTCCGGTTGCCCCTAAACGCGAAGGAACGCTCCAGATCCAGATTACGTCGCTCGATTATTCATCGTTCATTGGCCGTATCGCCATCGGGCGCGTTTACCGCGGTACCATTAAAGAAGGTATGCCAGTAAGTGTGGTAAAACGCAATGGCTCTATTCAAAAGTCGAGAATCAAAGAACTGTATGTGTTTGACGGGCTCGGAAAAGTAAAGGTAAGTGAGGTAGAGGCCGGGGATATTTGCGCCTTCACCGGCATCGAAGGTTTCGAAATTGGTGATACTGTAGCTGATTTCGAGCAACCGGAAGGCCTTCCGCTCATTTCCATCGACGAGCCAACCATGAGCATGCTTTTTACCATTAACAACTCGCCGTTCTTTGGTAAAGACGGTAAATTTGTAACGTCACGTCACTTGCGCGACCGTCTCTACAAAGAGTTGGAAAAGAACCTGGCTTTGCGTGTCGAAGAAACAGCTTCGCCTGACTCTTACCTGGTTTACGGACGCGGTATCCTGCATTTGTCGGTATTGGTAGAAACCATGCGCCGCGAAGGTTATGAGCTTCAGTTAGGCCAGCCGCAGGTAATTGTTAAAGAGATCGACGGCGTAAAATGCGAGCCGGTGGAAGTGCTGACGGTGGATGTACCGGGCGAATCGGCATCGAAAGTGATTGACCTTGTGACGCAGCGTAAAGGCGATTTGTTGGTGATGGAGCCAAAAGGAGATCTCACACACATCGAATTCGAAATTCCGTCGCGCGGTATCATTGGGTTGCGTAACAACGTACTCACAGCTACGGCGGGCGAAGCTATCATGGCACACCGTTTCAAATCGTATGAGCCTTGGAAAGGCCCTATCCCAAGCCGTATTGCGGGTGTATTGATCAGCAAGGATAAAGGTGCTGCGGTAGCATATTCAATTGATAAATTACAGGACCGCGGCAAGTTCTTCGTAGAAGCCGGCGACGAAATTTATCCCGGAATGATCATCGGTGAGCACATTCGCCCCGACGATCTGGTCGTAAATATCTGCACCGAGAAAAAATTGACAAACATGCGTGCCAGCGGATCTGACGAAAAACTGCGCATCGCCCCGAAGATCAAATTCAGCCTCGAAGAATCGATGGAGTATATCCAGGCAGACGAATACGTGGAAATTACCCCGAACTTTATCCGCCTGCGTAAAATTTACCTTGACGAAAACGAACGTAAACGCATGGGCAAGCAGCTCGAGGCACAATAAACGGGCGCGTAAATATTAACCTGAAAAGGCAAAGAGAACCTTGGGTTACTTTGCCTTTTTTGTTTTCCCTGAATGAGTTTTTAATTAACTTTGAATGATCATGAAAAAACCGTCGTTTGATGACATCTACATGGATCTTGCCGATAAACTGGCATTGCGCTCACACTGTGTGAGAGCCCAGGTAGGTGCGGTATTGACTAAAGATACACGCATTGTGTCGCTTGGCTACAATGGCCCGCCGGCAGGCACACATAACTGCGACGAAGAATGGCCGGGCGAAGGCTGTAGTAAAGACAGTAAAGGCAGCTGCTCACTGGCGTTGCACGCCGAGCAAAATGCCATTTTGTATGCCGTGAAGAACAACATGTCGATAGAGGGAACAACCCTATATGTTACCCTGTCGCCTTGTATTGCCTGCGCACGCGTGATTTACAGCACCGGCATTCGAAAGGTGTTTTTCAGGAATAGTTACGCCGAGTACAAGAAAATCCCTACGGATGAAGGCGTAGAATTTTTGCGTAAGTTCGGGGTGGAGGTTATTCGCTACCAAAACACCGGCGACGCAGAGGAATCATCCATCCATTAACCCTGATATCAGCATGCTACTGAGAGGTATATTTTTTGCATTGTGTGTATTGTTTCTCCAAAACACCAGCCAGGCGCAGGAAGGCGGCAGTCCGCCTAAGAAAGAGCAATCCCTGAAAAGCAAACGCAAACTGCGCAAAGAAGATAAGAAAAAATGGAAAGAAGATCGCAAGAATAAAAGGCTTGAAGAAAAGAAGATCCGCGACCACCACAAACGCATTCAAACCAAAGAGGTGCGCAAGCGCATGAAGCGAAGCAAGCAAACGGCTACTCGTAATCGCGAACACAAACGCGAGCCATTTTTCCAACGGGTATTCAAAAAAAATCCGCGAAGCAAACGAGCCCATTCGTCAAAGGAAAAAACAACCAAGGTGAAATAGTTTTTTCAACGGTAGTCTGTTAAAAACCACTTCAGATAGGCCCATCAGAAATTATAACCACTTATTTGTCAAAACCTGCCACTTATAAACTGGATTCTCCCATTTACGAGATGGCTAAAGACCTGCCCTCAATTCTTCGTAATATTGTTGTTAATAGTTGTTAAGTGTTGTAAATATGTAGCTACAATAAACCCCACGAAATCAGAATATTACAAATAATTAACAGAAATAGTTGGAGTTTTTGCCTATCATTTATATATTTATCCGCTCGTAAAAAAAGAACATAATCCAAAAACTATCAATATGTTAAGAAAAATTTACTTTTCTATCATTACGCTTTTAATAGCCGGGTCCGCAGCCATTGCTCAGAACACGGGCGGAGCTATTAAGGTCTTATTAAAAGACAAGTCAAACGGCGAATCGATTCCCTTTGCCAACGTGGTTGCTTATCAAGGCGGCGTTCAGGTTGGGGTTGCTACTACCGATATGGATGGTTACGCCATGATTAAGCCATTGACGCCCGGAAAATACGATGTGAAAGGTGTCTATGTTGGCTACCAGGCGCAGGAGATCAAAGGCGTTATCGTTGGTGAGGCCAAAACAGCATATGTTACCATTGAATTGAACAATGGTGAGGGCGTAAGGTTGGATGAGGTTGTGGTAACGGAGTATGCCGAGCCGCTTATCGACGGCGATATGAAATCCGGTGGCACAGTAACCCGTGAAGAGTACCAGAACATGGCTACAAAAAACATTAACTCAGTAGCGGCTACAACGGCGGGTGTTTACCAGGCTGATGAAGGCGCATCGCTGAATGTGCGCGGGGGCCGTTCAAACAACACCACTTATTTTGTGGATGGTGTAAAGGTAATTGGTGGCCTGGGTGTTCCTCAGCAAGGTGTTGAGCAACTTTCGGTAATTACCGGTGGTTTGCCAGCACAGTACGGTGACGCAACGGCGGGTGTAATCTCGGTAACAACCCGTGGTCCACAAAGCAAATTTTTTGGAGGTGTGGAGTTGATTTCTTCACAGCTTACCGATGCTTACGGCTATAACTCGTTAGGTTTTTCACTCGGCGGACCTATTTTGCAAAAACGGGATTCGACCGGCGCTAAAAAACCGGTGATCGGCTTCTTCATCTCAGGTCAGGGTACTTATGAAAAAGATCCAATTCCTTCTTACATCAAATTGTATAAACTCAAAGACGACAGGCTGAAAGAACTGGAAGAAAAACCATTGACGTTGTCGCCTACAGGAACAGGCTTCCTGCCATCGCTGCAATACGTAACGAAGGACGATATGGAAACCATCAAAGCCCACCAGAATGTGGCGCGCAGGTCCATTCAGTTGAATGGTAAACTGGACTTTAAAGTGGCTCCTAATACAAATTTAACCCTGGGCGGTGCGCTCGACTATGCTAACGGTCACGACTTCATTTACACCTACTCGCTCTTCAACCCACAAAACAACTCGCAATCGATCAACACTACCTGGAGGACATATGCGAGGATCAATCAAAAATTCGGTACACCTCAAACCGGTGCCGAAAAAGAAAAATCACAATCATTGGTATCTAACGCGTTCTTTACCTTCTTGGCCAGTTACGAGCAGGCAAAAGGTAAAACCCAGGATGATACACACAAAGACAAACTTTTCAACTACGGTTATATCGGTAAATTCAACTACAATGTGGATACCAACAATTTCGCATTGTTTGCTAATGCCGACAGTATTTACCTGCAACGTTCTGTAAATATCCGCGGCCCGATCACGTTCGATCGCAGTGAGTTGAACCCGACATCTGCAAACTATACGTCACAAGTATTCGATTATTTCGGTACATTACCAACCATTAATGCTGTGCAAACAGTAAATGGTATTGCCAATGGCGACAGGCCAAACAGTATCTACGCGTTGTTCTTGCCTACCGGCCGTCAGTTCAATGGCTATAGCATCAGCAACAACACCCAGCTTCGTTTTGCATCCAGTTTCTCTGCCGATTTTAAAAATCATGCCCTGATGGTGGGTGTGGAGTACGACCAGCGTAATCAAAGTGGTTACAGCGTTAACCCGATCGGTTGGTGGGAACGCATGAGGTTATTGGTAAACAACCACCTCGAGAA
>DAIUED010000068.1:8746-12600 GCA_036845295.1 Bacteroidota bacterium
AAAGGTACAGAACCTTACTACCAAATCCCGAACAGCGATCCTAATGCACCGCCAACATACACGACGCGCTGGACATATAACCCAGCAGACCAAACACAAATTGACAAATCACTGCGCGAGTTACTTGGAACAACCATTACCGATCAACGCATCATCAATACAGATGCGCTTAATCCGGATGACCTGAAACTGGACATGTTTAGTGCCAGTGACCTCTTGTTAAATGGCGGCACCAGCTCCCTTGTTGACTATTATGGTTATGACTATCTCGGTAACCGCGATAAAAACTCGACATCCATCGATAAGTTCCTCAACGATAAAGATGCCAACGGTAACAACACGTTCCATGTAGGTGGCTTCAAACCGATTTACGTGGCTGGTTACATCCAGGATAAATTTGATTTCCGCGACATTAAATTCAATGTGGGTGTGCGTGTGGATCGTTTCGATGCCAACCAGAAAGTATTAAAAGACAAGTACCTTTTCCATGAGGCTTACACTGCCGGCGAAATCGGCCAGGCGAAACCGGATAACATCAAGGATAACTACGTGGTATATGTGCGCAGTATCGGTAGCGACGATATCATTGGTTACCGTAATGGCGACCAATGGTATAACTCAGAAGGTAAAGAGGTAAGTGACCCTAATACCTTAACAGTTGATGGCCGTATTAGCCCATTATTGAAAGATCCTTCTTTTGCCAGCAAAAATGGCTTTAGCACAGGCGCTTTTACTGATTACAAGCCTCAAATTAACGTGATGCCTCGTTTGGCGTTCTCGTTCCCTATTTCTGATGTGGCGAACTTCTTTGCCCACTACGACGTGCTTACCCAACGTCCGTCTGAGTTGGATTTCCGCTTCGATCCTAAAGATTTCTATTTCTTTAATTACACATCGGCTAACCCATTCGTAACCAACTCTAACCTGAAGCCTACCAAAACAATTGACTACGAGTTGGGCTATAACCAGATCCTGAACGAGAAAAAGAACGCGGCTATCAAGATCACCGCTTTCTACCGCGAGTTGAGGGATCAGCTGACGACACAAACCATCAACCAGGCCTACCCAAAAACGTATTATACAGTGGTTAACCGCGATTTCGGTACGGTAAAAGGTTTAAGTGCCGAGTTCGATCTGCGCAGAACCGGTGGTGTATCGTTAACAGCTAACTACACGCTTCAGTTTGCTGATGGTTCTGGTTCCAACGCCGCCTCAGGCGCTAACCTGTCTAGTTCAGGCCAACCTAACCTGCGTGTAACCCTGCCGCTTGATTACGATCAGCGTCACAACATCACGGTTAACCTCGATTACCGTTTCGGTGAAGGAAAAGATTATAAAGGCCCGCAGTTCAACCGCAAGAAAAAAGGCGAAAGCCAAACCGTTCAGGTATTCCAGAACATGGGAGCCAACCTGATCTTCCGCGTGGGTTCAGGTACACCATATACCCGTTACGTGGCAGCAGTTCCTGTAGGCGGACGTTCATCCATTGCCGGTTCATTGAACGGTTCCAACAAACCTTGGCAGTTTAGAACTGACCTGAGGGTTGATAAAAATATCGAGCTGACATGGGGTAAAAAAGACGGTGACAGTAAAAAAACAGCTAACCTGAACATTTACCTGCAAGTGCTGAACCTGTTGAACACGAAAAATGTCCTCAACGTATATAGCTACACTGGTAACCCAGACGATGACGGCTTCCTCGCATCTCCACTCGGTCAGACAACGGCTAACAGCAACATTAGCCCTACCGGCTATACAGATCAGTATAACATTTATATCAACAACCCAAGTAATTATGCTCGTCCGCGTACGATCAGGATCGGTGTGTTGTTAGACTTTTAATATTAAACGAAATTAGTTATGGAAATGATGAATAAAGTAAATAAATATCTTCTCTGCTCTGCGGTAGTTCTTACTGCGGTAACAGGAACTGCCAGAGAAAAATTCGGTTCTGTATTCAGAACCGCTACAAACAGCGAAAGGGTAATGGCTGGCTGTTCGGCTCCGCAGGATGCTGCCGAGCTTACAGTGAATAACGTTCGTACCATCATTTTCTCTGGTGGGGATATGTGGTGGGATTTGTTTGGTCAATCTAATGCATGGTATTTTGTACCCAAAGTAGAAGACAAAGCTATAGGCGCTTCATCAAACTTTGCGGGTAACGTATGGTTCGGTGGCCTCGACGCAGGCGGCCAGCTAAAGATCGGCGCGCAAACCTACCGCCAGTTTGGCATCGACTTCTGGACCGGTCCGTTAACGACCACAGACGCATCAACCACCCTCGATGTATGTAGCAAATACGATCATATCTTTAAAATGAACCGTGCCGATGTGGATAATTTTGTGCTCAGCGGCGGACCGATCACTTCCGAAATCAAGGAATGGCCCGGCAACGGTGACATCTCTTTAAATCAGGATCCTTTATTGGCACCGTTTAAAGACGTGAATGGTGATGGTATTTATACACCAGAAGCGGGCGACTACCCATATTACGACGTTTATAACAACGAAGGAAAAGATAACACGAACGTATGTAAGGCACGTGTTTTCGGTGATCAGACGCTTTGGTGGGTTTATAATGATAATGGTGGTGTGCACCAGGCAACCGGTGGTAAAGCCATTGGTATGGAAGTAAGGGCACAGGCTTTTGCGTTCAAAACCACGGATGAGATTAACAACATGACGTTCTATAACTATGAGATCATTAACCGCTCTAAATTTACGTTGACCCAAACATACATGACGGTTTGGACGGATGCCGATTTGGGTTATTATGGCGATGACTACATTGGTTGCGATGTAAAACGTGGTTTAGGCTATATCTACAATGCAGATAATAATGACGAGACAGTAGGTGGTGTGAATGGTTACGGGCAATACATCCCGGCGCTGGGTTGCGACTTTTTCCAAGGTCCTATCAACACCGAAGACGGTATCGATAACGATGGCGACGAATTGGTTGATGAACCAGGCGAGCAAATGGGAATGACCATCT
Source organism: Bacteroidota bacterium (assembly GCA_036845295.1). Taxonomy (GTDB): domain Bacteria; phylum Bacteroidota; class Bacteroidia; order B-17B0; family Aurantibacillaceae; genus UBA4416. The sequence continues at coordinate 11,742 of DAIUED010000068.1, forward strand.
TCAACTATTTTAACAACTCATTCCCAGGTGTGCCTCAGCAACAAACCGACCCTCAGAATGCAACACAATACTATCAGTACATGACTGGTTTCTGGCGTGATGGTACACCGTTTACCTGCGGTGGAAATGCCTACGGAGGTTCAATTGCAACCAAATATGTATATCCGGCCGAAACCTATACAAACGGGCCTTGCGGCTCTGCACCGTGGTCGGAACTTACAGCTGGTAATACACCTAACGACAGGCGTTTCATGCAGTCAGCCGGACCATTTACATTAAAACCAGGTGCTACCAACTACATTACCTTTGGGTTGCCTTGGGCAAGAACAACATCGACGGATGCATCGGCTTCTATTCCGTTGCTGAAGATTGCCGATGATAAAGCGCAAGCCTTGTTCGATAACTGCTTTAAGGTACTCAGCGGACCAGAAGCACCAGATATGACCATCCAGGAGATGAGCAACGAGTTATTGATCTATTTCTCTAATAAACCGCAATCGAATAACTACCTGAACCAATACATCGAAAAGGATGTGGCTATTATCATCGATACCACACACTACAAAAACGATACATACTACCGTTTTGAAGGATTTAAAGTGTATCAGTTGAAAAATCAATCGGTTACTCAAGAGGAGCTGATCGATCCATCGAAAGCAAAATTGGTATTTGCCTGCGATATCAACAATGGTGTTAAACGTCTCATCAACTACGAGTACGATGCGACTACTGGTGGCGATGTGCCTCGTGTAAAAGTGGAAGGACAGGACAATGGTCTGCAATCGACGTTCCGCTTTGTAAAAGACGAGTTTTCTGCTTCCAGTGACAAAAAAGTAGTGAATAACAAAGAATACTACTT
>DAIUED010000069.1:0-12530 GCA_036845295.1 Bacteroidota bacterium
AAAAACTGGGCCAAGGTGCCAATAAACCGGCCTTCGAAATCTTCAAAGAGGAGGATACCAAGTTGAAACTGTTCGATTTCAACGAAGCAGATATGTCTAAAACACTTATTCAAGTGGACAGCACTGCCTATTACAAGGAAGTGTTCGTAGCCATCTACGATCTTAAAAAACTGGATAAATACCTGTTAGAGCTTTATAACATGGGCTACAGGGACTATGTCTATATCGACTACCGCACATCTTTTTATAGCAAGTATAAAACGCAGGCTAAGGAAGAGGCGATGACCAACGCCATGAAAAAAGCACAGGCTTTGGCTGGAGCAGCAGGGCAAACAGTTGGAAAAGCGTACAGCATCGAAGAACTGAATTCGGAAGACTACAACTGGTACGACCTCAGCGCCAAAAAAGCGGCATCATCCCTTACTTTCAGGCTCAGCAGCGAGAACTACCTCATTGAACCAGGTTACATTACACTGACTGCCCGCGTCGCCGTGCGTTTTCACTTACAATAGGTAAGGCTTTCAGACCACATTTCATAACGCCAGGAGCTATTTCACGAGTGCTCCGTTGGTTCTCAGCAATTCGGTTTCTGCCATTTTGATGTTGTAAAGCGCATTGATGTAACGCACTTGCGCATCTTCAAGATTTTTCTGCGTTTCGATGGTTTCCAGCAAATTCGACTTTCCGATCTTGTAACGTTCGAGCGATACCATTTGTACTTCTTTCGAGTCGGCAAGGTTTTGCGATTCGAGTTCCACGATCTGTTTATTCATTTGAAATGCCTTGAAATTGACCAACACGGTAGCATCCACCAATTGTTCGGTTTGCTGGGTAAGATAACGCTGGTTAAGGGCGAGAAGATTTGCCTCTTTCTGCAATTTTTGGTTACGCATGCCATTGAAGAGTAGCCAGCTCGCTGTTACCCCACCAGTAAGGCCGTTTTGCCGGTTGAGAAATACGATACCTGCCTGGCTTTGGCTGCGCAAAAACGTGTAAGCTCCGTTGAGCTGGATGAATGGCAGGTTATTCGACCGGTACTCTTTCACGCGCTGCAAGGCGATGAGTTCACTTTGCCTTGATATATTAATCGCCGAATTAGACGACAAGGCGCTTTTCTTCAAATCATCGTAGGCAGGACTGTAATTTACCACAATCGAATCGGCGGTTTTAAAATCCGTGTCCACCGGTTGGTTGATCAGGGCATTGAGTTGGGTTTTTGCATTCAGCAAATCCAGTTCGAGCTGCATGATCGCGGTTCTGGCTTTGTTGTAATCCGATTGCGATAGCAAGACTTCCACTTTCGAATCGGAACCGATCTCCAGTCTGAGTTTGGCAATTTTCAGCCTTTCCGCATAAATTTCGAGGTTTTGCCGGGCAGCCTTGATCAGCTCATTGATACGCACAATGTTGTAATATGAGGCCACAATGTCATAAATGGTATTTTCCATTTGCTGTTTGAGGTAAATAGCCGACAACTGCTCGTTGGCATCCAGACGCTTCTTGATGGCAAACATTCTAAGCCCATCGAAAATAGTCCAGTACACATTTACCGAAGCGCCCGTTGTGTTGGCCTGTGCACCGGTTTTATCCTGTACCACTCCGGTATTGAATTCCTGGTGCGAATTAAGCGACGACAAATTGAGATTGCCATTTACCGTTACCGACGGCGACATGCCCGCAGCGCCGAAGTTATTCTGCAGCTTGGCAATTTCCTGGTTGTTTTTGGCCACCATGACCTGGAAATTTTTCTCAAGGCCTGTTTTTATCGCTTCATCCACCGTCAATGTAGCCTGCGCCTGTAACCGATTTACCGACACGAGCAGAATAAGAAATAGTATATAGGAAGACTTTCTCATAAGGTATTTTTGGATTCAGGTGTAGTCTCGTCGGGATCCGCAAGATGCAAATCGTCCGTTTCCTGTTGATGTTTAGGGCGGTCTTTTACCAGGAACGAATAAATGGCCGGAATGACAAATAAGGTCAGTACCATCGAAAACAAAAGGCCGCCTACAATGACAATGCCCATGCCCATCCGGCTTTTGGATCCTGCTCCCAGTGCCATGGCAATCGGCAGTGCACCTAACATGGTTGCCAGGCTCGTCATCAGAATTGGCCTCAAACGTGCTGTAGATGCTTCGATCAACGCTTCGCGCACTTTCAAACCGCGTTCGCGCAACTGGTTCGCAAATTCAATGATCAGGATCCCGTTTTTGGTTACCAGGCCAATGAGCATGATCATCCCGATCTGGCTGAAAATATTAAGCGTTTGGTTGAAATACCACAGCGAGAACAAGGCGCCCGAAAGAGCCATCGGCACCGTCAACATAATGATCACCGGCTCTACAAAGCTCTCGAATTGCGCTGCCAGCAAGAGGTAGATAAGCAACAGCGCCAGCACGAAGGCAAAGATGATGTTGGAAGAACTTTCAGCAAAATCGCGCGAGGCACCGGTAAGCGCCGTCGTAAAATTATCGTCGAGCACCTGGGCGGCAATTTTATTCATCTCATCAATCCCATCGCCAATGGTTTTGCCGGGTGCCAGGCCAGCTTGTATGGTAGCCGATTGATAACGGTTGTAATGGTACAGTTGCGGCGGACTGCTCCGCTCTACCACACTGATAATATTGTCTAACTGGATCATCGCGCCTTGGTTATTGCGCACATACAATTCATTGATATCCGATGGATTATCGCGGCTCTCGCGGTTCACCTGCCCGATCACCTGGTATTGTTTGTCTTTCGATATGTAATAACCAAAGCGCTGGCCACTGAGTGCCAACTGAATGGTTTGCGCCACATCGGCGATAGACACGCCTAGCGTGCGCGCTTTGTCACGGTTGATCTCGATCACCAACTCCGGTTTATTGAATTTGAGGTTCACATCCACGCCCTGGAATGTTGGATTTTTATTGGCAGCTTCCAGAAATTTAGGGAGCTTGTCGCGCAGCTTGTTGAAGTCGTTGGTTTGCAACACAAATTGCACAGGCAGGGCGCCACGGGGACCACCGCCCGAAGAAATGGATTGCTCCTGAATAACAAACACCTTACCTTCCGGGAATTGCCCCAGGTTTTTACTGATGTATGCCGCAATTTCCTGTTGCGAACGTTCCCGCTTATCGGCCTCTGTAAGCGCAAGCCTCACAAAACCGGTATTGACGGCACCCGAGCCTGCAAAGCCCGGTGCGGTTACCGTTAGGCACACCGATTTTTCGGGAACTGAATCGGTAATAAATCCCGATACACGGTCCATGAGAGCATCCATGGCTTCAAACGAGGTTCCTTCGGGTGCTGTGGCCGATAAGCGCAGCCAGTTGCGGTCTTCGAGGGGCGATAATTCGGATTTCAACTGGGAACCGAATAAAAAGATCGCACCGGTAGAAACAGCCAGAATAACGAAAGCCCACCAGCGTTTTTCGAGAAAACGCGTAACTGTATTACGGAACCAATTGTCGAGGCCAACAAAAAACGGTTCCGACCAAAGGTAAAACCTGCTTTTCTTATGCGGGTCTTTTTTCACCAATTTAGCATTCAGCATCGGCGTCAGGGTGAGCGATACAAAAGCGGAGATGAGTACCGCGCCGGCGATGACCACGCCAAACTCACGGAACAACCTTCCTACAAAGCCTTCCAGAAAGATCACGGGCATAAACACAGCTGCCAGGGTAAGCGATGTGGAAATAACGGCCATGTATATTTCCCGCGTGCCTTCTATCGCCGCTTCGTTGGGCTTCATACCCTTCTCGATCTTCTTGAAGATGTTTTCCGTTACCACAATACCATCATCCACCACAAGCCCGGTGGCAAGCACAATCGCCAGCAAGGTGAGCACGTTGATGGAATAATCCATGAGGTACATGATAAAGAAAGCGCCAATGAGTGATACAGGAATATCGATGAGCGGACGGAATGCAATAAGCCAATCGCGGAAAAAAAGGTAAATGATCAGGATAACCAATACCAATGCGATGATGAGCGTTTCCTCTACTTCGGTGATCGACTTTTTAATGAATCGCGTATTGTCCAACGCAATGTTGATGGCATAATCTTTCGGAAGGTCGCGTTTGAGTTGTTCGTAGCGTTTGTAGAACTCATTAGAAATATCGATGTAGTTGGCGCCTGGCTGCGGCACCAGAGCCAAACCTACCATGGGCCTGCCCGACTCTTTAAGAATAGTTTCTTCATTCTCCGCACCCAATTCCACAACAGCCACATCTTTCAGGCGCACGATATTTCCTGCTTCTTCTTTCAGGATCATGCCTTCAAATTCGGGAATGGTTGCCAGACGGCCGATGGTATTCACGGTTAGTTCCGTCATGTTACCTTCGATCTTACCCGAGGGCAGGTCCACATTTTCTTTATCAAGAGCCAGTTTTACATCCAGCGGCGTGAGGTTGTAACTCGCCAGCTTTTCCGGCGCCAGGCGTATGCGCATGGAATAACGTCGCTGCCCCCAGATCTGCACAGCACTCACGCCCGAAATGGTTTGGAGATTCTGCGCCAGCACGTTTTCGGCATAATCGCTCACCTCCAGCAAGGAGCGCGTGTCGCTCACCAAGGTCATGGAAATGATCGCATCCGAATTGGCATCGGCTTTCGACACCACGGGCGGCGCATCAATGTCCTGGGGCAATTGCCTCAAGCCCTGCGACACTTTATCGCGCACGTCGTTGGCCGCCGCTTCCAGGTTGGCGCTGAGGTTAAACTCTACAGTAATGACACTTGAGCCTTGGTTTGATGACGAGGAAATGGTGCGGATGCCGTCGATACCATTGATCACTTTCTCGAGCGGTTCGGTGATCTGCGATTGAATGACATCGGCATTGGCTCCCGTGTAACTGGTGCGCACAGTAATTACCGGCGGATCAACCGATGGAAACTCGCGAATGCCCAGGTATTTATAACCGATACCACCGAACAAAACGATGATGATCGACATCACACAGGCCAGAACAGGGCGTTTTACGCTAAGTGACGCTAAATCCATTACCTGTTCTGTTGTTTTAATAATTTAAGTTTTGCATCTTTTTTTACCGACAAAAGCCCGGTTGTGATCACCGTATCGCCTGGCTGCAAGCCCTCAACGATCTGAATGTGTGTATCGGTTCGCACACCAATGGTAACCGGCATTTCCACTGCCGTATTGTTTTTCACCACATATACTTTCTGCCCTTTCAAGGTTGGGATCACGCATTGGGTAGGCACCATCAGCGCATTTTTGGTTTGCCCCAAACCGGCAAATACTTTCACGAAACTACCGGGGTAAAAATCTTTTTCACCGCTATACAAGGCCCGGGCACGGATGGTTTTGGTATTTTCATCAACCATGGGCTCGATAGCGTATATGCGGGCGGTTTGCGCTTTTTCCAGGGGATCGTTTCCGTTTGAGAAGCTCACGTCAATACCTTTTGAAAACATGGCACTGTATTTTTCCGGAACCGAAAACTCTACGTACAAAGGCTTTAGCTGCACAAGGCTGGCGATGGGCGTTTGCGAAGACACGAAAGAGCCCTCGCTGATATTCTTAAGCCCAACAACACCGGAAAAAGGCGCGACAATGTTCGTTTTCGCAATTTGCGCTGCAATGTACGCCTGGTCGGCCTTGTATGAATTCAGTTCATTTTCCTGTGCGTCGAGTTCTTCCTGGCTGATGCCATTAATGGCAATGAGCTTGCGCAACCTGTCCAGCTTTAGCTCCGACAATTGAGCCTGATTTTTCGCTTTAAGCAACTGAGCCTGCAAATCGGCATCGTTGAGCTTCACCATCAAGGCACCTTTTGTCACCGTTTCGCCTTCCTTAAATAAAATGGCTGTTACCTTCCCGTTCACTTCCGGCAAAATGTCGATCTGGTTGAAAGCCCCTACCTTTCCGGTAGCAAACACATCGTTATTGAACGTATCCGGCCGGAGCACATAATAATTAACCCCCACAGGTGCGCCCGTTTTACCCTTGGCGACGGCATCTTCTTTTTTGTTAAAGAACAGGAATTTAGAACCGATCAACAATCCAAGGATAACGAGAACGATGAGCCAGTTTGGTATTTTTTTCATATAAAGTGCTTGAATTATTTAATGTGAGAAGTAGAGACTTGTTTCCTCCGTTTACGGCCGGTTTTTTTGATGGCAAAAAAAAGATCGGTTGATGGCATTTGCTTGAGGTGGGAAGAAAGATGGGATAGTACTCTTTCAAAGGTTTCCCGGTCTTCGGGCTTCACTTGCTGGAAGATCTCTTCATCGAGGGCCTTGAACGAATTCACGATTTCCTCGGTTTGACGCCGGCCCTTTTTTGTGAGTACAATAAAATGCTCACGCCGGTCATCTGGGTTTACGTTGCGGTCCACAAAACCAGCTTTGATCAGGTAATCGATCACTTTTACCATCGCTGTTTTATCCACCGCCAGGTTATTGCAAATGCACTGCTGATTGCATCCATCGTTTTCGTACAGGAAATTGAGGATGGAGTAATACCGTTCTACATCGAGATTTTCGAGGTTTTTGCTCAATACACTGTAGTAATGTTTGGAGAGGATCAATGCCCTCGTCCCAATCGGAATGGTCGTTTCGTCAATTTGTTTCATGTTGTCTGTTTTAGGATGCTTGTTCTACCGGAATAAACAGTACAACAGCGAAAAATGCCTGAACACACGCAATTCTATTCTTTGCTTATCCATTGCTTATCATAACTGTTTGACAAGACAATAGTTTGTAAATGTAACTATTATTTCGCGCTTCAAAATCCGGGTTTAACGCTTTTTAACGACGATGCATGACGCTACGGGTAAAGCAACGACCCGGCGGCTTGCAAAATTATTCGTACATTAGGGCATTATCCCGCACTGGTTATGAGACACTACTCCACCTATGCCATCGAGCAGCTTTGCGGCCATATACAGGGCGATGTGGCAGCGTTCAACTGGCTCATCAACAACAATTACCGCGAATTGATTGCCGTACTAGACGCCATACGCGATGACAAAAAGGCTTTTAAATACCTGATTGAAGGTAAGCACTTTGTACTCGCTGCGTTCGTGAATGCGATCTGGGACGATGCCAAGGCTTTCAAATTCCTGATCGATGCCAAAGCGTTTGATTGGGCCGCTTGCGCCAATATTGTAAACGGCGACGACAAAGCAGAGGAAGCACTCAGGCGGGCAGGTAAGCACCACTTTATCGCACTTGCTAAAGCCGTTCTTGGACGCATTCACCAGGATGGCGACCGCGCAACAACACCTATGGGTGTACTTCGAAATCTCCTGAATTTTAAAAAAGCATTTGAAAAAGATTGATCCTGACGTATGCGTATCATCGACTCTATTCCACATCCTTCCATGACGATCTCCATTTTCCAGATGAATGATAAGTTCATCCTGAAATTCGAAGCCGGGCCTATGGAACAGGTTTTTAAGTTTTATGTTGAGGATGTTCGCTCGGTGGAAGGATTGAAGTCTTTGGCCAACGAGGCTTTCATCGAAACGGTAAGACTTCGTTTCAACGACATGTTTACACAGATGAAAAAAGCAGGTAACTGAGATTACGCGCCTGGAATAGATGGGTAGCACCAAACCAAAACACATTCTCGCTATTTGCGGAAGCACGCGTCGTACTTCTGCCAATCATCAGGTAATACAGGCATTGGAAAACCTCGCCGGTAGCGCATGGCACCTGACACTTTATTCCAACCTAACGGCACTTCCCTACTTTAACCAGGATGTTGGCGAGGAAGAAACGCATGAAAGTGTTCTGGCATTCCGCCGTGCCGTCGCCGAAGCCGATGGCGTGCTTATATGCACACCCGAATATGTGTTTAGCTTGCCTGGGATTTTAAAAAATGCGCTCGAATGGACGGTTGCTTCTACCGTGTTCAGTGATAAGCCAACGATGCTCATCACCGCGTCGAGCTCCGGTGCGATGGCTCACGCATCGTTGCAGTTGGTGATGAAAACCCTTGGGGTAAAAACAACCGAGCAAGCCTGCCTGTTGATTCCGGGTGTAAAATCGAAGTTCGATGCAAAGGGCAACGTCACCGATGCGCTATTGCTTCAGCAGTTACAAGCGTTAACCAAGGCCTTTGATAGCCTTTGATAGCCACTTAGATCAAACAAAACGTTGCAGTAAAATAATATAAACCAGGTAAACGATAATGAGAATAAATACCGGGTGGAGCGTGGTTTGCCCTTTGTTGCTTAAGTAACTCAGTACTTCTTCTTTATCTGCAGATTGTGTCTTGGCATATTCCACTTCACCAATGGCTTTACGCATATATAAATAGTTTCCGAAAATACCATAAGAGAGATTCAGCAATAAGGTTAGTATCATACCGATGGGCTTACCGTAAGCAGCCACCGACGGAAAACGGAACAAATAGGTTTGCAGAAAGCCGAGCATGAGCGAAATGGCAAAAAACATCAATGTTTCCTTATACATTTTACGGAAAAGAAACCAAAACAAACCAAACAGTAAGGCATACACATTGAACAGGAAAGGCTGCCCGGCCCGAAAACGTTCTAAGACATATAAATAGTAATCGGCGCTGCGGCCGAAATAAGCCGCATACAATTCATGATCGTCTTCCATACGGCAAAGGTAATCTTATTTGGATGATACGTTACTTAAAACAAAAGAGATAAGCCCTTGCTTAACGAATTTTGCAGGAGGTTTCGTTGAACACCACTGAGCCGTAGTTGGCGGTATAATAATCATCGCATTTCTTTTCAGCGCGTTTTTTGGTGTCTTTGGTTCGAAACGCGGTGAGCGTTCCGCCTGGATTGGTACACTCACATACGTATTCTTTTTTGCAAGACACCAGGGATGTGCATGTCGCGACGGTAACCAACATAAAAAGCTGTTTCATGACTAGATTGTTTTACAAATTCTTACTGTACTCCCTCAAATATGCTGCCATGGGCGTTTTGCTACCAGCACCTAAATACTCCCAGAGCAATAGTATGGAGTCATTGCATTTAACCCGGAAGGCCTCTAAACCAAAAACCCCTCTGCTTTCGCAGAAGGGTTTCGGCTCTCAAAAACTAAAAACCATGGCGTGATTTTTAGTATTTCTCATTAGGCAACCCGTGCCAGATGATTATTTTTAAAGTCAGGCGGCATCAGCAGGTTCAGCCGCCTGACTTTTTGGTCGGATTATTTACCTTCCATTTTGTCTTTCAGGGCAGATAAGGCAGAAATATCACCGAGAGTAGTTTTCTCCTGGCTGTCTTTCATTTTCTTAACCGCTTTTTTGGTTTCTTCAGAATCAGCAGCTTTAGCAGCTTTGTCGGCTTTGCGTGCTTCTTCTTTTACCTCTTCGTGCAGGCGGGCGTGTGATACCACGATGCGTTTGGCGTCTTTGCTGAATTCAATTACTTTGAAATCGAGCACTTCGTCCATTTTCGCAGTTGTACCGTCGGCTTTTGCCAGGTGACGTGCAGGGCAGAAACCTTCTACACCGTAAGTCAAGCTCACTGTAGCACCTTTATCATTTACCGAAGTAATGGTACCTTGGTGAATAGAGTCGATGGTAAACACGGTTTCGAATACATCCCAAGGATTGTCTTCGAGTTGTTTGTGGCCTAAAGACAGACGACGGTTTTCGCCATCGATTTCCAGAACCACTACATCCATTTTATCACCTACCTTGCAGAACTCAGAAGGGTGTTTGATTTTTTTGCTCCATGATAAGTCAGAGATATGCACCAGACCATCAACACCTTCTTCCAGCTCTACAAACACACCGAAGTTGGTGAAGTTGCGAACAGTGCCGGTATGTTTAGAACCTTTAGCATATTTATCGATGATCATGTTCCAAGGATCAGGTGTCAGTTGTTTCACACCTAAACTCATTTTACGCTCTTCGCGGTCTAAAGTCAATACCTGAGCTTCCACTTCGTCGCCTACTTTCAGGAACTCCTGAGCAGAACGCAAGTGTTGAGACCATGACATTTCGGATACGTGGATCAGACCTTCTACGCCTGGAGCGATCTCTACGAACGCGCCGTAGTCAGCCAGAACCACAACTTTACCTTTCACACGGTCACCCACTTTGATGTCGGTGCTCAGTGCTTCCCAAGGATGAGCCGATAATTGTTTCAGACCTAAAGCGATACGTTTTTTATCGTCGTCGAAATCCAAAATAACCACCTGGATTTTCTCGTCTAATTTCACGATTTCTTCCGGATGGTTGATACGACCCCAAGACAAGTCTGTAATGTGGATCAAGCCATCAACACCACCTAAGTCGATGAACACACCGTAAGACGTGATGTTTTTAACCACACCTTCCAATACTTGTCCTTTTTCGAGTTTAGAAATGATATCGCGTTTTTGCGTTTCGATCTCAGCTTCGATAAGTGCTTTGTGAGATACCACTACGTTTTTGAATTCGTTGTTGATTTTTACCACTTTGAATTCCATGGTTTTACCAACATAAATATCGTAGTCGCGGATTGGTTTCACGTCGATTTGCGAACCTGGTAAGAAGGCTTCGATGCCGAATACATCGACGATCAAACCACCTTTGGTACGGCATTTTACGAAACCTTTGATAATTTCGTCGTTGTTCAGTGCCTCGTTCACACGATCCCATGATTTGCCGGCACGTGCTTTTTTGTGCGACAGGATCAATTGACCGTTTGTGTCTTCTGCTTTTTCAATAAATACTTCGATAGAGTCACCTACCTTCAAATCAGGATTGTAACGGAACTCTGATAAAGCAACCACACCGTCTGATTTGTAGCCGATGTTTACAACTACTTCGCGGTTGTTTTTAGCAACCACAGTACCTTGCATGGTTTGAGCGTCGGTGATCGAGTTCAATGATTTACCATACATTTCATCTAATTTGCTGCGTTCTTCAGATGAATAGTTGTCGTTTTTCTTTCCAATAGAGGTCCAGTCAAAATCCGGATTTCCAACTTGGGCATTTTTGTCTGCCATGTTTTGTTTTTTTAATTGTATCCGGTAAATTAAGGTTACCGAAGAGGTTAGTTTATATTTTTTGGTACCGACTTTTACCTTAATTAAAAATCGGGCTACAAATATAGGCATTTCCGAGGGAAATCCGGTGGCTAAAATAAATATATTTTATTTTTAAATCACTGATTTACAAGTGTTTATTTTAGTTAAAAGTGTTGTAAATCCCGACTATTTACGTTATATTATTAGTAATTTTAGCTGCCAAAGCCCGGTTTTGGGTAGCATTGGAGTCAACCAACATGAATTGCATTACCAACGGTATCGAAATTTCAGCGGAAACGAGTTATTACGCACCTCAATCGGATCCCCGGGCGGGTTTTTATTTTTTTGTTTACCAGATCACCATTTCCAATAAAAGCAGCGAACCGATACAGCTCGTGAAACGGCATTGGTTCATTACTGACGCCCACGGCGAGCAGCGAGAGGTAAAGGGCGACGGCGTAGTTGGCGAAACGCCACTTATCGAACCCGGCGACAGCTTTACCTACAATAGCGGCTGCCATTTTGCAACCGAAATCGGGAAAATGAAAGGCTTCTACACCATGCGAAAACCATCCGACATGTCGGAGTTAGAAGTGCAAATTCCGGAAATGTTGATGGTACTTCCCGCAAAGTTGAACTGATCTATCCCCAGGTGTTATACTATCCAGAACCAAATGATGCATTGCAATATTGATCCATGTGTGATCGCCCTTGCTCTTATGGCATTCTCTTTGACGCTGCTCTGCTGTTAAAGTTTTGTAAGCGCCATTCGATGCTATTGCTTATCTCAAAATAAATAGGATATTTGAGCTCTGATTTAATCCTCACTACTAAATGAAATCGATTGTATATGTATTGGCTGTTTCGGCCGCATTGTATTCCTGTTCCGGTTCCAAAAACGCCTCGGGCTTTGAGCTGAAAGGAAACCTCCTGAATTCCAAAGGCGAAAGTGTGTACCTCGAAAAGCTGACGCAAAAAGGCACTGAAGTGGTAGATAGTACAGTTATCGATGAGAAAGGTGAGTTCCTGATGAAAAATTACACACCGGAAGTTGGATTCTACAGGCTACGCATCAACAATTCCAACTTTGCGATGCTGGTTCTCGATTCGGCACAAAAAGTAACGGTGAAAGGTGACGCACGCGATCTTGGCAATACATTTACGGCCGAAGGGTCGCCTGATACCGAGTTGTTTCTCGAATATAACCGGATGGCGCAAAACCAAAAACGCCGCACCGATTCACTCGAAAATATTTTCCGTACCGCACTTATCACGCAAAAAATGGATTCGCTCACCGCGGATTCCCTTTCAAAAGAACTGCAAAAGCCCTATGAAACCATGATCGCACAATACAGCGAGCAGGTTGCAAAGAAAATCCGCGAGAATACCGGTTCTTTTGCATCCATTATGGCGATTCAACAACTCAAACCGGAAACGTACATGGATGTGTATATGGCGCTCGACGCCGGCTTACAAAAAAAATACCCAAACAGCGAAGACATCCGCTCGTTCCACGGCATGGTGCAACAAACCCAACTGATGGTGGCCCGTGTGGAAGCCACCAAAATCGGGAACGAAGCCCC
>DAIUED010000070.1:0-12395 GCA_036845295.1 Bacteroidota bacterium
CAGGATACAGTAATACCGCGGCCGGAGCAAAAGCCTTATATTCTAACTCCTCGGGCTATCAAAATACAGCACTTGGCCGCCAAGCCTTACTGAATAACTATGATGGAAACGACAATACAGCCACCGGCTTAAATGCACTCTATGCCAACACTTCCGGAGATCAAAATACAGCCAATGGAATTTTTGCACTTACCAACAATGTCTTGGGAAATCAAAACACTGCTGTTGGTTATAATTCACTTCAAAATACCACCGGTTCAAGCAACACTGCTATTGGCGCCTACTCAGGCAATTTGATTACCACCGGATCGTTTAATGTTGCTATCGGGAATAATGCGCAAGTGCCGAATGCCACTGGCAACAACCAGGTACGCATTGGGAGCACAGGTGTCACTTATGCCGGGGTACAGGTAGCCTGGAGTATCACCTCAGATAAACGATGGAAAACAAACATTGAGGCCTCTACTCTCGGGCTTAAATTCATAAAAGAGCTACGCCCTGTTGTTTATTTGCGCCAACATGACGAAACAAAACAAACGGAATATGGATTTATTGCCCAGGAAGTAGAAGAGGTTCTCGTTAAACATGGAATAACGCATACAGGTATCATTAGCAAAGACGACAACGGCATGTATAGTTTACGTTACAACGACCTCATCGCTATTCTAGTAAATGCTATACAGGAACAGCAAACAACCATTGAAAAGCAGCAATCGGAAAACAACATACTCAACAAAAAAATAACCTTGATTGAAAACCGTTTAAGCATGCTTGAACACGCAGAATCTGCATCCCGTTAGAAGCCTCACAACATGAGAAAGGAACTATAAATGAACTGAATAATCCAAGGACTTGTTAAGGCAAAAGCCGCCTTTGACGCTAAGATTGCAATTAGTGGTCTGGTCTTGTGATAAAAAACCGATACAGTTTCTAGCTAACTAAAGTTAGTTCTTAAAATAGTAGCAAGTAATGCTTACCCCTGTTTTTTGCTTTATACAGGGCCAGACAAGAAAATAATGATGATAGATTGAATTTATTGAAGCGCATAATAAAACGCCAACGATGCCATCCGTTCCGTATATTAGCACCAACAAACAACCCTGAGAATTATGATAGAAGTCAACGGCTGGGCGAGAGTAGTTTTCGCTGAAAACGAAACGGAAGACCTTTTAAAACTAAAGAATCTGCTTTATCACTTAGATCGGTACGATAACCAGAAAGCAGAAATCAATCAATTTAACGGATCGATATCGATATACATAGAAGGACATCATAACCATAACAATGGCTACACAGACGATATTATAAATTTTCTTAAGAACTTGGGAGAAACCGCAACGCGCAGTTATGCGCTTGTTTATGTGAGGCTACCTGATGATCCCGATCTTCACGATCAATTTCAAGTCTATAGGTTAGCTAAAGGAACGGTTACGATAGAAAATGATGTATTCTTATCACCCTGTCGGTCAGTCATTGAAGATTAAGATAATAAACGATTGACACAATCTCAGAGAAACATGGCATGTTGTAAGGTGATCTACCGGAAAAAATTCTACTAATTGGGAGAAAACCCTTCCACAGCTAGTGGAGTTTGTAACCCGCACGTTTACAAAGTAATTATGCTTTTGATTACCTTACGCCTAAAAACATGAAGATACATAGCTATGAAGATCTGGAAACGTATCTGCAAAACTGGATCAACTTTCACGGCGAAGGAAATTACGATTTCAACGGAGCCTTACATTTAACAAGAGCGTTATTGAGAAATATGAAGAAACATGCCATTGATTCAGACTTCGACGAATTAAACGAGATCTTTCAACCCGACGAGCGCGACGTTCTGAAGCTCATGTGTCGCAAGCTATCTTAACAGCTTGCGCCGCCGGCGATACCGCGTGAAGGATGGAGCCTCTGTTTGAGCTCTTTGGATGGAGCGCAGCGGAATCGAAAAGCGAGTGGCGAAAGCCTGACGGTGCCTGCCTGATGCACCGGCACGCGCAAATCAATCTTCCCTGATTTTCAAAAAACATTAAAAAATGAGGTGCTCTTACAGGTAAAACCACTCTTTCGAACATTCTTTTGGGCGTCTCCTTCCGCCAAGAAGCCGCGGAAGGGCGGGCTGCTCCAGGCTTCGCTACGCTCCGGTTCTTGAGCGGCAAAGAACAGGCCGCCCAAGGAACCAGGCCTTACGCATCCCTGACGCAAGCATACATTAGGTGAAGGATCTTCGCGTGAAGGATTGACGCGGAAATCCGGTTTGCCTGCGGGCAGGCTCTTCCAGGGCTGGCAGGCACACCGATTGGAGCAGAAAGCCTGACGGTGCCTGTTCCTGCACCGGCACGCCCGACCCGTCAACATTCAGCTAAAATTTCCTTCGTTTCAAACCAAGAACTCCTATTGTCTCAGGCCGAACAGGTTACTCTCGTTCTATGTGCCTTGTCTAAAGGCCGATCGGCCAACAAATTCTGGACAGGCCCGCTGCTGATCCAAACGATCATACCGTTTCGAACAAAACCCTTATCTTTGAGATAACCACATCGGTATGAAACACATTCTTGTTATTTATTACACGCAAACCGGTCAGGCCCGAAAGGTGCTCGATGCCACGCTACAGCCCTTTGCCAACAATCCCGGTTACCAGCTGCACTACCACTTAGTAAAACCCAAAACAGCTTTCCCCTATCCCTGGAGCTACACCCAGTTCTTCGACGCTTTTCCCGAAACCGTGCATGGCGTTCCCTGCGAACTGGAAGCCATCACCATCGACGAATCGCTGAAGTACGATCTGGCAGTGATTGCCTACCAACCCTGGTTCCTGAGCATCTGCGTGCCCATCAGCAGTTTTCTACAAACGGTGCAGGCCAGGCGCGTGCTGGCAGGTACGCCGGTTGTGACCATCATCAACTGCCGCAACATGTGGCTGGGTGCCCAGGAAAAAATGAAACAGCGCCTCCTTGATGCCAACGCAAAGCTGGTAGGAAACATCACGTTTGTGGACCGCTCTGCCAACCTCGTCAGTCTTGTTACCGTATTGGCCCACGTACTGAAAGGCACCAAAGACAAATACCTTGGCATCTTCCCTAAGTACGGCGTGTCGGAGCGCGACATCCAGAAAGGACCGGAGTTTGGAAACATCATCCGTAAGCACCTGGAAAGCGGCGAACTGGAAAAGATGCAACCGGAACTGAACGCCGCCGGTGCCCTCGACATCCGCGGAAATCTGCTTCTGATGGAAGGCCGCGGCCGGGCGCTTTTCCCGCTGTATGCCAATTACATTTCAAAAAAAGGAACTGCCGGAAGCGCCCAGCGTCGCACACGTGTACGCATTTTCGGCATCGTGCTCCCAACGGGTATATTGATTCTTTCCCCGATCATCACCATCCTATCCAGGCTGGCACCTTTGCTGGCGCGGAAAAAGTTTGGTAAGGAAATTGCTTACTACTCTCAAAATAGCCTTCGGCAAAACGCATAAAGCACCGCATTACCTTATTCTATAACTATGAAAACAGCAAAATTCCATAAGCTCCTTTACACTGCTTTCCTGGCAGGCAGTTTGTTCGTTGTTTCCTGTACGCCTGATAAAGAAGACGATCCTACAGCTCCCACACCAAGCACCGATGCCCGCGATAAATACATTGGGCAATGGCTTTGCAATGAAACCAGCAAAGTATCAGGGAACACATCCTATACGATCAGCATCTCGAAATCCAGCTCCAGCAGTTCGGACATTCTCATCGATCATTTCTACGACCTACAGGCACAGGCGCGCGCCGCTGTATCGGGCAACAACATCAGCATTCCTTACCAACAGCTCGGCAGCATTGGCTTTGCCAGCGGATCCGGCAACCTGTCTTCTACCGGCACAAGCCTATCGATGTCATACACAACCAATGTTGCCGGCAACAAAGACACCTGCACCGCCGTTTGCACCAAACAATAATTCCATTTCCGGGTTAAATCCAACCATTTATCAACTGAACCTAACCACATCTCAAGCAGATGTGGTTTTTTATTGAAGCTGATTCTACTTTTACATCAGCAAACTATTCTTGAGCGCGTTAGAGAAGGGTTTGAAAAAATAAACCTTTAAAAAAAAGATCATGAACCTCTTACAAAACAACTCCGCCAAACTCAACGACATCGTCTTTGAAAACCGCAACAAGGCTTATGGCGCCTACGCGATCAGAGCTTCGTACAACGACGCTCTCAAAAAATCCATTCTTTGCCTCAGTGGCATGGTAGCCCTTCTTTTCGGATCGGTTCTTTTATACAACCGCATGCATGCATTGCCGCCGGTAGAAAAGATCATTACGTTCAATGATCCAAACCTGGAACCGATGGTGTACGAAACCAAAGTGGATCTATCACCTCTTGTAGAGCCGGAAAAACAAACGGCGGTTGCCGCCACAGCACCATCAAATGCGATACCTACACGCATTGTTGACGAGGCCATCACAAACACCACCACTGTAAACATGAGCAACCCGATAAGCGGCGTAGGCTCGGCCACAGCCACTGGAACGTCTGCTACCGGCACCGAAACCTCTACCGTTACAGAAGTGCATGTGGTTGCTACCAACACAACAAGTTCCGGGGAAGCAGTGATCTTTGCCGATGAGATGCCAGAATTTGATGGCGGCAACGCTGGACTCATGCAATATGTCGGTCGCAATATCGTTTACCCTGAACTCGCTAAAGAAGCAGGCCTGCAAGGCACGGTGTACGTATCGTTTATTGTAAACGAGGCCGGAAAAGTAGAATCCGCCAAAGTGCTGAAAGGCATCGGCATGGGTTGCGACGAAGAGGTATTGCGTGTTATCAGCAAAATGCCGCAGTGGAAAAAAGCCGGGAAAAATGCAGGCCACCCGGTAAAAGTACGCTTCAACATTCCGGTAGCGTTTAAATTGAAATAAGACTTGCGAACTCCCCCGGAATAAAAAAAACTCCACCCGTTGAGGTGGAGTTTTTTGTGTGATACCGGTGTTGGTTTATGCCTCAGGTTTTTTCTTTTCAACGATTTGCTTCGCTGAGTCAAGCATTTTCTGAACGGCTTCCTTGCTGAGTGGCTCGCCGTCGGCTGGCACGATATCTTCAAACACATACGTATTGCCTGCTGCTTTTTGAATGGTATAGAAATGGTACTCTGGCTTCGTGATTTCGCTTTCCCACATAATAGTAAGCGGTTCTTCAACGATGTAAGATTTGAATACATTCACATCATTCGATTTAATATCGCTTTTCCTTAATTCAATGTCGCCCGGATCTTCGGTGATTGACACCCTGAAGTTCTTGCCAACTTTTACTTCCAGTGCGCCCCAGCTTTGCTCGGTGATTTCGAGCTTGGCAGCGGTGGTATCAGGTACAAAAATTGAAAACTGTTTGCCATACTTGCTCAGATCCAAAGCCACCATGCCCGCGGGGGCTTTGATGTCTTCTTTGGTTTCTTTGTCTCCGCATGAAGAGAACGTAAGTGCGAGCGAGAGAGCTGATAAAAGCGTAACTAATTTTTTCATGGTTTTGTTTTTAGGATGTAACAAATATAAACTAAACTGATGTTTTAAAAAAAATAAATGCCACTGTTTCAAGCGGCATCTTAAGGTGTTAGAGGACTCATCATAAACAAAAAAGCCCCGCGGTGCGGGGCTCTTTATTACTTCTTAGCGGCTGCTTTTTTTGGAGCTGCTTTTTTAGCTGCTTTTTTTGGAGCTGCTTTTTTAGCTGCTTTTTTTGGAGCTGCTTTCTTCACTGCTTTTTTTGCTGCTGCTTTTTTAGGAGCTGCTTTTTTTGTTGTTGCCATGGTTTTTTGTTTTTGAGATTTTTGTTACTACGAAGTAAATAAAATTATTAACGCTAACTAATTTTCAATCAGTTAATTTATTAACACAAAAATGTTGAAATTGTTAATACTGTTTTCATCTTTCATTTACATTTGATTAGACTGTAACATTGTTGCATGTTGCACATCGCTACACGCCGAAAGTATTGATTTTACTGGTGCCTCAAAGGATGATGTGTTTTTCTGAAAAATATTTTTTTTCGCTTCGTTCTTCCGTAAAAACTTTTTTACTGATGAAAGTCAATGTTTAAATCAACAAAAAAAAGGGACTGAGATGTTATTGAACACGCCACTCATTTTCAATTTCCCATCCCGCAAGCAGCTTAATAGCCGCAGAATTAATGTAGATGACTTCCGGTTGTGTCTTCAAAAAATAATTTCCGGTGTCAAACATCCCATTCTTATTCCGGTCTTCTACTGCTTCGATGTAATAGTTGCCAGGACTAAGGTTTTTATACGCCAATACGTGCTCTGCCGTAGAAGCCAGCGACAACTCCACCACACGGCGATCAACCAGCTGGCCTTTATCGTTTTTCAAAATCACAATGTAATTCTCCTTTTGCGGAAACAACAATTTCATCGATAAACCGGCATAGTCGTCGGGGCTGGATGTCCGGAACTTATAGCCGGTTGAGTCGTTGACGCGCTTGTATGCATCCCGGAATGTAGAGTCGGCAATCGTTAATGTGTAGCTACTTTCCGGACTTAGTTCCGTTTGAAGCGTAAAAGAAAGCGCAGGCTCGGCATCAGCTACAAGCGTATATGGTTTTTGAACAACGCGGGCCGTGTCGCGTTTTTCCAGCAACACAATACCTGCTTTTTGTATTTGTGCTTCATATACCGGATAGTTGAGTGAAATAACCGGCGTGGCAAAAAACGGAACACTGGCATTATCCACATTGCTGGAAATAAGATACGTGTTATTTTTCTTTACTGCGCCGCGTTCCGTAGGCTTGGCAGCCTGGCCTGGTATTTTGATGTATAAGGTATCTGCCTTATCGCGCGTGTACGACAGGTATGTGGTAAGTGTATCAAACCTGTTGGCATAATATATACTCAAGGTATCACCCAAAGAATTCCACTGCGAACGGATCATGCCATCTGCCGATACAGTTGTTCCAACCTGCGGTTTATTAAATGCAATGTTTACCTTCCCGGGCTCGGCAAGAAAATAGCGTTTAATAAAATTTTTAAACGGCACTTCTTTAAACAAGCGCATCCTGATCTCGGCACTGTCTTTCGGATCAACTTTCCCTTCCACAAAAGCGATCTGCTCATCGGAACCATCGTAAAGCAAATTCTTATTCTGATCTTTGATAGCCACCAGTTTGAATGGCTTATCGGGCAGATAATTAAAAGCGAATCTACCCTGATCATCTGTACGGATGAGGTACAGTGGTTTGTCCTTATATATAACACTATCCTGTGCATCGACCGGATAGAGACCAACCAACACCTGCGGGGCTGCTTTTTTGTCGGTCGCATTCTCGATGGTACCACGCAATGCAAGGCTGTCAATCGACGGCCCCGTACTGAATACATATTCGAAATTAGGCAGGTTGTTCGACTCCCGAAGATCCACAATCGCGTTTCCGAAAGACAACTTATACGTTGTGTTAGGCAAGAACGCTTCGCTGAACTTCACTTTCACCTTTTTTCCACTGGCTTCGATCTGCGGCTGAAATTTGGTTTGTGGGGTAATAACAAACTGGTTGGCGACGTCTCGCAGCGTAATGTATTCGTCGAACGTGAGCTCGATGGTTTTAGGATTGGCGTTAAGGCTGGCATTTTCCGGGATCGCTTTCACCAATTTCGGTGGCTCTGTATCCTTTTTGCCGCCGGTGAGCGGTGTGATCTGCGCACAGCGAACGCCGAGCAGCACCATACATAGATATAAGATCGATTTCCGCAATTTTCACACAAAGAAAGCGATTTTTTACAAACCGGCTATATATATAAAACAGGCTATTTCTGAAAAAAAGCAAAACAAAAAACTTTCAATATATTTTGAAAGTTATGAAATAATCCCTAATTTTGATCCCGGAAGAGTAACCATGAAATATACCGACGCCAAAGAAAAATTCATTCAAGCCTGGGGAACCCTCGCAAGCAGCTGGGGCATCAGCCGCTCGATGGCGCAGGTACATGCGCTTTTGCTCATTAGCCCTGAATCGCTTTCGACGGAAGAAATCATGGAAGATCTCAAAATTTCGAGAGGAAGCGCGAACATGAATTTGCGTGATCTCATCGACTGGGGCCTGGTGTTTAAAGAGCTTGTCCCAGGCGAACGTAAAGAATTCTTTTATGCTGAAAAAGATATCTGGAAAGTTGCCAAACAAATCATCAGCGAACGGCGTAAACGCGAAATAGAGCCGATCCTTTCCCTCCTCGAAGAACTCAAAAAAGTAGAAGGCAATAAAAACGACAAAAAGCATAAAGCCTTCACCGATACGGTGAGCAACCTGGAAAGCGTAGTGGAAAAAGCCGATTTTGCGTTGACGCGCGCTATCCGGCTCGACGAGAATGCCCTGGTGGGCGTATTATTCAAACTGTTCAAATAAAAAAATTTGCCGCAATGTTTCAATAATAATTGAAAGTTTTGAAATTAAAAGCCATGAAGCCTCTAAAAAACCATACCTTGCTATACGACACCCAATGCCCATTATGTGCTGCCTATACCAGCGGATTTATCCGTGCCGGCATGCTCGACCAGTCAGGGCGCACGCCTTATGAAGACGGCATCGAGCTATACGGCGCAACGGTGGACCCGGTTAGGGCCCGAAACGAAATAGCCCTTGTAAACAACAACGATGGTTCAGTTATGTATGGTCTCGACAGCCTGCGCTTCATTATCGGCCACCAGTCGGCTTTACTGAAAAAATGGCTCAACTGTAAACTGCTGCTGATGGTGTTGCGGCAATTCTATGCGTTCATCTCTTTTAATCGGAAGGTAATTGCCCCGGTTCCTCAGGCAGCTACTTCGTCCTGTGTGCCTGAGTTTCATATTGGCTACAGGCTGGCATATTTGTTATTCGCTTCACTGCTCGTGTCGTTCACCTGGTTTCGAAGCCTATCTTATATACACCTGCCTTCCCTGCAACTACAGGCATGGCAAGTGGCTTGTTTTTTTTCCGGCCAGCTCGTTTTCCAGGCGATGTTACTTGGTGCCACACGCTACACCCGCACGTCCATTTTCGACTACCTGGGCCACCTCTGTACTTCAACCCTGGTGGGTTCTTTCGCGCTGATCCCGGTTGGCATCTTTTCTGCAACAAACCCGGTGTTCCCCACCCTGCTATATGGTTGTTGTTTGCTGGCTGCATTGCTTAGCTTATTCATCCATCAGAAGCGGATAAGGCGCAGCAAAGCGCCCTACTGGCTTAACTTCAGCTTGCTGATTTACGATGGACTTACACTTACCTTAATCCTCTGAGCATGTACCAGAATTTAGCGTATATCATTTACCTTGCCTTTAGCCTTGCCACGGTGCTGATTGTTGGAAAGAGCCTGCACCGCCAGGGAAAAGATTTTTTGTTTGGCGAATGCCCCGACGAGACGCTCAGCAATAGCACTAACAATTTGCTTTACCTTGGGTATTGCCTGGTAAATACCGGTTTTGCCTTTTACTTTCTCAATACCACGGGCAGCATTGATACCCTATCCAAACTCGTCGAGTTCATCGCTTCTTCCGAGGGAATCATTTTTCTATCGCTCGGCACGCTGCATGTGCTCAATGTACTGATTGCCCCGAGGATCCTTTCGTTTTTCCTTGCCCAAAAACGTAAATCGGTATCCTGACATGCTTTTGCTGACCTAAACTGAAATTAACCTAATGTATCACCATAAAAACCAGAAATCATGAACTACACCATCGTCGCCTACAGCATCTATTTACCAACAACGGTAACCTTGTGCATCTGGATCGCCAGGAGTCTTCACCGCAACACCAAAGCATTTCTCGTCGAGCGTTTTCATCACAACGAGGCGCTGGCCAATAGCACCAACAACCTCATCCAGACTGGATTTTACCTTATTGCGCTTGGCTTTTCGTTTGTGAAGCTCCGCATCAACAAGGCACATTACAGCAACGAACTTGGACGCTATGTCAGCGATACTTTGGGCTCTGCACAGGAAACCATCGAAGAGCTATCTGTCAAA
This sequence comes from Bacteroidota bacterium, assembly GCA_036845295.1. Classification (GTDB taxonomy): domain Bacteria; phylum Bacteroidota; class Bacteroidia; order B-17B0; family Aurantibacillaceae; genus UBA4416. The sequence continues at coordinate 9,995 of DAIUED010000070.1, forward strand.
ATCGGATCTTTTACACTGATCCTGGGCCTGCTCCTGTTCCTCAACTTTTTCATCATGCTCATGATCCAACGCCCGAAAAAAAATAACCACACGTTCAGCATCCAGGAAGAACCACGCTAAGCCAATATCTCCAAACGAACCTGTTTTTAAAAACATGCCACTCATCAACATCGTCTCCCGCATCGACGCGCCTATCGACTTGTGTTTCAAACTCTCCCTTTCGGTGGACGTGCATACACAAAGCGTTGCCGCCACTGCCGAAAAAGCGGTAGGCGGCGTCGTTTCCGGGGCCATGACCTTGCATGACACCGTCACCTGGGAAGCAAATCACTTTGGTCTCAGGCTCAGGCTGACCTCGCGCATCGCCGCGTACGATCCGCCACACTACTTTGTGAGCGAAATGGTGAAGGGACCTTTCAAGAAACTGTATCACCAACATCTGTTCAGGGAAGAAGCCGGGCAAACCGTTATGACGGATCTTTTTGAGCTGCAGGCACCACTCGGATTTCTTGGAAGAATCGCCGAACGCAGCTTTCTGGAAGCCTACATGAGGAAATTTCTATTGATGCGAAATGCCTACATCAAAACCCTTGCGGAGGCGCCTTTCCTTGGAACTGTTCGGTAAACCGGCCATTTTTTTTGGAACGGGTTCTGTAACTTAGCAATACGGTGACTGAAGTATTAACCTAAAAAACCTACTTGCTATGGAGTACTCAAAAGAAGGAACGAATCCACTTGACATGAAAAACGGAAACGAAAGGGCAACATCATTGGAGGCATACGGTGGCCCTCGAACAGAAAACGATCTGGATTATGAATTACCTAACCGCGTTGGCCTGATAACTGAAAGCATGAAAACACAAGCAACCTTGCAGGTCGATGGCCGTGCAGTGGAAGAAGAGCAGCTATGGAGTGGGCTTCGGTGCATGATGCGCATAGACAGCTTGAACGTTGACAAAAACCTATCTACATTCAACCTGTTTACCGCCCATCTCGGAAAAACCATTGGCGGAACGGCCTATTGGACGGAGATCGGCGTGATTCGTGCAGCTCAGGATCCGACGTACAGACTTTTTACCTATGATCCTTTTCAAAAAGAGAAGTATCAGTTCTTTGGTGAAGCGAAACCAGGGCAGTGGTATGAATTCGCCATCAGGCTTACCGAAAGTGGCTCCGGCCCATACAAGTACGAAACATTCTGCAACCAAAACCGGGTAAGAGAAGGCTCTCTTCCTTCGCTGGCCAACCAGTTCGACCTCAGCCATGAAACCTGGAGCGATTCGGGAAAACTCAGCCCCGGCGACTCAGTAGCAGCCGAAGAATGCTGGGTGAACTTCCCGCCAAACAAAGCGCGGTGGTTTGCCCCGGATATCAAAACCACAAGCTACAGTACGAACCCTATGAAACAGATCAAACTATACCAACCAGCCGGGAAGTTTGCCTACCGTTTCGAATCACGAACCTAAAAACCCGCCTATCATTCACATTCTTTAGAGCCGCCATCGTTTGGATCGCGGCTTTTTTGCAACAGCCTCCTAACGGTGGGGCAAGTATGCGTGCGGCAAAGTGGCAGGCGCGCAGGAAGAGATAAATCCAATGGCAGCTCAGCCGCAAGGGCCTGAAAATCCGACCGCTGGCTGATTTTTACTGACGTTTTGGCGTTAAAAACTTTTTGGCTTTTAATTTGTATTCCTGTATGCAACAAGTACATTTGTTTAACTACTTAAAAACACGCTTATGTTCGATCAGAATGAATTTAAAAAATATGCCACCAAACATATTGGTATCAACAGCCTGACCCTCGACAGTTATGTATCTGCCGTTTCGCCGGGCATCCGCAACCTTACACCCAACATCATCGAAGAGCGCCAGCTGAATGCAACGATCCTCGACGTGTTCTCACGTTTGATGATGGACAGGATCATTTTCCTGGGCACAGGTATCAACGACCAGGTTGCCAACATCGTTCAGGCACAATTGCTGTTCCTCGAATCCATCGACTCTAAGAAAGACATCCAGATCTACCTGAACTCTCCTGGCGGATCGGTTTACGCGGGCCTCGGCATTTACGATACGATGCAGATCATAAAACCCGATGTGGCAACTATCTGTACAGGTATGGCTGCCAGCATGGGCGCCGTTCTGCAATGTGCAGGCGCCAAAGGAAAGCGCACTGCATTGAAACACGCACGCATCATGATTCACCAACCTTTAGGTGGTGCTGAAGGACAGGCTTCAGATATCGAGATCACTGCGCGCGAGATCCAAAAACTGAAAAAAGAATTGTATGACATCATCGCCACACACAGCGGCCAAACCTACGAAAAAGTATGGGCCGACAGCGACCGTGATTATTGGATGACAGCTCAGGAAGCTAAAGACTATGGCATGATCGATGAGG
>DAIUED010000071.1:0-12336 GCA_036845295.1 Bacteroidota bacterium
AGGCGCTTATCATCACCTCTCGCCAATTGGTGAAAGACCTTTTCCTGGCGGAAGATGGGCTACCCGGAGGACTTTCGGATAATTTTATAGACATTGAACCCGGAATGCCCGTAAAAGTGCATGTAAAGGGACTTTTGCCCGGGCAACCGATACCGAAACATTTTTCGCTATACGACTGTGGCATCTATAAATAAATCGGTATTTTTAGTTTTACGTAAACCATCGTTCGCGGTATAATTATCCTCAAATCCAATGATCAGATTCCTTCCCTCTTTCTTTTTGGTTTTTTTCACCTCCGTTCTGTTTTCGCAGCATCCCTATACCTCTTATGTTAATCCAATGGTAGGTACCGGCGGCACCGGGCACACCTTTCCAGGAGCAGTGTTGCCTTTCGGGATGGTTCAATTAAGTCCCGATACACGCATTGACGGCAGCTGGGAAGGTTGTAGCGGGTATTATTACCCCGACTCGGTGATCTACGGCTTTTCGCATACGCACCTGAGTGGCACTGGTGTCAGTGACTATGGTGATATTCTACTGATGCCCGCTCTGGCCGAAAACAACCTGGCAAAGAAAACGTATGCGACCGGTTTTTCGCACCGCCGGGAACAGGCGTCTGCCGGGTACTATGCCGTAGAACTCAACAACGGTATCAGAGCCGAGCTTACAGCTACAACCCGCACAGGTATCCACCGCTACACGTTTCCGAAGGCAGGAAGCGCTTACCTGGTACTTGATTTGTTGCATCGCGATAAAACGCTGGCATCGAACCTGAAAGTGGTGGATAGTGTAACGGTTATCGGCTATCGTGTCAGCGAAGCGTGGGCCAGGGAGCAGCATGTGTATTTTATGATGAAATTCAGCAGGCCCCTGAAAGACAAAAGCGTGAGACTCGTGAAATCGCCTGGCAAAAAACCGGGAGAAGAGGAAAACGTCGATGGAGCGCAGTTTGTATTTGATTTGCGCGAGGGAGAACCGTTGCTTGTGAAAGTGGGGATTTCGCAAACAGATGCAGCCGGCGCAGCCCGTAACCTGAATGCGGAGGCGGCACACTGGGAGTTTGACACATACAAGGCCGCCGCTACGCAGGCTTGGGAAAAACAACTGTCTAAAATAGAAGTGAGCAGCGGCGATACGAATAAGTTGGCTCTTTTTTACACAGCACTTTATCATACGATGATCCATCCGTCGGTGGCTTCGGATGTTGACGGGCGTTATCGCGGCCGGGATCAGAAGATCCATCAGGCACAGGGATTTACACCATATACGGTGTTTTCGTTGTGGGACACATTTCGCGGCTTGCATCCCCTGTTGAGTATTATCGACAAGAAGCGCACCACCGATTTTATCAATACGTTTCTTCACCAGTACGACGAAAGTAAACGCCTTCCGGTGTGGGAGCTTTCGGCTAACGAAACAGATTGTATGATCGGCTTTCACAGCGTGTCGGTGATAGCCGACGTGTTTGCTAAAAACATCGGAGGCTTCGATACGGTCCTTATTTACGAAGCAATGAAGGCGGCATCGGATTATCATGGTTACAGCATTCCGGTATTCAACAGCAATTATTACCTGCAGGTAGATGATGAATCGGAAAGTGTTTCGAAAACGCTTGAATATGCTTACGACGACTGGTGTGTGGGCGAAGTTGCGAGACGTCTCAATAAGAAGAGTGATTACCTGTTGTACTCGAAACGCGCACAGGCCTATAAAAACGTGTACGATAAAAAAACAGGTTTCATGCGACCGCGAAAAAACGGAAACTGGCTATCACCGTTTGATCCAAGAGATGTCAATAACCATTACACCGAGGCCAACTCCTGGCAGTACAGCTTTTTTGCGCCACAAGACATTGACGGCTTAATGCGCTTAATGGGAGGCGATAAGGCAATGGAAAAAAAACTGGACGAATTGTTTTCAGCGAGTTCAAAAACATTGGGGCGCGAACAGGCTGACATCACCGGCCTCATTGGCCAGTATGCACACGGGAACGAGCCGAGCCACCACATGGCTTATCTCTATAATTTTGTAGGAAAGCCCTATAAAACCCAGGAAAAAACGTACAAGATCCTGACGGAATTTTACAAGAACGATCCCGATGGGTTGATCGGCAACGAAGATTGCGGACAAATGAGCGCCTGGTATGTTTTGAGTTCTATGGGCTTTTACCAGGTATGCCCAGGCTTTCCTGAATACAGCATTGGTTCTCCGTTGTTCGATAAGGTGGTGATACATACGGATAGCCTTCATGCATTTACCATCAGTAAAAAAACGCCTTCTTCCCATTTTCAATACATCCGTTCGCTGAGTCTTAATGGCAAGGAACAAAAACGCCTGGTGATTTCGCACGACGATTTAACAGGTAACGGAAAACTCGAATTTGTAATGCAAGACAAACCCGACACGAGTGCCAACAGTTTAGGAAGAGGGCTGTTCTTCCGGCCACACACACGCATATCGGCGGCTAACCTGGTTTTAGCGCCGGTTATTCAAACACCTTCGGCCACTTTCACCAACAGCACGGTTGTGAGCATGGGTGATGTATCGCCGGCAACCAGCATTTATTATACACTTAATGGCGAAAGGCCAGGAAAGCATGCAAGGCGTTACACCGGGCCTTTCCGTTGCGATACATCGCTTACGGTTAAAGCCATTGCGTTTGAAGGTAAAGACAGCAGCTCGGTAACAGTAAGTTATTTGTTGGAAAAGCCGAATCACTGGACCGTGACTTACATTAGTAAATATGATAAAAGCTACTCGGCAGGTGGCGACGGCGGGCTTGTAGATGGGCAGCGTGGAACAACAAACTGGCGTAAGGGCGACTGGCAAGGTTACCAGGGAAAAGATTTCGAGTGTATATTGGATCTTGGAAAGTCCAGGCCAATAGAATCTATTACATCCGGATATTTGCAGGATACCCGTGCCTGGATCGTGTTTCCTAAAAAAGTAGAGTATTTTGTATCGGATGATGGGAAGAATTACAAGCCTTTCGGAAGCCTTGAAAATGGCATTCCGGCCGAGGATTACTCGGTGCAGGTGCGTGCTTTTACAGCAAGCGATCCGCTAAAGCCTACAGCCCGGTACATAAAAGTAAAAGCAACGAATTTTGGTAAATTGCCTGAGTGGCATCTCGGAAAAGGAGGTGATGCGTATATCTTTGTGGACGAGGTGGATGTACGGTAGTTTGCCAATAACACGAGATGCCTTATAAACCTGTTTTTTGTATGGTTAAGATTTGTTTTTTGCTAGTGTTCGTCACTACACTACTGGCAGCGCAGCCCCGAGAAGGAGCATGGCGTGGCGTGTTGCAGCTTAAGCCATCGGAGGGAATAGACTTGCCGTTTACATTTAATGTTCGATGGCAAGGTGGAGTCAGTCTTGTGATCCAGAATGCCAAAGAGCATATTGAGGTGAATGAAGTAAAGATGGAAGGCGATTCGTTTTTATTCCGTATGCCTGTCTTCGATACGGAGTTTCGCTGCCGCTTGTGGAACGATACCTTGCTGACCGGCTTTTGGCTTAACCGTAGCCGCAAAGAAAACAACACCATTCCTTTCACCGCACGATTTGGGGCAGGCAGCCGGTTTGAGGCCAGCCGGTCGAAACCCGGAGACTTTTTTCACGGCAAATGGGAAGTTACCTTTAGTCCCAACAGTGCGGATAGCAGCAAAGCCATCGGCATGTTCGAAAGTGGTACGAACGGCTACCTTCAGGGAACCTTTCGCACGGAAACAGGCGACTACCGCTACCTCGAAGGCTCTTCGTACGGAAGCAGGCTGCAACTGTCGGCATTTGACGGCTCGCATGCCTTTTTGTTCGTAGCCGATGCGCTTCCCAATGGAACGCTCAAAGGCATGTTTTACGCTGGAAATACTTGGAGCGAAGCATGGGTAGCCAGACGAAACCAGGGATTCGAGCTGCGTGACCCGGAAAAGCTGACCTATCTGAAAGACCCGGAGGAAGTCATTCAATTCAGTTTTGAAAACCTCAGTTCGCAAACCGTTAGCTTAACCGACAAGCGCTACCTGGATAAGGTCGTGATCGTACAGATCATGGGCAGCTGGTGCCCGAACTGCATGGATGAAACAGCCTACCTCTCGACATTATACAACAGGTTTCAGGGCAAAGGTCTCGAAGTGATCGGCCTGGCTTATGAGCGCACGTCAGATCCCGAAAAAGCCCGGAATAATGTCAGGCGCCTGAAAGCGCGGTTTGGGGTGAATTACGAGATCCTTGTCACCGGCCTTACTGGGAAAGATCAGGCCTCGACGAGTTTGCCTTTTCTCAACGGCATCATGGCTTTTCCAACGACGCTTATTTTGAATAAAGACCATCGCGTGGTTTCGGTGTACACCGGCTTCAACGGACCCGCTACCGGAAAGGCTTACGAAGAATATGTTTATAAGACGGAGAAGTTGTTAAAGTCTTTGTTGAAATAAGCATGTTTCGAGGACTATTCTTTTCCGGGATGATGTTGTTTAGGAAACGACTTGCCGGAATCGTCATACACACGCAGCTACTGTCAAACAGTAAAGCAAGCCGGCGGCGTTAGTAATACAAATTATTGTAAGGAAAACGCTTCACGTGAATCTTCTTCACCACCTCGTAAACCGTTTTTCGGAACTCCTCGATGTTCTCTTTCTTCTGCGCACTGATAAATACGGCCTCCTGGTGAAGATCGTTCATCCAGCTTTTTTTCAGCTCTTCGAGCGACAGGTTTTCTTTGGTCATCGGGGTAAGGTCGTCCTCGTCTTTTTTGACGTATTTGAACGCGTCGATCTTATTGAACACCAGGATCGTTTCTTTATCACCGGCGCCAATGTCGGTGAGCGTTTGTTGCACCACAGCAATATGATCCTCAAAGTTGGGATGGGAGATATCTACTACGTGCAGCAGTACGTCGGCTTCGCGGAGCTCGTCGAGCGTCGATTTGAAACTCTCTACCAATTGTGTTGGCAGCTTTCGGATGAAGCCTACTGTGTCGCTCAATAGAAAAAACAGATTTTCGATCGTTACTTTGCGCACGGTGGTATCGAGTGTGGCAAATAATTTGTTCTCCGCAAACACCTCGCTCTTGCTGATGAGGTTCATGATCGTGGATTTCCCCACATTGGTATAACCCACCAATGCCACACGCACAAATTCTCCACGGTTTTTACGCTGTGTAGCCATTTGTTTATCGATAACCTTGAGGTCTTCTTTCAACTGCGCAATACGGTCGCGCGCGATCCGTCGATCGGTTTCAATTTCTTTTTCGCCCGCTCCGCCACGCGTACCTGTGCCGCCGCGTTGCCGTTCAAGGTGTGTCCACATGCCGGTGAGGCGCGGTAAAAGGTATTGGTATTGTGCGAGCTGCACCTGCGTTTTGGCATGAGCAGTTTGCGCGCGCTGCGAAAAGATCTCCAGGATAAGCGTTGTACGGTCAAGGATCTTACGTTTCAGTTCTTTCTCGAGGTTCCGCTGTTGGGAGGGCGAAAGTTCATCGTCGAAGATAACCACTTCGATGTTGTGTTCATCGATAAAGGATTTGACGTCATGTAACTTACCCTTGCCAATAAAAGTCGCTTTATCGGGACGTTCGAGTTTTTGCGTGAACACTTTTTTGGTTTCCACACCATACGTTTGCGCAAGGAACGCCAGCTCGTCAAGGTACTCCCAGGCAAGTGCTTCATTCTGCTGCTTGTTGATAATACCAATCAATACAGCTTGCGAAATGTGTTGTTCCGTAGATTTAGCGACAGGTTTCATTCTTTAATCAGAATGCAAAAGTAGCATTTTTGCAGCGTAAAATCTGCCTGTCGTCTTAAAAAAGCCCAATAGCCTGTTAACGCGCGGTATGCAACAGGGTCACGTGTCCTACCATCGTTTGCACGCGTCGCTTGATTTCGCCGTTCACAGCCTTGAACTCGATTTTGTAAACATAAACACCTTCTTTGCACGGTGCACCGCGGTATTTACCGTCCCAGCCTTCATTTAACGCGGCCGACTCAAAAATTTTCTCGCCCCAGCGGTCGAAGATCATCATTTTATAGTCGTACAGTTGCAAGCCTTGTGGCGCAAAGATATCGTTAAGCGAGTTGTTGTCAGGTGTAAAGGCATTTGGTACATAGATCGTAGAGATTTCATTTACTTTTAGCGGCAAAACGATGCTATCATAACAGTTATGAATAGTTGATACCACGAGTTTTACATCGTACATACCGGTATCGGCATAAGTATGGTATGGATTGTTCTCCGCAACTACCGGTGTGCCATCGTTGAAGTTCCAGAATGAATTGTCTTGTCCGGCGGAAGTGTTTACAAAAGTTACCTCCGGGTTCAGGATATCAATTCCTGATTCGGGTGTATAATGGAAGTTCGCTTTAGGTTTTGGATATACAGTTACAAAATTAGGTTTGGTGAGTACCGAAACGCAACCGCTATCAGAAGTAGCTTTGAGGCTCACCTGGAACGTACCCGGAACCACATAGGTATAGCTTGGTGCCGCATCGGTAGAGATCACCCCATTTCCAAAAGTCCAGAACCAGGAAGCCACTGATGGCGTTGATGCAGAGAGGTTCGTGAAATTAACCGGCAGCGGCTGGCAGCCATCGCTTGGGTTTACCGCAAAATCTACCACCGGAAGTTGATTGACATTTATGTGAACAGTATTGGACTGTACGGCACAATTGTTCTTATCTCTCAGATCGTACCAATAGTCGCTGCTCACCGGCGGCGCTTGCCCCTGCATGATGGTATTGGTGGTTACACCGGTGCTTGAGGCACCTGTATTCCAGCTGATGTCATAAGGTTTGATACCTCCCGAAAACACAGAGCTGAGTTTAATGCTGTCGTTTTTGCAAATGGATAGATCACTTGAAGAGATCGATGCAAGTAGTTTTGCCGGTTCGTCCACACGGATCGGTGCAATGGTGTCTTTACAACCCATCACATCACTTCCAGTTACCGTGTATTGCCCGGCCGCCAAAGTATTCACGGTGGTGTTTGTTGTCGCCGTGCCATTCAGCGAATAAGTAGGCGTGCCATAACCAACCGTAGAAGAGAACGTAATAACGCCGTTGCTTTCGCCGAAGCATACCACGCTGTCCACGTTCACCAACTGCAGGATGAGTTCCTTGTATTCTCCGATCGTAAATACACCGTAGTTGGAATTTCCGTTAATGGTTTGGTTGTTACTCGCACTGTTATTGGTACTTGTCAAATGAGTCCAGCCTGCATTGTAATACCAGGCCTGAAGATCGCTTTCAGTAATAACATTGGTACTCCCGCCGGTAAGATCCCACTCGTTTTCGATGTAAGTAAATTGCTTGTTTGCCGTTGGATTCGTGTTATAGTTGCTGGTATTGATCACCCAGAAACGGTCGAGCATTTTCGGGGCATGCTCGGTGCCGCAATTGTTGTTCAGATTAGCTACGCCGGTAGGCAACGGGCGGTTGTTGATAGCAGCGCCTGTGTTAGTTGGATAGGTAGATGCACTGATAGCTCCGGTAGTTGATTGCGCACCCGGGCTGGTAATGCCTAAGGTGAGGGGAATGTAGTTGGCGGCTACCGATCCGAAAGGAAAAACATAATTTCCGGCGGCCACGTTTCCTATATTCCACTGGATGGTGCCATAGCCAGGTGTGGGTCCTGTTTCGCTGATGGCATAGCCGCTGGTGCGTGTGATGGCACCCGTTACCGGATTCGTAACGATGAGTGTGTTGCTGTTCAGATTTAGGGGCCGCGTTCCAAGCGCCAGCACGCCGGTATTTCCACCCACAAAGGTATTAACGTCCAGCGTTTTGATGCCGCTTCCAAGCAGGTTCAGGTTATTGAACCGGGTTGGCTGGCTTCCCATAATATTTTGATTGGCGCCTACCATATCAACAGTCCCGGTAGTAGCTACCAGGGCACCCGAATTCGAATTGTTTGTCCAATTGCCGGAAAAGGTAATCTGGCCTGCATTGCTGATGAGCCCAACGTTGGCGCCTGCATTCGTATTTACCACTTCACCCTGCACGGCAATGAGTCCGCCCGGTTGAACGGTGATGCCGCTTCCGTTGTTGTAAAACTCATTCTGTCCATAGGCCTGGCTCCATCCCGCAATAAAGAAGAGTGTCCAAGTGATAACCGTATTTCCGATAGCTTTTTTCATAAGCAAATATTTTCCATTCATTCTGTATAATTATTTCACCCGCATGATCCACACCACGCTCATGTTTGTTGGCCTCGTTTCAGTGCCGGTATTTGCATTCGTTGTGAAGGTATGCGTATGGTTCCCGTCTGTGCTGATAGCATGTGTATGATCCAATTGGTCGATGGTGGTTAGGAAGTTGCCCACCGTTGCCAGGCCGTCCCAAGGAAATCCACCACCACCGGCGGGTGTATTGATCAGCTGACCGGTATTGGCGGAGTTCATTTTATTGGTAGAAAGGTTGTCGTCCCACGGAACAACACGCCCGTTGGTGGAATTTACAGAGCCTGTACTGCCACCGTGATTGTGATTTCCAGCGGCAGCCGTCGTGCCCGCATGTGTATGTCCTCCCACATCTTCGGTTTGCATCGTGCCACTCACTGTTGAGCCACGGAGAAATTTACCGGTGGCGTTCAACGAAGGAATCGTCTGTCCATTGTAGGGTGATTCCGGATCGCTTAGCACCTGGCCGTTGCACTCCACCCAACCCCACGGAAGTGTTGGAGTAGCAGCCATGTTCTTATGAAAGGCTTCAATACTGCCTATTGGGTCTCCGCCTACTTCCTGCCAGCGTGTACCATTATAACTCATCAGGATATTGGCTGTGACGTCATATACCGTTAAGCCTGTGGCCGGAGAAGCAATGGCCTGGCGTTGGGCGCTGGTCATGGTCGGAAACATTACGCCTTGTGTGGTGGAAACGATCTGAAGTATAGCCGAGCTGTTTGGGGCAGCAGTACCAATGCCAACCTGACCACTGGTGGTGATGCGCATTTTTTCCGTATTGTTCGTTTTAAAAACCATGTCTTGTGCGTCGGTTGTGCCGAGAAAATTGGTTCCGGCTGTTGTTCCGGCATTACCCAACAGTTCCCAGGCATTGCCTCCTGACGCGGGCACCAGGATCACATCGCCTGTGGCATTTACCGATAGGGCCTTTCCATTGGAAGTTACCGTTGGCGATCCTGCCGTGAGGTTTGTGAACCTCAGGCCGGAAGTGTTTGCTGCCGCAGAAGTAATTTCCAAACGGCTATTAGGGCTGGTGTTACCCATGCCTATGCGGCCTACAGAATCAATGAATACATGCACTCCTGCCGATCCATCGCCGTTGAGCATCAGCCCTTTGTCGAGGGCCGGGTTCGAATAGACCCTGGCTTTATTCGTGCCATTGCCATTTTTAAATAAAATGTCGCCAGGATCCCGTGTGCCGGGCGAGGCCCTCAATGACAATTGGCCATTGTTGGCAATTTCGAGCATTTCGCTTGGGGTGTTTGTCATGATGCCGGTAAAACCACTGCCCAGCACAGTGAGCAAATCCGTTCCTGTGCCAATAGCACCGGCGTTAACGGTCAAAGCCTTTGAATTGGCGGTGGTATTGTTGATTTTGATCAGGGCACCATTTGCTCCTGCAACCGTACCGGAGTTGTAAAAACTCGAAACATAACCGAGGTCATTGGCATTCCAGTCCATGCCGCGAATAACCTGCGTTCCCAAACCAGACTGATCGCCTGCATGCAAGGTACTATTGCTGAGCAATACGGGAGGATTTGCCGTGCCAATGCCTACAAATCCGTTGGAGAGGATGCGGGCGCGCTCCACATTATTGGTTTTAAAGATCACGTCGTTGGCGTTGGTAGTGCCCAGAAAATTAGCTGGTGTGATGTTGGCATTGCCGTTTATTTCCCAGCTAAGTGCCGACGGTACAACAAGACTGTCGTAAATTCTTCCGTTCGGCGCCGCAAACAGGCTTCTTACACCTGTTCCGATCAATGTATCGCTGCGGATGGTTCCGGCTACGTGTAATTTCGAAAGCGGACTGTTGGTGCCTATCCCAACATTTTGCGACCAGGCCGTGAAGCCGGCAGCCGCAAACAAACATAAAATAAAGACTTTTCTTGTCATGTTAATCAGTTGAGGAGCCGGCCTTATTGCACCGGTTCCGGTTTAGAATTTGATACAAGGCATCAGGGCAACGTTGCGAGGGCGCGCGGCGCTGATCATGCCATAAGCCGCGCCACCAGTATTAGTTCCGGTATAAACCGTCCAGCCACCCGCCGGAGCTGCCGCCCAATAGGCGTTTGGAATTCCACCTGCCAGCGTTCCGGGCCAAGGATCTGAATAGCCAGCTGCGACATTATCCATCGAGAAGTCGCCATTTTGAGCGCCTACCCCGCCGGTGTCGTCATGAATTACCGGCGATGGACTTTGTGCCGTACCAAGCACACGTCCGGGATCGGCTCCACGCCCGTTGTCGGCGCCGCGTACAAATTCGCCGCGCAGGTCGGGCACATTGAAGGTAGTGGTGCCGTTTCCAACACCATAAGTAGTGCCGATGGCGGCGAAAAGTTCAGCGTACACCGTGCGGCTCACCGCTTGTCCGTTACATTCCAGGTAACCGTTTGGTGCCGTCGTATTGGCAAAGTATTGTACGGTTCCGGCTGGGTTATTGGCACAGTCCCATTTTACACCATCAAATACATAAAACCCTTTCAGGTCGGTGTCATACACCTGCAGGCCAGCTATTGGCGCGGCAATGGCGCGACGCTGAACGCTGGTCATGCGCGGCATCGCAAAGCCCGATACAGTGCTAGCAATCTCCACTTTGGCAGAAGCAGCCGGCATCGTGTTGCCAATGCCAACATTTCCGTTTGGCATGATATCCATGTACTGGTTCCAGTTGGTACCATCGAAATACGCAATATGAAAGTTATTCGGATTGGCATAAGAGGAAGGGCGTTTCATGACCGACCAGTAATTAGCTTCGCCCTGCGTGGCCAATGCGAGATTATGGCCCGTAGAACCTGGTGCATTGGCGATTTCAAGAAACTCGCGTGGTGTACTCGTCGCAATACCAAGCCTGCCAGTAGTGGTAATCCTTGCCTTTTCTGTATTGGCGGTTTTAAACACCAGATCTTGCGCATCGGTAGTACCGAGGAAATTGGTGCCGGCCGTTGTTCCCGCATTTCCCAGGAGCTCCCAGGCGTTCGCGGCTCCCGGCGTAAGAACAACATCACCGTTTACATCCACCGAAAGCACTTTACCTGTTGACGCAACTGTCGGGGAAGCAGCCGTTAAATTCGTGAAACGTAAACCGGAAGTGTTGGCGGCAGCCGAGGTAATATGAACGCGGTTAGCTGGCGTTGAGTTGCCAATACCTACATTTCCCGCGTTGTCAATAAAGACATGGGCTGCCGGTGTGCTGCTACCGGATAAGATCAGGCCCGGTGCCGCCAGCGGATTGGTATATACCCGGCCTTTTTCAACCCCGGCAGCGTCGAAGAACATCAGGTCGCCTACATCTACACCTGCAGTAGCCTTAATCGAGATACCGTCGCCACCAATAGCACCTACTTCCAGCCGTTTGCCTGGCGTGGTCGTGTTGATACCTACCAGGCCATTGTTGTCGATACGCATCCGTTCCAGGGCCGAGGTGTTGAACACCATCGTGTTGGCAATCCCGGCATTATGGATTTTCAGGTCACCTGCGCCGGAAAAAATCCAGAACTCATTGGATAAGGTATTGCCATTTACATGAAGCATTTGTCCTGGCGTAGCCGTGCCGATGCCGACATTTCCGGTACTTAGAACCCTGGCCCTTTCCGTATTGTTGGTTTTAATTACCAGGTCTTGCGCGTCGGTAGTACCCAGGAAATTAGTGCCTGCTGTTGTCCCCGCGTTGCCCAATAGTTTCCATGCATCAGAAGCCGAAGGCATCAGTACCACATCGCCGTTGGCATCCACGCTTAGTGCTTTGCCGTTTGCTGCTACTGTTGGCGATGCTGCGGTAAGGTTGGTAAAGCGGAGACCCGATGCGTTGGCTGTAGCAGCTGTAATTTCAACGCGGTTGCCCGGGTTGGGGGTACCTACACCAACGCTATTGGAGAAATAGTTCTTTGTTTCGTTGGTAACATACACTCCATATTGAGTTCCGGCTGAAAGGCCCTGAGGGTTCAGGTCGAGGTTTAAACCATACACGGTACCCGCATTTAACGTGGTGCCGCCAGAACCTTTGATAATGCTGTAGCCGTTGCTGCTTTGGCTTGGTACCTCCACTGTTAAAGCCGAACGGAGCGGAAGCGCAGTTCCTGCAAAGCCGTTCGCGGCATATATATGCACATTGGCTGTAGGCGTGGGAATGCCAACACCCATGTTGCCGGTAGAAAGGA
>DAIUED010000072.1:0-12155 GCA_036845295.1 Bacteroidota bacterium
CGGTTTCGGTATTGCCGATGTTTGGAAGAGAGAGATTAGAGCCTTCGCCAAACAACACCTTGGCGTACACGTTATTGGCGATGGCAGTGGCCTGCGTGAGTTGCCCGGCAATGGCGTCGAGCTGCTCTTTCTTTACCAACTCAAAATCTTCTTCCGAAAATTTAGGTAAGAACAACATTTCCTCGGCAATCCGAAGCGTTGAGTCTAAATTCTGTTTCATCGCACTGATGCTCATGCCAAGCTCATTATCGTTGGCATAGAAGGACACTTCACTTCCCAGTCTTTCCAATTTATTCGCAATTTCTTCGGCACTGTGCTTTTGGGTCGATTCTTCCAGCAGCGAGGCCAGCATTACGGCAAGTCCGCCTTTCGGTTCGTAGCGGTGGCCGATAGGCATCGAAAAAAGGATGTTGACTTTAGGAACATCGTTGGTATTCACACCGATGATCCGTACACCATTTTTGTAGTCGCCCCTCCAATAATCCGGCAGCGGAACCATTTTGGCGGGTGTGGCTGCCGGTATCTTGCTGCGGTCAAAACGGTCTTTCGGTTCTTTGTATGATAGATTTTTATATTCCGGACTTTCATCTTCAATGGTACGCTCATACATTTTCCAGTTATCTTCGCGCGCAATCAATTCGCCCTTGCCTTTTGGTACACAGCTAAGAATAACAGCAGGCTTTCCTTTGATATACGTGTTGTAAACGCGCATCACATCTTCTTTGGTTACTTTCAGATTTTCAGCCATTTCTGTTTTAATGTAATTCGGGTTGTTGGCGTAGGTTTGATACGCTGCCAGGCGTTTCCCTTTTCCGGCAACGGTGGTTAATACGTCGTAGAGATTGCTTTGGTAGTAAGCCTTGTATTTTTTAACATCGTCGGTTGTAACGCCGGTTTTTTCCCATTGCTCCAATGTTTCTTTCAACATTTTTTCGATGTCGGCCAGTTTCGTACCCGCATTCGCCCGGATGCTGATCTCAAACTGTCCGGCGAGTTCCCGGCTATAGTTGTAGGCATTGGCCGATACAGCGCGTTGCGATTTAATGAACGCCCCATAAAGTGGCGAACTTTTGGACGACGATAACACCTCGCCAAGTACATCGAGCGCCGCTTCGTCTTTATGCATCGACGGTACAGTAGGGTAGCTCACTTTGTAGAGCGGGAAACGCACATTGTCTTCGTAAGAAATATAACGGTCTTCTTTCAGTACAGCAGCTTGCTTTTCCATGTTCTTCACTTCAGGTCCTCTCGGAATAGGTCCAAAATACTTATCGGCGAGCTTCACGACGTCGGCAGTATTTACGTCGCCTGACACGGTCAGTACCGCATTGTTGGGGCCGTACCAGCGCATGTAAAAGCGCTTCAGGTCGTTTACATCCACGCGGTTCAAATCCTCAATGTAGCCAATGGTTGTCCAGGAATACGGATGTCCTTTCGGGAACAGGGCCTCACCGGTTTTTTCGCTAACAAGGCCATAAGGCGCATTGTCGTAACGCTGACCACGCTCGTTTTTCACGGTAGCGCGTTGTACTTCAAATTTTTTCTGCGTAACGGAATCAAGGAGGAAACCCATGCGGTCGGCTTCCAGCCACAGCATTTTTTCCAGTTGGTTGGATGGAACGGTTTCAAAATAGTTTGTGCGGTCGGTATTGGTAGTGCCGTTGAGTGTGCCACCGGCTTCGGTAATGATCTTGAAATGTTGTTCATCGGCAACATTTTTGGAGCCCTGAAACATCATGTGTTCGAAAAAATGTGCGAAGCCTGACCGGCCTTGCTGCTCACGATCCGAGCCCACGTGGTAAGTGACATCCACATATACTACAGGATCCGAATGATCTTCGTGAACCACCACTGTCAGCCCGTTGGCAAGTACATATTTCTTGTATGGGATCACAATTTCGTTCCCGGTTTTGGTAACCGTCTGTAACAGTTTCGGACCTGTTTGGACTGTGGTAGCAGGTGTTTTAGTAGCCGTTGTGGCAGGCTTTGGTTTCACTTGAGCCATGGCGGGCACAGAGGCCGCCACTAATAAAAGGGATAACGCTTGTTTGATCATGACTGGTCTGACTTTTTTCTGGTTACGTGTCGAAGATACACATAAATAGAAACGCAGCCGGAACTTTATCCCATTTATTTTGCCAATTGTATTGTATTTAAGCCATTGATATATATATGTTTTTGATCCTGCGGGTAACCGGGTTTAATTTACAGGCTGATGGCTCTCTTTACTGAAAATACCGTTAATAAATTGGTGCTGCCTGAAAACAGTTGCCTGATGAATTATTCGGTATTGAATGACTACTACTCAGCGACGCCATTTCGGAGCTTTTCCATTAAATATGTAATCGAAGGCATTGAACATTACGGTATCAACGGGACGAGATACGAGGTCAGGAACCGGGAATATATTCTTGCAAACCGCCACAGCGAGGGCTATGTAGAAGTGGGAAGCAGACAGGCCGTTTCCGGGATTTGCATTGATGTGGCACCCGATATCCTGTCGGAAGTCGTGGCAAGTCTGCTCAGGCCAGACACTGCCGTTTCGGACCGTGATCTCGATCGTTTTTTCCACTCCCCCGATTTCCTCGAGAATAAATATGCGGCGGGCAGCACTCAGCTGGGACGTTGCCTTATTGCACTGGAACAGGCGCTGCTTGCCGATCCAAGGCGAGATCCTCGTCCGGATCGGGAATGTTACCTACTGCTGGCTGAAAAGATCATAGAAGATCATATTCCGGTAATGAAACAGTTAAGGGCCGTTAAGGCCGTGAAAACAGAGACCCGCAAAGACCTGTTCCGGAAGTTGGAAAGCGCGCGCAGATACATGGATCGTTTTTTCCGGAATAGTCCCAGCATCGGGCAAGTGGCGCGGGAAGCCGGTTTTTCCGAATACCATTTTTTTCGGTTGTTCCGCGCCGTTTATGCGCTCAGTCCGCATCAATACATGCTGCGCAAACGCCTCAAGCTGGCGCAGGAGCTAATTAGCCGCGAAGGCCTCAGGATATCTGATGCTGCGTTGATGTGCGGCTTTTCCGATGTGCATAGCTTCAGCAAATCTTACCGCAATTTTTTTGGAAAATCGCCGTCGCAACATGTTGGCCTAAAATAGCAGGATTTGACAACAGCTTTTCTGTAAGGCACTTTACCTTTGATACGGATCGTAAAAGATGTGTATGTTCCGTTCGTCCTTATGAGGGGCCTGCGACTCATGTCGGTTCAAAACATCCTGCTGGTCACCATCCCCGTGCCATACATTAATTTCAAAAACCATGAACAGAAACAAAGAAAAACAGAATTGCCGGATACAAGTCCTGGTATCACGACTCAAGCACAGGATCCTGCCCGCGGCCTTTGCGTTGGTATGCGCGGGGATTTATGTTACCTGGTCTCCGGCACAGGCCCAGCAATTTTGCGGCCAGACTGAAGTCGTTGAACGCTGGTTCAACCATCATCCAGCTCAGCGTGCGGCTTTCGAAGAAGCGCAGCGCAACCGCAGCGGGCAAGCCGCCCAGAAAACCGCGCAGGCACAATCCACGCCATCTTACACCATACCTGTGGTGTTTCATATTCTGCACATGGATGGTCCGGAAAATATTTCCGACGCGCAGGTGATCGATCAGGTGGCTATTCTGAACCGCGATTATCAAAAGAAAAATGCGGATACTGCACTGGTGGTGCCGACTTTTACCAACAACATTGCCAACGTGGGCTTTTGCTTTAAATTGGCAAGTATTGATCCTAATGGGAATTGTACCAATGGTATTGTGAGGCACTACACCTCTAAAACCAATTGGGATGCCAACGACCTGAACCAGTTTGTGTTTACCTGGCCACCCGACAAGTACCTGAACTTTTATGTGGTCAAGAGCATCAATATCCAGGCTACGGCTTATACTTTCCTGCCGGGTATTGGTATACCAGTTGACGCCGACGCCATCGTGTGCCTTTACCAGGTATGCGGAAGTATTGGAGCTGGGATTCCGGCCAATTCCCGTACACTCACCCACGAGGTTGGGCATTGGTTCAGTTTGCCGCACATCTGGGGCGTGAGCAATGCGCCTGGTGTAGCTTGCGGCGACGATGGCATTTTTGATACGCCGATCACGAAAGGCTTCCTGGCCTGCACCACCGGCAATATTTCGGGCTGTGCGCCAGGCGTTACCGAAAACGTACAAAATTACATGGACTATGCGCCTTGCAAGATCATGTTCACCAACGGACAGGCTGCGGCTATGGTCTCTACCATCAACAGCTCTGTCAATAACCGCAATCACATTTCCACTACGGCAAATCTCATTGCAACGGGTGTACTTAGTTCCACGCTGGCCTGCCAAACCAAGGCCGACTTTTATTCGGCCAGGCAGGCTACCTGTGCCGGAAACACCTTTACCTTCACCAGCCTGAGCCAGTTTGGGCCTGTTGCCGGCAGTCTGCTATGGAGCTTTCCTGGCGGTGTGCCTTCCTCATCCACGTCTTCAGTAGTTGTAGTGACTTATTCTGCGCCAGGCTCCTACGCCGTATCACTCACAGCTACTGGTCCGCAAGGCACGCACACCGAAACCAAGAACGGATACGTGCAGGTGTATGACGGGTATAACGGGCTGAACCTGCCATATGCCGAAGGTTTCGAGGGCGTCACCTTGCCATCCAGCCTTAGCATCATCAACGAGCAGAACGATACAGTGCTTTGGAAGCACCGGAAGAATCTCGGAGCCAATGGCACGTCCTCGTGTATTTACATCAATAATTTTCCGGATACCACCAATTACGGACACCGGGATTACATCGAGACCCCGTATTTTAATTTCACAAATACGACTAATGCCTCCTTGTCTTACTACTATGCTTATGCCAAGCGCTACGCCTCACAGGCCGACTCCTTTAAGGTGCAATACACACTCGACTGCGGAGGAACGTGGAATACTTTTAGCGGTGTGCCAACCATTCATACCATGGCCTCCGCTTCGGGCGGTACACTGGCAAGTGCCTTTGTGCCTTCGGCCTCGCAATGGAAACAGGTTACTCTTCCGTCGGTGCTGCTCAGCGCGCTCAACAACAAGCCAAGTGTGAAAATCCGCTTTTTCTTTAAAACAGATTACTATGTGAATGGCGCAAATAATATCTACCTCGACGAGATCAACCTTAACGGGACCGTAGCGGCTTCTGTTAGCGAACTCGGTGAGGAGCTTGCAGCTACCTTGTTTCCTAATCCGGCTAATGGCCTGTCTGTACTACATTTCCGCGCAACAGGAGCAGCCAATGCAAAAGTCAGCGTACACGATATGTCTGGAAGGCAGCTTAGCGAAATGGCGCTGCACACACAGGAAGGAAGGGAATATGATGTCAGGCTGAATGAAGGGCTTGATCTGAGCCCCGGCATTTATTTGGTCACCCTCGATTACGGCGGCAGGCAGCTCGTGAAGAAACTGGTTGTCGGCGGCGATGCTTAGTTTTATTCTTCCTCCAGGAAGCCTGTGCTCTTAAAATAATCTACCAGCGCATCGCTCATCAGCTTATTTTGCTGCTTAGGGTCGAGCGCTGGTATGCTTTCCACCAACTCCCAATGAGGCCAATCATCGTCGTCGCGGCCTTTGTATTCATAAAAGCCGTAAGGTGCCAGCACTGTGCATACACCAATGTGCATTACCTCGAGTTTTTCGTCCTTTTTGTATTTGCGGTAAGGCTTGTCGAGTTCCTGCAAGCCGATCATGAACAAGATCGCATCATGATCCATTTCCGAACCGAAGCGTTCTTTCAGTTTATTTTGTAAACGCTGCCAATCAGATACCATTTTCTTCTTCGTCTTCTTCGATCGTTTGCGCTCCTTTTGGCGGAGGAACGAAATATTGTAAGTTCTCTTCGATGTAATTCAACACATCATCTTTTCCTTTTTTTTCTTCTGCGCTGGTAGCCAGCATTACCGGCAGTTCGCCCCAATAGTCCATCAGGCGTTTTTTGTATTTGGCCAGGTTGCTGGCCCACTGGTTCTTGCCGAGTTTGTCGATTTTAGTAAACACCAGGCAAAAAGGAATCTCTTTCTCTGTGCACCAATCCATGAATTGCCCGTCGATCGGTTGCAATTCCAGGCGGCTGTCGATCAGGATCATCAGGCTCACCAGGTTTTTCCGGCGTGTGATATAATTGCTGATCAGGTCTTCAAACTTGTCGAGGTTGGTTTTGCTTGTTTTGGCGTAGCCGTAGCCGGGCAAATCGACGAGGTACCAACGGTCGTTGATGCTGAAGTGGTTGATGAGTTGTGTTTTCCCCGGCTTCGACGAGGTTTTGGCCAGGTCTTTCTGGTTACAGAGCATGTTGATCAGCGACGATTTTCCCACGTTGCTCCGGCCGATGAAGGCAAACTCAGGTCTGTCGGGTGTGGGACAACCTTTGTAGTCGGAACTACTTTTTACAAATTTAGTACTTTTGATCTCCATGGTCCTTGCGTTGATACAGGTTCTTAGCTGCGTTTTCCGCTATCGCGCAATTCCTGAATGTAAGTTTCGATGTGCCGGTCGGATTTACTTTTATAAATATCACCGATCGTTACCAAAATACCTGTTTCTTCCACGCCGCCAAACGTTGGATTAATGGCAGTGCCGAAAGAAAGCATCGTGCTTGATAAATTGCTGTATGCATTTACCATTGGAGGAATATTTTCGCCCAACGCTCTGACATGTTTATTAAGAATGGCGTGCCCTTCCTTATAGGTTTTTCCAGCGATTTCATTTAGGAAAGCGGACACGTCTGTTTTCAATTCAACAGAGTGGATCGGTTTCACAAGGTTTTGCGGATCCGGGAAATAATATTTCAGGAAAGCCAGAATGTAATCGCGGGCTTCTACATTGAAATCCGTGTACATTGTTACCTTACCGAAGTAATATTTCATGTCTGGATTATCCACCACAATGGCTCCGAGCCCGTCCCAAAGGTTATCGAGACTAAACAGGCCTTTTCTGAATTGTTCGGAAGGCTGGTATTGTGGTTGAATGAACGAACGGCCCAGTTCAATGGTGTAGGGTAGGTAGGTTTTATAAAATTCAGGGGAAAAATCAAACAGTTCTGTCGTGGCAAGTAGCACTTTGCCGTGCTCGTATTCGGCATCGCGGCACAAAATGTACCGGTAGGCACCAACAATTTCCTGCTCTACAGGATCCCATACCAGGAGCTGCTTGTAGGGATGGTCACCCAAATCGAACTCATCGATGTCTATTGATTTTCCGGTACCTCCGCCTGCATGCCTGAATGTTACTTCCCGCAACCGGCCGATTTCCCGCATCGTGTTCGGCGAATCATGGTGGGTAATGATATAGATCTCGTTATCGCCATTATTGGTTTTGCGCACGTAACGCTCCGCGTTTAGCTCGCTTAATAATAAGTCGCGCGGTATTTTTTCGACAATATCTTCCATAAGTATTCCTGGCAACAAGATAGTGAAAAAAAGACATTTGCGGTATATACGCAACGTTGTTGAGTTATGTTTTTGGGCTGCGGCGTGCTAAGAAATTGTTCCTGATGCGGTTAGAAAAACAGGCCCGAACTGCCTGATGAGCCAACCAGTGCTAGCCAAAAGATATTAACGTTTGGTTTTGAAAACAAGCGCCTTTTTGATGGCAAAGCACCTAGCATAATCGGTATATTAGCTTTATGTCGCCTTTACTAATTATTGCATGCATTGCCCTGTATTTCGGTGGCCTGCTGCTCATTGCTTACATTACATCGAGAAATTCAACAGCCGATAGCTATTTTCTCGGAAACAAAGCTTCGCCCTGGTATGCCGTGGCTTTTGGCATGATCGGCGACTCCCTGAGTGGCGTTACTTATATTTCTGTTCCGGGAAAGATCGGCACTTCACATTTTTCGTATTTGCAATTGGTATTAGGATACTTTGTAGGTTACTTCATTATTTCGCGTGTGCTATTGCCCATATATTACAACATGAATGTGATCTCGATCTATACTTACCTTGAAAATCGCTTCGGAAAAAGCACTCAAAAAGCGGGCGCATTTTTCTTCATCCTGTCACGCGTACTCGGAGCCTCGGGCCGCTTGTTCCTGGCTACAGGTGTGATCCAGTTTTTTGTGTTCGACCGCATCAGTGCCGTACACATTCCATTCTGGTTAAGCGTGTCGATCATCCTGGCGCTCATGCTCTTATATACTTACAAAGGTGGCATCAAAACACTCGTCTGGACGGACACGTTCCAGTCGTTATTTCTTGTTTTGGGTGTGGTGATTTCCATTGCTGTGATCATTCATAAGATGGAAATCGGGTTTGGAAACGCGGTAGCCAACATTGTTCATTCCGACTATTCCGACACTTTTTTCTGGGATTGGCACCGGTCGGATTTTTTCTTTAAAGAGTTCATCGGCGGCATTTTTATCGCCGTTGCGATGACGGGTTTGGATCAGAACATGATGCAGAAAAACCTGAGTTGCAAAAGCCTAGGCGAAGCGCAGAAGAATATATTTTGGTTTAGCGTGGTAATGGTTGTGGTTACCACCTTTTTCCTTGCACTGGGAGCCTTGCTGTTCCAATACTACGATGCAAGCGGCATTGCCTTGCCGGTAAGTCCGGAAACCGGAAAAGTAGTTACCGATAAAGTATTTCCAAATCTGGCACTTAACCATTTGGGTATGTTTGCCGGCCTCATTTTTATCATAGGGCTCACGGCTGCCACCTTCAGCAGTGCCGATAGTGTACTCACCACCCTGACTACTTCAACCTATGTCGATCTGCTGGAATATGATAAAAATATGCAGCTCACTGAAAAACAAAAATCGAAACGACGCACCCGGATCCATATTGGTTTTGCTATTCTCATGTGGCTTGTCATCATTGTATTCGATTTGCTCAACCAGCGGGCGATCATCGATACCATACTCATGATCGCAGGATATACCTATGGCCCATTACTGGCTTTGTTTACATTGGGTTTATTCACTACTATTAGGCTCAACGATCGGCTGGTGCCCCTTGTTTGCATCCTGGCACCACTGGTAACATATGCGTTAGCTAATTACCTCATCGCGCCCTTTACCACATACCAGATCGGAAACGAGCTGATTGTGATCAATGCCCTGGTAACGACGGCAGGGTTGTTATTACTCAAACAAAAACAGGTATTGCAAGCCACATCCTGAATGGCAGCGCGGAAGTGAATTGAAAACGGTCAAACCTTTTCGATCTCGATGCTGCAAAACAAGCCAAGCTGTTTGCTTAACGGGCGAAGCAGCCACTCGAAACCACGAGCTACAGGATAGAGAACGTTTGGAAGCATGGCGCTTCTCGAAACCCCGCCGCTAAGCACGTATAAAAGTGGCGTATGGTATTGGATGCGCTTGATTTTAAGCGACGGAAACTCTTTGGTAAACAGCTCGAGGTCGCGTTCAAAGTAGATGTGTGGCAAAGCCTGGTTCGAATTGCTTAACGGATTCCCCGGCGTAATCTCCCTCGGGCCTGTTTCATCGAAAGGTTCGTGATGAAAACGCTTATAAATGAAGCGACCGAGATTAGAATTGGCAGGTTCGATCATGATGATTTTTCCGCCTTTTACTAGCGTGCGCTGCGCTTCTTTCAAAAACAGATAAGGTTTAGGAATATGATGAAACACGTTGAGCATCATGATACAGCCCAGTTCGTTTTCACCGAAGGGCATTTCCTCAGCGCTAAATACTTTATCAACCACTGGCAGATCGAGAATATCGGAGGTAACGACCTCCGGGAATACCTCTTTCAGAAAACCGCCACCGGAGCCGATCTCCAGATAAGTGCCTTTGCCAACCGATTTGGCCACACGGATGAATTCCTGGTACCATTCGGTGTATAGGCGTTTCAGAAAGGGTTTTTGCAGGATGATATCACGGTGTGCCAGCGTGGCCCGCGGATCATCAAGGTCGTAGGCTATGGTATATTTTTTAAACACGCTGTTTGCTCGCAAAAATATTCATGTAGTCGCTTTCGGGCCGGTCAAGGATGCTCTTTACACGTTCTTCGGTTAACTCAGTCAGGTTTTGGTTTTCGATAAGGTACACATAAAAACCATACTGTTTCAGTAGCGTGTAATACTCCAGTACACTCGAGCCCGCTTTGCGCATGCCGTAGGGCCAAAACTCCGACAGGAGTTTAAGCGACGGATTAGCCAAGGCGTTAGCCATGCCTTTTGCGGCACTCATCTCAAATCCCTGGATGTCCATTTTGATGAACTGCACTGTTTGTCCTTTCAGGTAGTCGTCGATAGCTACTGCATCAATATCAATCTCCTGATCGTAGTCATCGGGCTTATAGGTGCGATGATCCACGTTGAGTTGTTTCGAAGTGTATATTTTCAGGGTTTGGGTGGTGTCGGCCACCGCTTTGTTGTTGATGCGAACATTGCCCAACGAGGCGCAACGTTTGCGAAGGTGCTCGAAATTGGTGGTATCAGGTTCAAAACAATGCACCTAGCCTTTATCTCCTGTCATTTCCGACAGCAGTGAGGCATAAAAGCCAATATTGGCCCCGATATCAAGAATCGTATCGCCTGGCTTGATGTATTTTCGCATCAGCGAGATCTCAAAAGCATCCTGCCGGTTCTTAAACGAGCGGTACATGATCCGGTAGAGCGGAAAGCAACGGTGGTAGAGAAAGTTGCCGAACGATATGCTAAGAGACTGCGCCATTACTCTGTAATTTCCAACACGTAGCTTTCTTCGCCTATACCTTCGGTGTGTATCAGTTTCAGCTTATTTGGGTATTTCTGCATAATAGGCTGTACAATGTTGTGAACAGTATTGATGATCTGTCCGGAATTTACTTTCGGATCAATGCGTAAGCTGCCAAGCATCACATGGGTTACCCCTTGTTGCCTGAAAAAAGCGAGTGCACTGTCAGGATTGGATTGATTGGTAAGCGAATCTTTTTTGATAACACTGTAGATCGGGAAAAATTTGCGGCCGTTGCCATAAACAAAGCTCATTGGTGCTTTTCGGCTTGCCACGAGGGTGTTTTCCGGAAGACTATCGGCACACCAGCGGCTGCATTTCAGGAAATTCTGCCAATCGGGTGTGTAACCGTAATACATATCGCCAGCGAGATTCTTTTTTACAACCGGCAGGTTTTTACTGCCTCTTTTCAACGACGCTGTAACAACGGATAGCGACAGGAGTGCTGCGATGGCCATGTAAATGATGCGTCCCATGCCATGTTTGTAAACTGTTTGATAAAACAGGTAATAGATCAGGATGAGCATCACGGGCATACAGATGAGGATAATCCTCGGTTGATCCCAACGCGCCTGAAGGATGAGAAAGGAGAGCAACAATTGAGCACCGGTAAACAGCCCGAAAAAAACGAGTGGTTTCTGTTTGTGCCTGAATACATAAAACAGAGCAGCCAGTGTGATGGCAACGACCACAAACGCCAGGAATCCGTAAACTTCGAGTGAGTCTTCGTTGCGCAAGCCCAAAAGCTGGAAGAAGCGCTTGCTGAGGTATAAGTTACAATTATCAATGAAACGGGTAATAAAACCCGATACATCTTCATTGCCCAACGAGCGGTCGTAAGGATCTTTGAGCAATAAGATCTTGCTTTGCCCGCTAAACTGGTTCTGTGATCCCCAGATCAGTTTCACCAAAATTTCGTACGGTATTTTAAATACCAGGAAAGCTCCCAGTGAGAAAGCGGCATTTTTCCACTGCTTATAAACGAGGAAAAACAAGATGAGGCTCGGAACGGCTACAATAGCCACACTTTTGCAGGTAGCAGCCAAAAAGGTAAATAAACCTAACATCAACCATAGTTTCACATGGTGCTTAGGCTCGGGATCTTTTTCAAGTGCATCGTAAAGTTTGACGAAGTAATAGAAGAAAAGCGATTGCAGAAACAGGTAAAATGCTTCCGTAAATGTCATGCTGGCAAAATACTGGATCAGGTGATTGCAGCTTACAAAGATCATCACCGGTAAAAATACCGCAAACGGAATGCGTTTATAAAACGCCTTGTAGAAGAAGAAAACAGCAAAGAAATTGAATATGACATTCAGCACCTTGAACAGCAAAAGCTTAAAGCCGAACAACTTAATCATCAGCCCCAGGAACATGACGTAAAGCGGCGCATTTTGCGTATAAAAGTAGTTCGGTAACTCATGAACGTATCGCCAGCCGCCTTCCAGGTAAAG
>DAIUED010000073.1:0-12150 GCA_036845295.1 Bacteroidota bacterium
AGCAGCAAGCCAGTCGTGCTTTTCGGCACATCGATGGGCGCTGCAGCCATTATGAAAGCGGTAGCGGATTCGTCGCTGGCGGCCGATGCCTTGATTCTTGAATGCCCGTTTGGAACTATGCAGGAAACAGTTGAGGCCAGGTTCAGAAGCATGCATGCGCCGGTGTTTCCGATGGCCCGGTTGCTTGTGTTTTGGGGAGGAGTGCAAAACGGATTCAACGCCTTTGCACATAATCCGGCAAGTTATGCCAGTAAGGTGAACATACCTACACTATTGATGTATGGCGAGAAAGACCGAAGTGTGAGCCGCTCCGAAACAGATCGGATTTTTACCGCGTTGGGTGGCGCGAAAAAACTGGTTTTGTACCCCGAAGCAGGCCATGAAAATTACCTGAATAAGTACAAAGCTCTCTGGACTTCACAAATAGAGGATTTTTTGGACTCTCTACCATCCGCGAATTAGCGGTTGTACAATAAAATACACCCGGTGCCGTTGATACAGCTCATGAAAAAATACCTGAAGTTCATACCGGAAAGCTATGCCATTGTTTCTGTAATGTATTACTGGCTGGACACGGGCAGGTACTTCAATCCTTTTGCGCTGGCCCTGCTCGTTGCGCTCGCCGTTTTATTGTTTTTCAGGAACAGGACATTTGGCGTACTTGTTTCCCTGTTATTCATTCTGGTGAATCTGTTTCTTTTTACAGCGTTGATGTCGGAATACCGTCACTTTCATGAGCCTTCTCCGGCTGCGGCCGATATTCTGTTGTACGGCTCCGTTTACCTGGCGCTTAACTTGTTAATGGCGTTGGTGATGCTTGTGAAGTATGCCTTGACAGATGTCTCTTCTAAACCGGTAAGGCTTTAAACCATTGGATTTTTTGTAAGAAATTGCCGGAAGATGGATATCTTCATTGTATTTATACAGTTGCTGAATGACACATCCGGCCATAGCCTTTGAACTGCATATCACTTTTGGAGAACTGGCGGAACTTCAAAGCGAATTATTCCACACCATTTGCCGGGAAGGAGGCGGTAAACCCGTCTGGATAGAACTTTCGCGGGGCCGTTGTCAGCAGCAACCCATGTTTAGCAAGGTGCTTTATGAAAAGGAACTTGGGGCTGTGCGTCGGCGCGCGGAGCAATACCAGGACATGTTTATGCAGGCAGGTATGGAGCCGAAGCGTCTGAAGATAGAAGTACCTCTTGATGCTGCATCATATTTTACGGATACGCCAGCAGGATCGCAGCAACGTTATTATGAGTGGCATGGCAAAGTACCCTATGAACGGATGGAGTCTTTATGGCCTATCTGTGAAATGCACCAGGCGCATGTGTCGCGTAATGCCCTCAAGCAATCCCAAAACCTGCGTTTTGTTACGCTCAGGGAAAGCGGCACGCCCGGTACGTTTAAAATCCGTGTCGATGCGCTTTGCCAGGCACTGCGGAAAGACGGACGTGAAGTTTCCAAAGAACATTTTGAATACTGTCTTCTTGATTCCAATGTCGATCTGGATAGAGGTTGGTTAATCCCATAACACAAGCCGATGATGAAAGACCATGAACAAACCATGCAGATGCTCGCCTACGAATCCTATATTCGACGAGCGGCGCAGCTTGGATTACCCTTTATGCTAAAAGGAAGCTATGTAACACGTCAATATTTTCCTGATCCAAGCCGTCGCATACCCGCCGACCTCGACTGGATATATCTCGGCAAGCTCAGCGACGTAGAAACATCCCGCGAGGTATTCAGCAACTGGGCCTTACTGGCCACAGAAACAGAAACCAACGATGGAGTTGAGTTTGCCAGTTTTTCAGAAAACGCTTTCTGGCGGATGATCGATTATGCCATGGATGACGATTTTCCAACAGTGAATACAGACCTCGCTTGTACAGTAGATGGATTCAACATTCATTCCTTGCCCCTGGATATTTCTTTCAATCTTCCCGTGGATTTTCCACCAGTCCCCTTGCTATATAAGCCACTGCGAGGCGATGCATTTACCATTCCTTATACGGCTCCTCTTTGTTTGCAGGTTTCCTGGAAAATCCATCAAACCCTTGTGCGACCAAGATTCAAAGATTTGTTTGATCTGACTTATCTTTTGCAGCATGCTTCGTTCGATGAAGATACGCTCGGCAAATCCATCGACGGATTGTTGCAGGAAGTTAATAAAGATGGGGTCGATCTCATCCGTTTTTATCAGTTGCTGACCGGTCAAATCGATGTATTGTTTGAGCAGGATATTCAGGAGGTGTGGGATGTGTGGCGCAATGGCATACGCTCCAATTCAATGAGTAGTATTTTTGCGGAGTCGGCTAGTGAGATCACCGACGTCACTGCACTTCCCTACAATTTGCAACAATTCCTGGATAATTTCTATATTGTATTCAGGCAAGCAGGTTTTACGCCATCGTTAATCGATGAAGCATTCGAAAACAGATGGAATGAACGAACCCGGTACATTGTTTATCGTGTAAATGCGCAACGTAAGGAACAAACGAGAAATGGCTCTGTCTTCGAAGAGAAAGAAGAGCAAGGAAACCCTTTTGAAAAAGAAAAAGAGCTGACCATTCTCGGGAAACTGAAAGCATTTTTCAGATTGCGTTGATCAACCTTTTGGAAAGTTACATTTCGAGGTCAGGCGTTCTGATCTTTATGTTCTTTGAGCCAGGCGGAAGATTCTGTTATTGGCACTTCAATAATTTGCTCAACAGGTAATCGCCTTCTACGATTAGTTGCTCGCGGTCTTTCCTATAACAAATGATGACCTCGTTCGGGCAGCTTTTATTGATGTTGAGGTCGTAGGTAATAATAGCGTGGGTTTTGGTTTCCATGGCCGCCGCCAGCATCACCTCTTCGCGACTCAGTTCCCTGGTCAGCTGTAACTCGAAATTCCAGTTTTTCACCTCTTTGAGTGTGAGGTAAGGGAACTTCTTGTTGGGGTAGTTGGTAACCGGCGATGCATAGTAACGGCAGGTATAAAGAGAGTCGTATTTTATGATTACGAATTTTTCTGTAATGGTAAGGCGCCTTTTTTTTGAGCTGATCTTTTGCCCGCTGCTGGTAGTAAGTTCCTGTGAGGCTTCATCAACATGGCATTGGTAATAGATCAGCGAATCATTCGCCTGTAGAGAGGCGATACGCGTTTGCCGGAGATGCTCCGGGAACATCTTGTTTTGCGAAAAGGTAAACTGGCAGGCAAGCAGGGCAAATATCAGGAGCGCGTTTTTCATGCTAAGACGCCGTTACGCCGATGTTTTTGGCCAGGTCGATGGCCCGTTGTTTTACGGTGTCAACATTGCTGCCGGTTTGGTCGTAAGTAAGGACTACTGCCATACGCCTGAAAGGACGTGTAGTAGGTTTGTTGAAGATGCGGACATCTGTTTGGCGCTCGCTCAGTACCCGTTCCACACCGGTGTATGAAGGATTTTTACCTTCGCTGCCTGCCAGTACCACAGCCGATGCTCCGCAGCGCTCGAGTGTGATTTCCGGGATCGGTAAGCCGGTAATGGCACGCGCATGCAGCTCAAATTCGCTCAGATTTTGAGTGCCGGCTAAGGTCACCATGCCCGTATCATGCGGACGAGGCGAAAGTTCGGAGAAGTAAACGCCTTTATCCGTCAGGAAAAACTCTACGCCCCAAAGTCCTGCACCGCTTAGCGCTTTGGTAACTTTCCCGGCCATTTCCTCCGCGTCTTTCAGGTCTTGTGAGCTAATGGCGCAAGGCTGCCAGCTTTCCTGGTAGTCGCCGCGTTCCTGGCGGTGGCCAATGGGCGGGCAGAAGAGGGTAGGGCCGTTTTTTTGAGTAACTGTCAGTAAAGTAATCTCTGCATGAAAACGGATAAACTCTTCTACAATCACTTCTTTATAGTCACCGCGCGAGCCTTCCATGGCATAGTTCCACGAGCGTTCGATGTCGGCTTCCGTTTTGACAATGCTTTGTCCTTTTCCGCTCGAACTCATCAGAGGTTTTACCACACAAGGGATCCCGATAGCGCTCACAGCCTGTTTGAAATCGTCGAGTGTGGTGGCATAGCGGTACGCTGCCGTCCGTAGGCCTAACTCTTTAGCTGCCAGGTCGCGGATAGCTTTGCGGTTCATCGTGAAGTTGGCTGCTTTGGCACTAGGCACCACCGTAATACCTTGCTTTTCATAATCGTAGAAGCGTTCGGTACGGATAGCCTCGATTTCGGGGACGATCAAATCGGGTTTATGTTTCGCAATCACGGTATCCAACGCCTCGCCGTCGAGCATATTAATTACTTCAAAGTCGTTGGCTACCTGCATGGCTGGTGCACCTTCGTAAGAGTCAACGGCAATTACGTGTTGGCCGAGACGCTGAAGTGCAATGACGAGTTCTTTTCCTAATTCTCCCGAGCCGAGTAAAACAATTTTGTGTTGCATGTTTGAAATGTTATTTGAAGCTGATATTCAGCGTGGTTGGCAAGGCGTTTTTGAGAACACCGAAATACAAGCCGTAGCCGGCAGCAAGGCCGATGGCACCGCCAAGTATGGATTGCACGCGACGTTTACTACGAGCTACGCGTTCGTAACCGAGAATATAAGCGTCGTGTTCGATGTAGTTAGGGTTGCTGATGGTGCTGTGCCGGATTCTTACTTTAGGAACACCACTTAAGGCCATGTAACCTACAGGAAAAACGGGCGCGAAAAAAATACCTAACCCGCCGCTGACTAAGCCTACTGCGCCGGAGCCGATCAGTGAGCCGCGTGGCTTAAAGCCCTTGCGGGCATCGCGTTCGCCATAAATGTAGTACTCCATTTCGTCGCGCGTAAAGTAATTGCCAAGGAGACTGTCTTGCCGGTAGTAATAATCTGTAAAGCCACTCGCATATTTCACGGCATACACCTGGTCGTATTCAAAATGCAGCTTTTCTCCTGCTTTTTCCGGATGCATAACCGTCACGGCCCCAATCAGGGTGTCGATTACCTTTTCTACAACAGTGTTTCCGTTCATTAGCATAACGGTGTCTTTGGCCTGTGCGTTGCAGGTGACGGAAAATAAAGGCAAAGCCAG
The DNA here is from genome assembly GCA_036845295.1 of Bacteroidota bacterium. Taxonomy (GTDB): domain Bacteria; phylum Bacteroidota; class Bacteroidia; order B-17B0; family Aurantibacillaceae; genus UBA4416. The sequence goes on from DAIUED010000073.1 coordinate 5,042, forward strand.
GGTAAGGAACAGAAGACGCATCATAGGGTAAATTTATGTAACAAGTTTACAAATAATACCCTACAAAAACTACCAAATTGTACTGACAATGGCTGTTGATTAAATATGGAGTTGTTTACGAGTTTGGGCTTTGAAGACTGCCAGGTTGTTTTTTTTATAACATGTAATGCATCGCATCTGCGCATAATTGGAGAAGCCGTTCTGGTAAAGCCATTTACACCAAGGAGAATTAGTAACACAGCGGTAGGGAAGAAGAAATCCAAGTACTTGGATTCATGAAAATTTGTTGTTTCAGGGGTCCCACTTGAAGCCGATAGAGCTTACCGTCTTTATGGCATTTCCCTCGTGTTGCCAATGGCGCATCATGCGCTGCGCTTCAAGGAGTTCAAATACTTCTTCCAGGTTGCGGATCTTACCAATGGGTACGTCGCGCTCCAGGCAAGCCTGGTAAAGTGCTTCGAAAGGCCTTTCAGCGATCTGCCGGCGCAGCAGCTGGTAAAGCTCTTCGCGATGGGCTACACGTTGTTGGTTTGTTGCATAAGCTGGATCGGCATCGGGGCTAAGTTCCAGGATGTGGCACAACTGCCGGAATTGTTTATCACTTCCAATGGCAAAGGTAATCGTGTGCCCGTCGGCAGTAGAAAACAGCTCGCCATAAGGTGCAATGTTGGGATGCAGGGAGCCTTGTGATACCGGCAAATGGTGCGCCACGAGCCAATTGGTAGCCTGGTTGGCCAGCGATGCGACGGCCGTATCAAAGAGCGAGACATTGACGGCTGTCCCTTTGCCGGTTTTGTAGCGTTGCAGCAGCGCGATCAGCACAGCTTCTTTGAGTTGATGGCCGGCCAGGATGTCGATCAGCGCAACCGGCATTTTCAAGGGTCTGGCCTGCTTTTCACCATTCATGAACATGAAGCCGCTTTCGGCTTGCAAGATAAGGTCGTAAGCCGTGCGCGCCTGGCCCTGGCCAAAGCCATTGATAGAGGCATAGATCAACGACGGATTGATGGCCGACAAGCTCGCGTAATCTACTTTCAGTTTCTGGTCGTCGCCGGCTTTGTAATTGGTGATTACGATATCGGCAGTTTTGACCAGGGCGTATAGTTTGCTGAGATCTTCAGCTTGTTGCAAGTCGAGAAACAATACTTCCTTCCCGGCGTTCACACTCCAATAATAGGCGCTTGTTTTTTCAGCCGGATCTTCTGTAGGGAGTTTCCAACTGCGTGTGACGTCTCCCCCGGTTTTAGGGTTCTCGATTTTAATGACGCTGGCTCCCAGTTCGGCAAAGAACAAGCCAACGGAAGGCCCGGCCAAAACGCCCGCCAGTTCTATGACACGAAGATCGGAAAAAACAGTATTCATCGCCACGGTTTAGTTGCAGTTTGTTTTCAAAAGCTGCTCCACTTCATCATCGTATTGTTTGCTGTAGCCTTCGTCTTCTGCCGTTTTCAGGAGTTTACAGGCTTCGGAGTTCTTTCGTTCGGCAAGGCGGATCAGTGCGTAATTTTTGTAGGCGTAGGCATTGTGGGAGTCAAGGTGAAGGGATTTTTGCACGTTTTTGAGCGCTGCAGGAATATCGCCAAGTTGCAATTTACAATAGCTGATATTGCTGTAGGCATAAGCAAAATTCGGATTCAGGCTCACGCACTTCTCCAATAAGGCCAGGGCGCCCGGGTAATCTTTTTTGCTCATATTGATGAAAAATGCCCTGTTATTGTACACAACGAAACGCAAAGAGGAATCGGTATTGAAAGCAAGCTCATTGTCTTGTTCAGCCTTGTCGTATTCCCCCATTTTTGCGTAGGTGGCTCCCCTTGCAAGGAGAATATGCGAGTCGTTGGGTTTCAGGCTTAGCATGTGGTTTTCGAGCTCCAGTGTTTCTTTGTATTTTTTTTGGGCAAAAAGGGCCTGGGATTTAACCCGTAGCGCATTCAAATCATCATCTTTCAGTCCCAGAATGGAGTCGGCTATCTCAATGGCTTTTGGGTAGTTGAATGTTTGGAGAAATGCGGCCGAGCTACTCTGGAGAAATTTGGTATTGTTAGGGCTTAGTGCAAGCGCTTTTTCCGAATTGGAAATCACTTCGTCGAACTGCCGGGTTGCAAAATAAACCATGTTTTTGGCATCGAAGGCTTTGAGGAACTCCGGCGATACCTGAATAGCCTGATCGAAATCTTTTTCTGCTTCCTGGTATTTTTCAAGGTGATATTTGCAAAGGCCTCGCGTCAAATACAGATTGGCTATTTTGTGAGAGCTACTTATATCCTTTTTATACTCCAGCGCCTTGTTAACATATTTGATGCCATTTGTATAATCCTGTTCGGCAATAGATTGCTGAGCCTGTTCCAGGTAGGCTTCGTAACTTCGCTGGGCGCGTGCTGCCAGGGTCAACAAAATGAGACATGTTAAAAAAGACAATTTCATGTGCTTATTTTTTTTCAAATATAAGCGTTACCTTATTAAAATCGGCCGCTGCATTGATGACATCCTTAAACTCTTTGTATTTGTCTTTCGAATAAAACGGCGCGGTGTATTGCTCGCTTACCGTCACCAGCAGCTTATTTCCTTCCAATTTGTAAGACGATTTGAAATAGCTTGATTCCTTGCCGTTATCCATTAGAACGACGTTGAATACCAGGGATTCGGGATTGGTGAGGCGGTAGCCGTCAGGGATGGAAACTTCCAGATTTCTTTGAAAGCCATGTGGATATCCAAGCACGATGTCATACTTTCGGGGTTTTTCCTGGTACAGTTCTGCCTGGCGGCCTATCAGCATGCCAAGTTTGTAAAGGTGCTTGTTACCGGCATTTTCAACGAGCGAGGGCGTTTCGATGGTGCCCGAGATAATAAAAGGCTTTTCAAGAATAGCATCGGCCTCGCCGTTACGTACGCTCGAACTTTTTATGATCGTATTTTCGGCCGATTGTTTCAGGATCGATTCCGTTGTTTTCTTTTTTTGCTCCTCGTTCATTACATAGTACACCGGCTGCATATTGTATGCCGCGTAACCGGTGTATTGATGCTCTATCTGCGATTTAGGCGTAAAATCGTCATCTATGAATTCTGTTTTGACATTGATTATATTCTGGCTTTGTAGATAATCCGGCGTTCCGATGGTTTTAATTTTTGCCACACCGGCTGTTACTCCTGCTACTTCGGTCGCTTTTGCAAACAGCGCCGGCGTCAGAATGTACTGCTCGGCGGCAAACCCTATGCGGGAGTAGTAATTGGCAGGATCCAGGTATTTGTCCATAGAAGGGTAGTAGATCAGCAGTTCTTTTAACTGAAGGTAGCTTTCGAAAGCCGGATCGAACGTGCTTTCGAAGCGGTTGTTGGAAAACACCAGCTCAAAACTCAGTCCCATCTGCCGCGACGCTTCTACAAATATGCGGTTGAGGTTAAAGGCATTTGTTAACTTTTGAGACAGGCTTTTCTCAACGCTCATATCAGGAACATCCGTTGAAAACACGATATTTTGTTTTACGTAATGTTCCAGGGCGCGGATCTTCTCGATATCGGTGCTTTTCTTGCCCGCACCCGATTTGGAAATGAGTTTTGCAACGGCTTTGCTGTCCTCTTTTTCGGGATTGTAGTACACTTTGATGAGGTCATTTGCCAGTAGGTTCCAGGTAGAAAATTTGGCGTTCGATTTATTCGTGTTGTATCTTAATTGAAAATAAAAATAGTATCTGTTGGCATCGCCCACCGAATAAGGCTCTTCTTCAAAGGCACTGGTGTTTTCTGCTTTCACCAGCAGGTGCGCTACGTTGGCATCCGAGGTGTCTTTCACAAAAGCCGGAAAGCCATTGTAGCTTCGAACATCGTACACGAGATTTTTAGGGGAAATGAAATGCACCTCCGTACGTTTGATGGGGTGTGAGAACTGCGTATTGAACGCACCGTAATTTTTTGCAGATTTTTTTGCAGTATATATATATTCGATATCGGAATTGGGCTCAACGCCTTCGTAAGCAAAAATGGTATGCGGCCCCATATCTTCCAGGTTATCTACATGCTTTATGCCCGACTGATCCAGGTTAATAACCTTGCCCGACGCGTTTATGCAACGTGCTTTGAGATCGATCATCTCGATGATCTTTCCCGAAGGAATGTACATCTTGTTTTTGATCTCAACGCCTTTGTCTGTGTTTATGTGTATGATCTCATGCCAGGTTTCGTAAAGGCTCAATTCACCATTGGAATCATAGGCATATTCCATAATGTGATTCTGGTAAACGCTGTAAAAATCCATGTCATTGTAGGCAGTGTCGGCCAACGTAAGCACCGGTTTCTTTTCCCAATTGTAGCCAGCGTAAAATTTGGTTTGTGCGATCGCAGCTTGTGCCGCCAGGCAGAGAGTGAGGAAAATGGATCTGAAATTCATGATTTATGATGTTTGTTTTAGTACTACGATTTGTTTCTTTTGGCTGGTGTAGCTTTTTACGAGCTTGTTCCATTCTTCGAGGTCGGCGTGGCTTATGAGCAGACTCTTGAATGCGATGGTTACCTTGCAGATGATCTTGTCGCTTTTATGTTCGTAAGTTATCGCCAGTTCGCAATCGTTAGTTTGCTGGCTAAAATTGGCAGGTAATACGCTTACCTCGTAACCCGGTGGAATTTCAAGCACTTTCACATAGTTGAGCAGGTGTTTTTCCTTGATCCGGTAAGGGGTGGTGTAAGTATCTTCAAACTTAAATAGCCCGGTGTTTTGCTCAAGATTCATGTTGACGAAAAGCTCTTTATCAGCGCTTTTTACGTAGTCTTTCACCGAAAAGTCGAAGCTAAGCCGCGATGTGGTATCGTTGTATTCCAATTCTTCCTTTTGATTGCTGATAAAAAATTTATTATTGCCCTTCTCGTATTCCCCTATAATGTATTCTTCTTTCTTTTGTTTGGAAAGGTCGAGCATATCGTTGATGAAATTGATCCGGCTGTAGCCTGTGAAATAATTGACGCACCTTCCGGAAATGGCCGATTTTTCGATCCTAAAGTAACTCGAGTCAGTGGTAACGTTCCGGTGGTATGGAATAACCGGAACGTAAGCAGTGTCCTTAAATTGCTGCTGTGTGCCTATAAGAGCCTGCTTACCCTGTATGAAAGAGCTGGGAGAGCCATACAGCACCTGCTTGTCGGTCGCGTCAAGGTAAATATAAGTGCCGTCAGGTTTTTGGTAGCAAGCGATCATGTGATCGTCAGTAAGCGGTGTCGGCACTTGCGAGAATGTATATGGCTTGCTTCTCGTACCTATCCACGTAAGGTAAGCATTGATGCCCTTTAAGCGTAGCATCGAGTATATCAGAAATGCCATGTCCTTGCAGTCGCCGTAACGCTTTTGGAACACGACGGAAGGATCGCGTGGTACGAATCCTCCCATGCCGTCTTCGAAAGCGATGTACTTGATGTTTTTCTGAACCCAGTTAAAGACCTTTTTCACCGTTTCATCTTCAGTCGCCGAATTCGTCACCAGGCTATCGGTGACCTGTATCAAACGCTTATCCGTGATGGGCGGGATATTCTTTAACAGAGAGCTGTACCAAGCCGATAGCGAGAGTACATTATTCATGTAATCTTTGGTTTCTTTTCCATCGTTATAAGAACGGATGTAATACACGACATGGGGCATGTACCAGCTTATATCCGGTGATCCTCCAAAACGCTCGTATTTCTTCATGTTTCCGGTCTCTATCCTGTAATACCGGTATTTGGAATCTTCGGAAACAGTCAGGTATTTTTCCGGATCGGGCACGTTGAAAAAGCGAATGGCAAGGTTGATACTTTTAGCACATTTAAGGGTTATCAATTGTTTCTCTGCCGGATAGTAGTTGCTCAGGTAATCGTCTCCAAAAAAGCGGGGCTCCAGATACGTGCGCTCATAGCTGATTGTGCGAATGGCGCCTTTGCTCAGTTGATCAAAATGCACGATGTGTGTATTTTGGTCGTCGTAGAACGAAGAAGAACTGTTTTGACGTTTTACCTCGATGCGATCGTTTTTAAGTTCTTTATACGAGTCGCCTTTTAAATAAAGCGTCCTCGCATCTATGTTTTTGAGGGTCACGAAAGAGTTTGAATAAAGCGATAGACTTTCGAAGGCAATCGCGTCGTCTTTCAGAAGGATCGTCGTTTCTTTAACCTTTTCACTTACCTTAGGTACGCCATTTTCCAGGCTTATTTCAATCTGTTTTTCGAGATTGATACCTGCTATCGAACTGTTGGGGTATTTTTTTAGCAGGGTGTCGAGCAATGCCCGTTTTTGGGCAAGCAAGCCACTGCTTGTGGTTACTGCGAAAAGTAAGACAAGTAGTTTACCGAAACTCATTTGATGATCTTAATAGCATTGTCGTCGTAAAAAAAACATTCCATCAGGAGCTTTCCGTTCCCATCATAATACTTAGAGATACCGTGCCGCTCGCCACCCATGAAATTGAATTCGCTGCGCAGAGTGCCGTTTTCGTTATATTCGGTGAACAGGCCTTGCAGCTCTCCATAGCGGAATACACATTTCGATTTCACTTTGCCACTGCTGTAATATTCTGTTCTGGGCCCATGTATGTAGCCATCTTTGTACTCACTTTCAAACAGTTTTGTTCCTGAACTGCTGTAAATTACAAAAGCACCTTCTCGCTCGCCGTTTTTCAGGGTAAAGACCATGGAAGGCTTTTTGTTTTTATAGAATGCTTTCACTGTCATATCGGGCTTGTCGATCACGATAGGATCTATCAATTTACCGGATTCGTTTTCGTAGCTATAGCTTACGAAGTCGTCCTCGTTGTAGTTCAGCACAACAGCTACCGCGCCACTTTCGTCGTATATCGTGGTAGGTCCCTGGTTATTATTGTATTGATAGCTGATCGTTCGGTATAATTTTCCGCTGTCGTAATAGTCTTTCGCTTCGCCATGAAGCTCGTTATTCCTGTACATGGCGGTATATTCTACTTTGCCGTTTTTGTAAGAAGTATAAAGGCCCTGCTTCCTATCGAAGTCGTAGTTTGTTTCTGCTTGCAGATTGCCAAACAGGTCGTATTTTTTTGCCGTACCCGTAATCATGTCCATATCATACACCAAATCGTCCTCTGTTTTTCCATTAGGATAATAGGTGACAGACGTACCGT
>DAIUED010000074.1:0-11902 GCA_036845295.1 Bacteroidota bacterium
GGTGTATGCTGAAAGTGCTTGTAACGTTTCTCGAAGTCTGCCTGCAACTGCTCATAGTCTTTCTTGCTTAACAGTTTGTGCGCTACCTTCACATTGTAGAAAATGATACCGCCGGTACTTACCAATACCGCAACAGCAATAAGCGCCGTAAGCTGCATTTGCCGTTTTGAATCGTACTTCGAAAAACGGAAACGCGCTTTCCAGCCTTTTTCTTTCCCGCGCAGGTAAAAGCGAATAGACACTACAAAGAGCAGAACCATCAGCGCCATCCAATATGTTTTGAACAAATAAAAGATCGATGTGGAGTTTCCAAAACCATTCATATCGCTATAATCTGTGACGGGGCCGCTGGAATTGAAATTAACAAGTGGATTTTCGACCTGCAACCGCGATAAGATCATCCTGACGACAAAAGACAGAATAAATGCAATCACAAAACCAACATATTTATTGGTAACCATGTTTTGCACGCTGAAGCAAAGGGCAGCCAGAATGGCGAGGCTAACAAGCGCCCGACCATACATAACCACCAGGTACTGACCAAGCTCAAAGTGATAGTAACCTTTCATCGACTGGATTGCCACACCGGTTATGATCGCCGCTAAAAGGCCAACCGCTACCGAGGCCATGAGGCCCAGGTATTTCCCGATAAGCAGTGTCGAAGACTTTACCGGTGAGGCGCCGACCAATTCATCCACTTTGTATTGCTTTTCGTTGAACACCAGGTTACCGGAAAAGAAGATGATGAGGATCGTGAGCATAAAACGAAACATGGAACCAACCTGTTCGGCAATGATATAGGTAACTGGGTAAACCTCCGTGCCGAAAATAAGTGCGTTGAAACGGCTTACAAAATAAGCAAGCACTGCACCCAGAACAATCATAATGATAAAAAAATAACTTCTGACAATGCGACGGTATTCGAAGCGGGCGATATACCACAACTGGTTCCAAAATGCTTTTCCCCGGTTGCTTATGGTTACTTCCGGTAACTGCGAAAAATGCTGAACGTCGGGTGTTTGGGGCGAATAGCTCTCTGCTTGTTTCCTGAACGAAAAGCGCTTTACAGGGTTCAGGAATTGCGAAAAGCTGAACCGCGCGTAGCTAAACCACATAATGAGTAAAGCCAGACCCAACCACACAAGCCGGTTGTAGAGAAGCACGTCGGTAAGAGGTAGTTTGCGTTCGTTTTGCTCAAATGGCGTCCAGTACTGTGTTACCTTATCCAAAGCCTTGCTCCCATAAGGGTCGAGCATGGCAGCCAGCGACTGATAGTCGATATCGGACAACACTGAACTTGCTGCCAGATCAAAAAGAAAGAAAACAACCGTGAAGAGGTAGGCAATGGTGGTGTTCCGCAAAAAGGTAGTGAGCGAAAAGTAGATGATCCCAAAGAGCAAGGTATTGGGTACAACAAAGTATAAGAAAGGCTGCACATAGTTATATAGTTCAATAGGACCAATAACAGGCTGCTGGTGGCCGATAGCGCTACCCAGCAGCAAGCCGAAAAGTTGGCCGCTGAATACGAACAGTGCTACTGACAATACACCGAGAAAACGACCGAAGAAATAGGCCGGCTTGGTAATTGGTTTGGTAAAAAACAACGCATGCGAATTGTACTCAAAGTCGCGCTGAATGGCAGTAGCCATTACGGCAATAATGATCATATTATGGATGAGTGCCATAATATTTTGATTAAACGCCAGGTAAAGGCTGGCATTGGCAAGCGCACTGTTCAGGTAGGTATTGCTATCACTTGATCCCAGCGGCAGAACACCCGAAGCCATAAGCGACAGAAAGAGGTATATAAAGAAGTAAAGGGCAAAAAAGATATAGGTGGATGGCTTTTTAAGCGCATACCTCCATTCGAACCGGAGAATTTCTAAAAACATAAGCAATGATTAAAGCGTTAAAAAACTAAAGGATGTTCGAAAAATAAACATCTTCCAAATCAGGTTCTACAAGGGCAAAGGCGTCGCCCGGCATGCTATCGCTTTGCACATGGATCAGCAGGCGGCCTTCCACTACTTTTGCCGAAATGATCTTATATTTTTCCTTATACGCATTAAGCTCCGCTTTGTCGATGAGCAAACTCCAGACTTTTTGGCGCATGGCCTCGATGGCATCTGATGGCCGGCTATCGAGCAGCACTTGCCCGCGGTTCATGATTACCATGCGCGGACAGAGGTTCTTAATATCTTCCACGATGTGCGTCGAGAGGATCACGATGATATTTTCGCCCAGGTCGCTGAGGATGTTGTGAAAACGGTTTCGCTCAGCCGGGTCAAGGCCAGCGGTGGGTTCATCCACAATAATGAGTTTGGGCTTTCCGAGCAGTGCCTGCGCAATACCAAAACGCTGCCGCATACCGCCGGAATATTCGCTCAGGTTGCGCTTCCGAGCTTCAAACAAGTTGGTTTGTTGCAACAGGGCATCGCATAAGTCTTTTCTTTCGGTTTTGTTGTTGATGCCTTTCAGTACAGCGAAATGGTGCAGCATATCTTCGGCATTTACTTTTGGATAAAACCCGAAATCCTGCGGGAGATAACCGAGCATTTTTCGCAATGCTTCCTTTTCCTTCACAATGTTCACGTCGCCGAGCATGATCGTCCCTTCATCGGGATCCTGCAAGGTAGCGATGGTGCGCATCAGCGTGGATTTCCCGGCACCATTAGGCCCAAGCAGGCCAAACATTCCGGGAGCGATGGTCAGATTGATGTCGTTCAGGGCTTTGAGGCCGTTACTGTAGGTTTTTGAAACGTGGGAAATCGTTAATTGCATAAAAAGGTTTTTCTCAAATATAATTTTCTTTGGCCTAACCTGAGGGTTATTTACAACGTTATTCGACCACTTACCATAAATTCTCTACTTAATAAACATGGCAACGCCCGCGGAATTCCTCTGCGGACGTCGCCTAAAACCAGGATAAGCAAGAAAAAAATACCTTAACTGTATCTGTTAAGGGGCTATTCCCCGTTGCTCGCCGGCTTTTGTTGTTTATACATCTTCACGGCCAGCTTTTGGTCGGATGTCACCGCGTCCATGGCTACCTGCAATTTATTACGATAACCCGACACAACCATGTCTTTTCCCTGCATCAGCGCCTCATATCCGTCTTTGGCAACGTCTGCCGGATGAGCCATCGCGCCCTTGTCCTGCACAATTCTTGAGTTTTCCATATGCGCCTTGTGGAAAAAATCGGTATCCGTTAGGCCCGGCAACAAGGCTGTTAGCGTCACCCCTGAATACTTCACTTCCTCGCGAACAGCTTCGGTAAAGGATTGAACGAAGGCCTTTGTGCCATGATAAACAGATTGCCATGGACCCGGTGACTTGCTTGCGACCGAGGATAGATTCAGGATCTTGCCCTCTCCATGATCCACCATTTCCGTCAAAAACAACTTGGTAAGTGTTACCAGACTACAAATGTTCAAATGAATGATATCCAGTTCGGCCCGCAAGTCGCTATGCAAAAACTCCCCGTAGTGCCCTTGTCCGGCATTGTTCACCAGTACATCGATGCGAATGCGGCGGGTTCTGAGTTCCTCGTAAATATCTCTTGCACTCTGGTGTAGAAATAAATCTTTTGCCAGGCTTAGAACCCGTATGTCAGCCGTTTTCTTTAATTCGAATGCGGCCTGCGCCAATTCTCTTTCATGGCGCGCCACAATCACTAAATTATACCCATCTTTAGCAAATAGCTTTGCAAGTTCGAAACCAATACCGCTGGTGGCGCCAGTAATGAGTGCTGTTTTGCCTTGGTTTTTTTTCATCATTCCTTTTTTATAATACCTGATGTTGGTTTTCCAAAAACGGTGCCGTCACTTTTCAAGCAAAAAGCAGGTTTATGTTGCCTATTCTCCGCACTGCCCTACTACAGTGACAGTGCTGCGGGAAATGCTGGGTACCATTCGCCCTATTGGTATTGAAGTTGAAACAGGAAGGTTGTTATGGAACTTAGCACCCTGGTGGGCATCAGTGCCAGCATTTCCACTGCTGTATCTTCTCTGCCACAACTTGTCAAACTATGCCGTGAAAAAAAGGCTGAAAACGTGTCATTAGGTATGTTCTGGGTACTGGTTGGCGGTTTAGCGATATGGGTATGGTATGGGATCCTGAAACAGGATTGGATCATTATTATTGCGAATGGCTTTTCCTTTCTCGTTAACCTGGCAACTGTTTTACTGAGTATTCGTTACAAAACCAAAACGTCATCCCTATGAGAAAACACCCGGTCTGCATCTACGTGGACAACTCAAATATCTATATCGGCGGACAGGAAGCCGCCCGCCAGCACGGTGAAGATCCTGCTTCGCTGAGAATTGCTTTTCACCATTTTCTGTACCTGATCACGCAGGGTAACATGTTGTTCGATGAATTTGTGTGGGCGGGCAGCGGCCCTCCTGAAATGGAAGATGTATTCAAATCGATCGCTAACCGTGGTGTCGATATTCAACTGATTCCGCGAAGCGATACCGGTGAAAACGAAACGGTGGATATGGCCATGCAACTTTCGATGTACAGGCATCACTATAAATACCGGAAAACACCTGGCACCATCGTCCTTTGTACCGGCGACGGGAAGGGATTCCATGAAGAAAAAGGATTTCTATACGACGTCAGTGGTTTTATCAAAGACGGCTGGCATCTCGAACTGTATAGTTGGGATGCGATCTGCCATCACGGCCTGAAAAACTTTGCCAAAAAGCATGGACACTATTTTCCGCTGGAAAAACATTACCACGCAATTACTTTTATCAAAGACGGGCGCCATGCCTGTGAGGTAAAGCGCTAAAATCAACCTTTCTACAAAAATGCCTATTCTTTTCAAAAAAAAATTACCCGGATAGGGGTAATATGATTTTGAAGTGTCATAGATAAAAGTTTCTACCTTTGAGGCAGTTTGCCAGAACAGGTTTGGAGACGGAAAAAGAAGTCATAGAGCAATTCAGGAATGGTAGCGAGGCTGCCTTTGAGCAGGTGTTCCGCGCCTACTATAAAGCGCTGGCATCCTATGCCCGAACGATTCTCAAGGACCTCGATGATGCTGAAGATATGGTACAACAGGTGTTTATATCCTTATGGGAAAAAAGGGCGGCCATCGAGGTGCATACCTCGCTGAAGTCTTTTCTTTACCGGGCCGTACACAATGCCTGCCTTAATCGCCTGAAACAGCGTGCAGTGCGTAGCAACTATGCCCGCGAAACTGTACAGCTTCACCAGGAAAACCTCGCTACCGACGACAAACTTCAACAAAAAGAACTGCAGGTGAAAATAGAAGCTGCACTTGACACTTTGCCTGAACAGTGTGCCAAAATTTTTAAAATGAGCCGGTTCGAGCGGCTCAAATACCAGGAAATTGCCGATGAGTTGGGCTTATCGGTAAAGACGGTAGAGAACCAAATGGGAAAAGCACTGAAACTGATGCGCGAACAACTTAAAGATTATTTACCGTTTTTTATCATGATCCTTAGCCAATATTACTGTGATTAACCCTTCAAACATAGATGAGCTGATCAGCAAATTTCTTTCCGGAGAAGCCTCGCCGGAAGAAGCCATGTTGCTGGAAGACTGGAAGGAGCAATCTGCCGGGAACCGCGCCCATTATGCGCAGAGCGAAAAGCTATTTGCTTTGCTGCAACCGGGTTTGGCAGATCAGCCGGATACAGATAAAGCCTGGCAGGCTATGCAAAGCCGGATAAATGAAGGCAAAGTAAAACCATTGTATGCCAAACCTGTTTTGCTGAGGGTAGCTGCTGCCCTACTCATTCTGGTTGGTGCTGGCCTGGCCCTGGCCTTATTGTTCAACAAGGAAACGCGGGGCGTTTCATACGCTGCAGGCAATATGGCAAAAGAGATCAGGCTCTCAGACGGTTCTGAGGTAACAATGGCTGCCCATGCCACGCTGGTGGCTGATAAAGATTTCGGGAATACAAACCGGCTCATGCACCTTCGCGGCGATGCGAGTTTCTCAGTCGTTCACGACGAAGCCATACCGTTTACGATCGATGCCGGTAATGTTTTCATTAAGGATATCGGAACGCGTTTCACCGTGCGCTCTTCCCCCGATACGGATACGGTATTTGTGAGAGTGGATGAAGGCGTGGTACTCCTGTTTGATAGTCTGGGTTCTTCATTGGAGATCAAGGCGAGCGAAAAAGCGCTTTACATCCGTTCCCGTAAACAGATTGTAAAACAGGAAACAACCATACCGAAACCGGCCAGCCGGCTTTATTTTGATAAAAAACCCCTGGGCGATGTAATAGCCATACTTAATGCCACGTACGGTGCGAATATTTCTCTCGAAAATGCCGGGCTTGAAAACTGTACTATTACCACAAATTTCGAACAGGAAAATATTGAAACTATTCTTGCCATCATTACCGAGACCCTGGGCCTCAGCTACGAAAAAACAATGAATGGCTACCTGATCAAAGGGAAGTCATGCCGCTTATAAACCGATACCATACTGTACTCATCCTTCTTCTGGCATGGAACTTTTCGCTGCGGGCCCAAACGGTTCCGTACCTTGAGCGAACAGTAAGCATCAACAGCAATGGACAAACACTTGCCGAGCTGTTCCGCCAGATCAGTGACCAGACAGGCGTTGTATTCTCATACAGCCAAACGTTCAACGACAAGCAAAAAGCGTCTATCCATTGCACCAGGCGTCCACTGCGCCTTGTACTGGCGGAACTATTAAAGGAAAGCGGCTGTACTTATAAATCCCGGGACAAATACCTGATCCTAAAATGCGATAATAAGCCACTTCCGCCTCCTTCGGTGATTACAGGTTATATCTACGACGCAGAAGATAGTTCGGTGATCGCCAACGCCAGTATTTATGTCAAACAAACGAGGCATTCGGCGCAAAGCAATGCCTACGGGTATTTTTCCCTTTCCTTTGCCAATCAGCTTCCGAGTATTTCCGTTTCGTTTGCCCGCGAGAATTACTACGATTCGACGCTCGTTATTTATAATAAGCAAAAACAGGAAGTCGTGATATACCTTTATCCGCGCTTTCATCAAAAAGATACGGTTGTGGAAAGTCTTCCCATTCCTGAAAAAGACAGTGTCATGATCGTTACCCGTACCGACACGGTGCTTGTGCCTCAACGGCGTTTCTTCAGTAACTTCTGGAAACCACTTAAAACATTTAACACCAACCTGCGCAACATAAGCGACACACTGTTTAGTGAAGTCGCTATTTCGTTGGTGCCCTACATCAGTACCAATCGCCTGCTGTCCATCAACACCGTCAACAAAGTTTCGTTCAATGTGCTGGCCGGCTATTCGAAGGGCGTTCGGGGCTACGAGATCGGCGGACTGGTGAACATCGATAACGGCGATGTTTATTATGGGCAAATGGCCGGCCTGGCGAATATTGTGTCTGGAGAATCGAAAGGCGCGCAAATAGCCGGCATCCTTAACTTCAACGACCGTACGACCAGTGGCGCGCAAGTGGCCGGCATTGCAAACGTGGACCGCGGAAATGTTAAAGGCGCACAGATAGCGGGCATCCTCAACGTGAATAACCAAGCGACTCAAGCCGCGCAACTGGCAGGTATCTTGAACATTGACCGCGGAAGCGCAACAGGAGCACAAGTAGCCGGTATCGGGAATATATCCAGGCAGCAAACGGATGGCGCCCAGGTAGCGGGCATCTTTAATTTATGCCGCCACCACATGTCCGGTATCCAGCTTTCGGGCATCATGAATGATGGCGACACCGTCCGGGGCGTTCAATTATCGGGCATTGTAAACCGCGCGCGAACATTACAAGGTGTGCAGCTTGGCTTATGGAACGTTGCCGATACTTCTTCAGGTGTTTCTATCGGCTTTTTTAATTACGTGAAGAAAGGTTACCGTAAACTGGAAATAGGCAGCGACGAGCTGCTATTTGGAAACGCTGCCTTTGCAACCGGCACCAGCAGCCTTTACACTATTTTTACAGCAGGCGTGAATTATGCCAATACTGCTCTGGTAACATACGGCTATGGCGCCGGTACCTGCCTGACGATCGGAAAGCGCCTGCGTTTTTGCGCAACGGTAAGCGCGCACCAGATACAACATACAGGCAGCGGCACTTTTCGGAATAATCTACTCGCCAGGGCTTTTGCCGGTATTGAATACAAGGCGCTATCCAGGTTCTCGATCGGCGCAGGACCAACCGTCAACTTTTACAATCCTAATGCTGGCGGCAATGAGCCTTCTGACTTACTTTTTTCCTTTCCTGGCTACCGCTGGGGCGAAAGCTCCACGGGCAACTCCACGAAGATGTGGGTTGGCGCCCGCCTTTATGTCAAGTTTTTCTAAAACCACCACGTAAGGCCTTGTAGGACCCTTAAGTGCGCTGCTGCATGCATTTACACAGAAATGTTACAACAGATTCTGGCATTTCCTGTTTCCGAAAAATCAAAAAAAGGCTGCCGGAGATAGGGGTAAAACCGGAGATGGCTGCCTTAAGTATATAATATCGTAATAGGCTTATGAAAACATTAACAATTGCCATTATTTCTTTTTGCGCGGTTGCCTTTTCATCCTGCAATAAAGAATCGATCCTTCGGGTTAAAGGACTCGGAGAAAGCGTTTCGAAAACACACAATGCAAGCAGCTTCGACCGTATCGCCCTATCCATTGATGCCAACGTGGATTACATGCAGGGTAGTGTTTACTATGCTGAAGTTTACGCGCAATCCGATATCCATGATAAGCTATCCATCGGGTCACGAACAAGCTTTTTGAATTACGAAGCCATACGCATCACCGTAAACACTCCGAGTCTTTATGGAATAGATGCCAGCAGTAGCGGATCCGTAAAACTGGCTTCGCGCAATGCCCAACATTTGGAAACGGAGCGGAGCGGAGCCGGAAACGTGACCCTGTCGGGCGGTCTTCTAACCTGGTGAATCACGGATAGGGCGCAGGTTCTCGCCTGACGATCCGAAAGCGCCTGAGCTTTTGCGCAGTGGTAAGCGCATACCGGTTTCTTTCCGGTTACTACCGGGGCGAAAGTTTCACTGGCAACATCTTCAAGTGAGCGTTTGTGCTTACTTTTATATTAAGTTTTTCTAAAACCACCTGGTAGAGCCTTGTAGCACTCTCAAGTGCGTTACTGTATGTATTGCCACCGAGGTGCTACGACAGATCACGACATTTTCCTGTCTCCGAAAAAAATTGGAAAAAAAAGATGCCGGGCATAGGGGTAAGGCAAGGTATGGCTGTCTTAAGTATATAACAACTTATTATGCTTATGAAAACATCAACCATTGCCATTATTTCTTTTTGCGCCATTGCACTTGCATCCTGCAACAAAAAATCGATCATTCCGGTTAAAGGCCGCGGAGAAAGCGTTTCGAAAACATACAATGCCAGCGGCTTCGACCGTATCGCCCTATCCATTGATGCTGACGTGGATTACACGCAGGATAGTGTTTACTATGTAGAAGTTTACGCGCAATCCAATATTCATGATGAGCTACGCATCGAGGTAGAAGGAACAGAGCTACACATCGACTCAAAGAAAACCTTATGGCATTACGATGCTATACGCATCACCGTACACTCTCCGAGCCTTTACGGCATAGATGTGAGCGGTAGCGGAGACCTTAAGGCGACAAATCTGATAAAAACGAGTGCATTGAATGTGAGTGTCAGCGGCAGCGGGTCCGTAAAGTTGGCTTCGCTCAATGCAACGGAATTGAAGGCTGATTTGAGCGGAGCAGGGAACCTCACTATATCGGGCGGTTTTACAACCACGCAAACCCTGCAAACCAGCGGAGCCGGCGATTTGGATCTGATCAGCATGGGCTCAGAACGCTGCACGGTACACATGAGCGGAGCCGGGAACGCCAGCGTGCATGTCGAAAAACAGCTGAATGTCGATATCTCCGGTAGCGGAAATGTACGGTACTCCGGAAACCCAACCGTTAACTCGGAAATCAGTGGATCTGGAAAACTCATCAGTGTCAATTAATCGCTTACCAATTCATATATCTTATGTGGCATTACAAACATTTCATAATTTCTGCCTGCCTGGCACTTGGTTTTTCAAGCGGATTGAAGGCTCAAACGCCAACCCAAACAGTAAGGGGAACGGTTGTCGATAAGGTTTCGCAAGCACCGATACCCGGCGCCGTGGTGGTTATCGTTAACTCCGAGCCTTTGCTGGGTGTAAGTACTGACGAATCCGGGCAATTCCGGTTCGAGAAAGTGCCGGTGGGAAAACAAACACTTAAAATTTCTTTCATTGGCTATAAAGAGGCGTTTATGCAAAATCTTTCCGTAAACGCGGGGAAAGAGCTTGTCCTTAACGTATCGCTTGAAGAAGACATCAAAACCATGTCTGAAATAGTGGTGAGCGCGAAGGTAGAAAAGAACAAGCCACTCAACGACATGTCCACGGTAAGTACACGTGCTTTTTCGGTGGAAGAAACGCAAAAATTTGCGGCGGCAGTGAACGATCCCGGACGGATGGCAACATCTTTTGCAGGTGTAGTAGGTGGAAACGACGGCAGCAACCTTATTTCGATACGGGGCAACTCACCCAACGGACTGCTCTGGCGCATGGAAGGCGTGGAAATTCCAAACCCAAATCACTTTTCAAGTGTAGGCACGTCGGGTGGAGGCATTGCCATCATCAGCTCACAACTGCTCGGAAATTCCGACTTTTCCACCGGCGCCTTTGCCGCGGAATATGGAAATGCGTTATCAGGTGTTTTCGACCTCAAGCTAAGGAAGGGGAATAACCAGAAGCATGAATACACATTCCAGGCTGGCGTGCTAGGTATCGATGTGGCTACTGAAGGCCCTTTCAAAAAAGGTTACGACGGCTCCTACCTGGTTAACTACCGTTACTCAACGCTCAATTTACTCGGAAAAATTGGTGTACCCATTGGCGACGCCAACACCCTGTTCCAGGATCTGTCATTTAACGTGGGATTGCCTACCAAAAAATTGGGCACATTCTCCGTATTCGGCTTTGCGGGGTTAAGCAGCCAAACGACGAGCGCCGACAAAGATTCCACCAAATGGAAAGAGGACAGTTTTACGCGGCTCACTACTAACTTTTACAGCAATACCGGCGCTGTTGGCCTTACCAATACCAAACTGTTCAACAACCAATCGTATCTGAAAACAGCCCTGGTTTTTTCAGGTGTGCAAAACGGCTACACAGAAGAAAAGATGATGACCGATTTGACCACCCTAACGAAAGAATATGAAAACCAGTTTACACAAGACAAGATTACCCTATCGAGTGTTTATACGAAGAAAATAAGCGCGCGCAGCAACGTACGTGCCGGCTTCATTCTAAATAGACTGGGTTATAACCTTACACAGAAAGACAGAGAGGACACCACTGTCCTTTTGACCCGTATTCATATCAAAGGCAATACGCAAACGGCACAGGCATTCGCTCAATGGAACTACAAAGTAAGTGATAAGCTCACCACCAATGTTGGCCTGCACTACTTCCAACTTTTCCTTAACAATTCCAATTCGCTGGAACCGCGTGCCTCGGTGCGTTACGAAGTCAACCCCCGAAACAATGTGAGTTTTGGCTACGGTCTGCATAGCCAACTTCAACCATTGGGCACCTATTTTGCCCAGGTACAAACAGCCGATGGAAACATTTCAAAACCAAATGAAAAAGTTGGGTTGAGCAAAGCCCACCACTTCGTGCTGGGATACGACTGGAACATCAACAGTTTTTCACACATTAAAACGGAGGTTTACTATCAGCATCTATACAATGCACCTATCAGCAAGGATTCTACGAGCACATTCTCTGTGCTTAATTCCATTGACGGCTTTGTAACTGAAGCTGTAACGAACAAAGGACTTGGCCGAAACTACGGGCTTGAGCTAACCTATGAGCGCTTTATGCACCGTAACTTCTATT
>DAIUED010000075.1:0-11700 GCA_036845295.1 Bacteroidota bacterium
CTGAATCCCATGGCATCGGCCCCTTTCAGTTTGCGTTGCAATTCACCCAATTCCTTGTACACCGGTACAGGGCGGTTCATGTATTTCCACCATGGATAGTCGGGCCCGAAAGTCCAGGGCCACTTCATCACGTAAACCACATTGTCTCCAAGACTTTGCACACTACCGCGAATGTTGCGCTCAAGGCTGTCAACAATCGTAAATACGGTAATGATGGCAAAAATGCCGATGGTGATGCCCAGCAAGCTCAGGAACGTACGTAGCTTATTGGCCACAAGCGCTCCCCAGGCAAACAACACGCTTTCTTTCAATAGAGCCAGGATCATAAGACAAATATAAGAGCTTGGTAAAAATTTATCTAATATTTTATCCCAGCATTTAGGATTAACATCTTTTCTGATTTTGCATAGTAAAAAAGAACAACATGAGGTTTTTTTTAAGAGATTTGAGTTATCTGTAAAGTAATTCTATCTGGAAAGTTAGTAATGTATCTAGAGTATGAAAAATAGGAGAAGTTTCATTTGTGTTTTAGTCATACTTTCTTTTCACATGCTTTCACAGCCGTTGCCTGTATCATTGCTGAAACAGACAGACGGGAAGCCTCCTGAAGTAAAAGTGAGGATACTCGATTCACTTTCGGGGATTGTCAGAAAAAGCTCGACAGAAGAATCGCTGATCCTGGACAGGCTAAACATAACAATTTCCAGGCAGAATGGATTGCACAGGCAACTTGCCAGAGCCTTCCTAACCATTTCCAAAACATATAGAGTCAGAGCCTCTTATGACACGGCTTTGTTTTTTTGCGACAGCGCCATCTATGTGGCCAAAATGCATGTCTTAAAAGCAGAAATAGCCTCGGCGCTTGATCTCAAAGGCATTATTTACACGAGGATAGGGAATTACGATAAGGCCATGAAGTCGTTTCAGGAGTCCTTATTGTACACCACTCAGACAAAGGATTCATCGTTGCAGATTGGTGTATATAATCACATCGGAAATTTGTTTTTTTATCAGAAGGATTATTCAAAAGCAAAAATATATTACCAAAAAAGCCTGTCTTATATTTCCGTTGAACAGCAGCCTCAACAGTATGCCACGGCTATCGACAATATTGGCCTGTGTTTTTTGAATATGATGATGTACGACTCTGCACTATTTTACCAGAAGCAGGGAGTCAGTATTCTTGAAAGCTTAAACAAGCCATTGTCACTTGCGGAATCGTATAACAACATTTCGGCAACTTACCTGCAACTGAATCGGTTTACCGAAGCGGAAACCACTTTGCGCAAGGCTCTTACCATCGCAGAAACAATCGATGACGATTATACCTATGTGAACGCTTCCATTACCCTGGGCGAAATGTATTTGAAACAACACTTGGTAGGCAAAGCAGCTTCTGCGCTCGAATCTGCTTACAGAAAGGCAAAATCGAGAAAATTCCTACACCAGTCCAAAGATGCAGCTCTATCACTGGCAAGAATCTATGCGGAGCTTAAGCAATATCAGAAATCTACTGTATATTTTGAAGATGCTGCGGTGCTTTCGGATTCTCTTTATACTTCCGAAAACAATAAAATTTCTAACGAACTTTCTGTAAAGTATGAAACACGCGAGAAGCTGCAAAAAATAGAACTGCTCACGAAAGACAACGAGATTGTGGCTCAAAAGGCTAGGCAGAACAGATACCTCACTTATTTTATTTCCTTATTGGCTTTGCTGTTATTGGTTATGGGGCTTTTCTTTTTTAACCGATTCAGACAGAAGAAAAAAGATCATGCCATACTGCTGTTGAAAAACAAAGACATTGCTCATAAAAAGGAGCTGATTGAGTTCCAAAAAGAAGAGTTGTTCAGGAAGAATAAGGAAATTACAGACAGCATCAATTACGCACAATTGATCCAGAAGTCCGCCCTGCCTTCTACGGGTCTTTTAAAGCAGTTTCTGGGCCAGAGTTTCATTTACTATAAGCCTAAGGATATTGTGAGCGGCGATTTTTACTGGATGTCGCGCCAGGCACCGTACATATATATCGCCGTGGCTGATTGTACCGGCCATGGTGTGCCGGGAGCCATTGTATCGATGCTTGGTATGAGCGGGCTTAACCAGATAATCTCCGAAAAGCCGGATGCCCTGCCATCAGACATTCTTCTTCAAATGCATCGGCAGGTACTTCATACACTTCATGAGGATGTCGATAAAAGGGCCCTTCAGGACGGGATGGATATAGCAATTATCAGGATCGATGCAGATAAAAAAGAATTTATGTATGCAGGTGCAGGGCGTCCCTTATACTGTCTCCGGGAATCGGGGCTGCAGGTTATTTCACCCGATAAGTTTTCAATTGGAAGCGTTATCGCAAAAGATATCTGGTTTACAGATCATAGCTTTTCCTTTGAGCAGGGATGTAAAGTGTTTTTATTTACCGACGGAGTAACAGACCAGTTTGGAGGTAGCGATGGAAAGAAATTCAAAACGGCTCAACTGAAACAGTTTCTGGCTGGTCATAGCAAAAGCAGTATTTCGGAAATAGAAGCAGACTTTATCCACTTGTTTGAAAACTGGGGCAACAGCTACGAGCAAACCGACGACGTCACCGTGTTTGGTGTATATCTGAGTTAAGCCGATTCATGGAGGATATTACCGATCCATCAGCGGCGGGTAATGCTGTAGGGTAGAGTAATTTAAAATGCCCAGTGTCGATTTCTGGTTGATGGTGATGCTTCGGTTACTGATTTGCCCATTAGGGCCTTGCAGCTGAAGGTTGAGGGTGTTTTCGCCCGGATTCAGCGCAATGCGTGTATAAGCCATGAACGATGGCAGGCTTTGCCAGTTGCGTGTATCTGCTTTTTCGGCCAATGCGCCAGCAATACCAAGAAGCGCACCGGCGGCTTCGTTTTCTTTTTTCAGTTGCGCTTCCGCTATCTTCTTCAGGGCAATCCGCGAAACGATCAGGGTCATTTCTTTGAGAAAACGTTCGCGCAAATTTTCGCGGGCAATGTAGGTTACGTTTTCCGCTACTTCAGGGATATAACGTTGGCTATTGTTGTTAATGGTTAGATTTGTAAAATACAAAGGCACATCTACATATTTCGGATAAGCCACGCGAATCACGTTCAAATCGGCCAGGCTTGCCTCGTCTTTCTTTTCAGGTAACGGAAACGGGATATTGATGGTGCCCGATTTGTCTGAAAACGTGAGGGCACCGCCAGCACCTTTCACCAGAAAGAGGATAACATCTTCCTGCTCTTTTACCGGAGCCAGCCCGTTTTCCCAGATAAAGATGAGTTTTTGCTTCGATGTGTCCTTCACGGCCTCGAAGTTCAGACCAAATGTTTTGCAGTATTCGTCGCGCTCGGCATAAAAGCCCGATTTGTGAGCGGCATTAATCAAATCGATCTTTAGCTGTGCAGGCAGCGACGAGCCCATATACTGATTATTATCTTTAAGATAAAGCTCATAGGCATTGCGGTACGAAATAAAGGCGTTGTTGAAGTCGTTCATCCGCTCATACACAAAACCCTGCAACAGGTGAGCAAAGGCATCGGAGCGGTATTTTTTACCCTGCATCAATTGCTTATCCCCAAGTTCATTCAGACGGATGTTGATGCGTTTTGCTTCCACCAGCGCGTCCTCGTTTTTGTTGAGGTAGAGGTAATTAAGCGCTTTATAGTAATTCACAAGTACCCTTTCAAAATCTTCGCCGTGGTATTTCGTCATGGCACTGTTGACGAGTACAGAGGTCGATACATCGGCAACCACTGTTTTTTCCTCCATGAGCAGGTCCGCCTGGTTGAAGTAATAGTTGCTGGAGTCGTACTGTTGCTGAAGATGGAACACTTTGCCAAGCTCCAGGTTACGGAGGATCTCGTTGCGGCTGCGCTTCAGGAATTTGGTGTTTTCGATATCCTTTTCCGCTGCTTTGTAATTGCCGTCGTTCAAGTCTTTGTGATAGCTCAGCACCTTGTCGTAATAGCTTCGGCAAGAGGTCATCAGCAAAATAAAACCGGTTATACAGGCGAGTGTTTTCAAGAATGGCGGATAGGTTGAATTAGGGCTAAGACGCCCATCGGTAAGATAAAGTTACACCGCAAAACACTCGTCTATAAAAAAAGACTGAATGTTTTGCGATGCCTGGATCTGCGATCAGTTTTTTACGTACTTGGTGATTTTTTTATCACCGATCCATACGACTTCGTTCGATTGGATGTTGGTAAGTTGCAGGTTGATCTGGTAGTAGATTACTTTTTTGCTTTTATAAGAATCTACGATTGAATTAATATCGCCTTGCAGCATATAATCGGCACCCATTTCGAGGCCAAATTGTTTCATGGTGCTTTGGCTGGCATTATCTTGCTGGTCGCCACGTTCGCCGCGGATCTCGTTGCGTTTTTCGCCGCCTTGTACCAGTTTTACCTGTCCGCCATTGATGAATGATTTTTCAAGGTCTTTGATAAATGTTTCGGCCTCGATGTGTTCATGGCTTTTGTTTTTTACAAAGCCAACGATCACCACCGGTTTTTTGCCGGTTTTCTCAACGTGGGTGGCTAACCAGGAGCCCGATTGACATTCTTTAATGATCTCTTCAGCCGTTAGCCTCGAGTCGGTATTATTCCAGCGCCCACTCAGGTCAACCTGGTCATTTTCTGAGATACGGGTTACTTTCCTGTTGCAGGATACGGTACTTGCCAGAGCGGCGATGGTTAAACAAGCGATGATGATCTTTTTCATAGTATGGATTATTAGATTTCCGTTTTAGGGATGTCGGGAGCAAATATAGGATTAATGTTTTAAAATGTGCCAGAGCGTAAGGCCCAGCAGCGCGGTACCGATCGCGCCATTTACCGTGCCGAGCGGGCCGTTCCAGTAACGCGGACGATAGTATCCGCCCCAGGTATTACCATAGTATGGATTTCCGTAGTAGCCGTAATTATTGTAGCCGTAGTTGTTATACCCGTAGTTATTGTAACCATAATTGTTATAGCCATAACCGTAGGTGTTGTAATAGCCGCCGTAGCCGTAACCGCGAGAGAGGATGCGTGCCATGCGTCTTTCGTGCCTGCGGGTGGCAGCCAGTTCGCGGCGTTCTTTTTTAGCCTGAACATCGTCTATGGCTTTATACGTAGCTTGCACGGTTTGCCCCTGGTTTTTGGTAAGCTCAGCCGATTGCTCCATGTATTTAGCACGGCTTCTTTGGAAATTTGGATTCTGATCTGGCAGCAGGGTCACACTGTCGTTTTGTGCGTTAGCACCGATGGAGAGCAGTGCCGATAAAGCGATGGTGAGGATATGTTTCATGATTTCAGTGATTATCGTGTTTCTGAGTGTAAAGGTAGAGCCTAGTTGCCTTCGTCCCAAAATAATGGGATCAACTGCAAAAACTTGTACATCAACTGCAATGCCTGCGCCTGAAACTGCTGCCTGGCCTCAGCCTGGGTTTACTTTTTTCAGGAGGGCATCTTTAAACTCGCGTCCAATAGGTATTTCCTGCTGTTTCAGCACCACATGATCTGAGTGCACAGCCTGTATGTGATTGAGGTTGACGATGTAGGATTTGTAGATCTGCAAAAAGGTTTCGGCGGGCAAGGTAGCTCCAAAATCTTTTAGCGTTTTCCGGATCAGGTATTTTTTTTGAGCCGTTTGGATGGAGATGTAATTACCGTCCGATTTAACAAACCATATGTCGTCGTGGCGGATCTTCACGAAGGTTGTACCGTCTTTGATAAACACCATGCGGTCCGGATCTTCTGCCGGTTCTTCCGGAGCGGGTGTCGGCTGGCTGAAATTTGAGAGCGCAATTTCGATGCTCGTGTAAAGATCATTCTTGTCGAAAGGCTTTACCAGGTATCCGTTAGGCTTCAGGTTCTTAGCGCGATCCACCGTGTTCTTATCGGCGTGAGAGGTAATGAAGATGAAAGGCAACTTGTAGCGCTCTTTGATGGCCGTTCCCACGTCTATCCCGTCTTTTTTGTCTCCCAAATTAATATCCACCAACGCCACATCGGTTGTTTTCTCATCCAGCATCTTTATCGCTTCGTAATAGTTGGTGGCATTGCCTACAACCTCGTAGCCCAGGCCACGCAATGTTTCGGCGATGTCTTCTGCGATGATGAACTCATCTTCAATGATCAGGATTCGTGTAGTCATAAGGATGATGTTGCCGGATTTTTAAAATCGATTGTGCAATGCGTGCCACCTTTATTTTCGAAGTGTACGGTGCCTTTTAGCTGCGCGGCCAAACCTTTTATCAATTTTACACCCAGCGAATTGAGCATGGAAGGATCGAAGCCGGGAGGCAAGCCATTGCCATCGTCGGCTACGTGCAGTTCCAATTCACCGGCATTTTTCTCTTTCAGGGTGATAGCAATGTTTCCCGAATTGCGGCCCTTGAAAGCATATTTGTAGCTGTTGGTGAGCAGTTCATTCACAATCAACCCCAACGGAATAGACGTATCAATGTCTAATACAATCCCATTTGTTTCAATGTGGTGTACAATGTGTTTTTTTTCGTTGTTGAAATTGGCATCCACCGACTGTGCCATTTGGGTGAGGTATGCTTGAAAATCCACAGAGCTGAGGTTTCCCGACTGGTAAATTTTCTGATGCATAAGTGCCATGGAGCCAATGCGGTTTTTGGCTTCGTTCATGATGCGTTTCAGATTTTCATCGCTGGTGCGGCCTGCCTGTAGGTTCAACAGGCTCGATACAATCTGTAAATTGTTTTTCACGCGGTGATGGATTTCTTTCAGCAGTGTTTCCTTTTCGGCCAGGGAGGCTGCAATGATGCGGTTTTTTTCTTCTGTTTCACGTTTTTGTTCGGCAATGATGCGGTTGTTCTTTTTCGTGTTCCGGTAGCTCCGGTAAAAGCTCAGTGCGAGGAGCAACACCAACACAAGGGCTGCTGCCACCAGGTACACAACCCGTTTCGAACTCTCGATGGCGTGTTGTTTCTGCTGCAGGTCGTTTTCATAGGCGCGCACGCTTTCTGCCTGGCGTAGGCTATCATAGCGCAACCGTTCCTGTAAGCGGAGCCGCCTTGCTTCGTTGCTGGCAAGGCTGTCGTTAGCTGTTTTAAGCAACAGCGAAATTTCATAAGCATCTTTGTAGTTACCTTTTGCTGCAAAGTTTTCTTCCGCTTTTTTAAGGCTTTTCAGATATACGTCGTGTGTGCCGGCCGTTGTGGTTGAGCTTGGCACTGTTGATGTCGTAGTAGCCGGCAATCGGAGGCTGTCTTTGAGTACTCCAACGGGCTTTTCTTTTGGCTGTATGGGTAAGGGTTTGGTGTACTTGTCTTTGCTGCGTTTGTGGTTCGGGTTTTGGTCTTGCAGCAAGGTGCTATCGGCTTTTTGTGCCAAAGCGGGCGATAGTGTTAAGAGGA
The DNA here is from genome assembly GCA_036845295.1 of Bacteroidota bacterium. Lineage (GTDB taxonomy): Bacteria > Bacteroidota > Bacteroidia > B-17B0 > Aurantibacillaceae > UBA4416. Next base: position 7,376 of record DAIUED010000075.1, read on the forward strand.
ACAATAGCAAGCAAATGAGGTGTTTCATAGCAACTGACGGGATAAAGATACAATTCTGGGTTAAAATCGCCACGCAAATAGCGTTAAGTAACGTTAGTAACTCGCCCGGATACGCCCTGGCATTGAAAATGTATTTTCGATGCGTCATCTTCTCTCGGCATACCATTTTATCCTATTTTTGCTTCCGAAATCCCAGCCATGAAAAATCAAAAGAACGCCTTGTTATTTATTTTTATTACCCTGTTAATCGATTGCACCGGTATCGGGATCATTTTGCCTGTAACGCCAAAATTGATCGAAGAGCTTACAGGCGGCGGCATTAGCGACGCCGCCAAATATGGCGGATGGCTTTCGGTTGCTTATGCGGTTATGCAGTTTCTGTTTTCCAGTGTATTGGGAGGGCTCAGTGACCGTTACGGGCGTCGTCCGGTCCTTCTGCTCTCACTGCTCGGCCTGGGTATCGATTACATTTTTCTGGCCTTTGCCCCAACTATTTTCTGGCTTTTCGTGGGCCGTATGATCGCCGGTATTTCCGGCGCCAGCTTTACTACGGCATCAGCCTATATCGCCGATATCAGCACCCCTGAAAAACGGGCGCAGAATTTCGGAATGATCGGCGCAGCCTTCGGCCTGGGCTTTATCCTCGGCCCTTTGATCGGTGGTGTGTTCAGCCAGTTCGGTACCCGTATGCCCTTTATCGTGGCTGCTGGCTTATCGTTGGCCAATGCGCTGTATGGTTACTTTGCTTTACCAGAGTCTTTGGATGTGGCAAACCGCAGGCCTTTCGACTGGAAACGGGCCAACCCGGCAGGTATGCTGCTTAACCTCGGCCGTTACAAGCATCTCTACGGTTTATTTATCATTTTGTTTTTGATAAATATCGGTGGCCATGCGGCTCAATCCACCTGGACCTATATTACCATCCTTAAGTTTGGGTGGGACTCCGATATGGTAGGTTATTCTTTGGCTTTTGTGGGCTTAACCATTGCCATTGTGCAGGGAGGGCTCATCCGTGTGGTGATCCCTAAAACCGGCGAAGTCAAAGCCTTTTACATCGGCTTTGTTTTTTATTTCATCGGTTTTGTGGCTTTTGCATTGGCTACGCAGGGCTGGATGATGTTTGCCTTTATGGTACCTTACGCGCTTGGAGGGCTTTCCATGCCGGCAGTGCAGGGCATGGTGTCGAATAACGTTCCGGCTAACGAACAAGGCGAAATGCAGGGAGTGCTGACGAGCCTCGTGAGTATCACCGCGATTATCGGGCCACTTATCATGACCAACCTGTTTTACTTTTTTACAAAAGAAAGCGCGCCGTTTTATTTCCCGGGCTCACCCTTTATGCTCGGCGCAGTGCTGACGCTTGTATCGTTGCTCATTGGAATAAAAGCCATTCCAAGGGCCATGAAGCACTAGTCGGTACAATTAGTATTTTTTAGGGCTTTGCGATCGGTTTTCGCCTTTTATTATTAAGGGATAACATGTAAATTTGGTAATTAAACGCAATTTTTTGAAAGCCTGGACCTTCTCTTTTGTCGCCTTGTGTTGTCTGTTTTGCCTGCCGGGGTGCAGGCAGGGGCACGACTATGCAAAGCACATCAAAGAGTTGGATAGTTTGAAAGTGGTAACAGAGCAAGCCATTGACTATTTCATGATGGTGGATAGCACAGCCTGTTATGAGGCTTACCAAAAAGAGAAGGACTACCGTTTGTTTATCGAAGCGCACGTCGGTGATACGGTAGCGCGTGAAACTGCGGAAGCGATGGCGACTTTTTTTTCGACTGAAAAGGCATTGGGCGATTACCTGCGTATGCGGCCGGTATGGCTTTCGGAGGCGCAGTCCGTTGTCGGACAAGTTGCCCGTTTGTCGGCCGATCTCAAAAACGGCAGTATCGGCTCTTCGGAGGCCGTTGAATTTATCGGCTCTGAGAAGAAGCATACGGAAAAGATCATTGAAGAATTAAAAATGAATACGCAGCTGGTGCGAAAGCACCTCGATGTGTATGCTAAGAACCTGCCGGTTGTAGAGCAGGTGTTGAAGTTGCACAATGCTGGCATTTTGCCGGCACACAATCCTCCTTCGTTAAAAGAATCATGAAAGGTACGGGACTAATGATCGTTATGTTGTTGCTTTGCTTGTTCGTTCCTGCATACGCACAGAAAGGAAACGATGAGCAACTTGCTATGTATTATTACGAGCGCAAGGAATACGACAAGGCGGTCGTTTATTTCGAAAAGCTCTTTGACAAATCGCCCGACGCATTTTACAATAGTTACTACAAGTGCCTTGTTGAACTGAAGGATTACGGGAAAGCAGAGAAAATCACTAAGAAACAGTTAAAACGGCATGAAGACCAGGTGTTTTTGTATGTGCGGCTTGGTGGCATTTATAAATTGCAGGATAACGCCGAAAAAGAGAAAGAACAGTACAATAAAGCATTAAAAGAGTTGCCTGCCGAGCAAAGTTCGATCTTTGCCCTTGCCCATGCGTTCGAAGATGCAGGCCTTTACGATTATGGCATCGAAACCTATAAAAAAGGACGAAAAGCATTTCCGACCACTTATCCGTTTTATTATGAGATCGCAGACCTGTACAAGAAAAAAGGCGATTTGAAAGCAATGATCAACGAATACCTGGATGCGGTTGATTTCAGAGAAAGCGAATTGTACACCGCGCAGGCCAACCTGCAACAGTCGTTGGGTTACGACGATAAAAATGGCGGATTGAACAATCCCTTGCTGAAACAGGAGTTGCAAAAGCGTATTCAGAAAAATCCGGATAAAATGGTATTTGCCGAGTTTCTCATTTTTTTGCTAAATCAACAAAAAGATTTCGACGGTGCTTTTGCTCAAAGCAAAGCGCTCGACAAACGACTGAAAGAGGATGGAACCCGCATTATGGAGCTGGCAAAATTGTGTGTGAGCAACGAAAACTATGAAGTGGCCGAGAAATGTTACCAGTATATTATCAGTAAGGGGAAGGAAAACCCGTACTATGATATGGCGGTGATCGAGAAGCTGAATACAAGCTATGCAAGAATCACCGGGCAAAACAACCCACCACAAACGGATGTACTCTTGTTGGAAGAAGGAATAGAAGCGGCGATCAAAGAATATGGTATCAGTAACTTATCGTTGCCGCTCATCAAAAAATCGGCCTTGCTAAAAGCCTATTACCTCGATAGGCCCTCTGAAGCCATCGAAGACCTGGAACGTGTCATTACGGAATACACTTTCAATAAGCAAACCATGGCCGACCTGAAACTTGACCTTGGTGATATGAATTTGCTGGTGGGTAATATCTGGGATGCATCGTTGCTGTATTCGCAAGTAGAGAAAGACTTTAAATACGAGCCGGTAGGGCAGGAGGCTAAATTCAGGAATGCAAAGCTGAGTTTCTATGCTTCGGATTTCAAATGGGCAAAAACCCAATGTGATGTATTGAAGGGTGCAACGAGCAAGGTTATTGCCAACGACGCACTCGATTTATCGCTGGTTATTACGGATGCTATTGGTATTGATACCAACGCGGTTCCGCTGAGCATGTTTGCCTCTGCGGAGCTACTGATTCTTCAGCACCGCTACGATCAGGCCGTGTTACGCCTGGATAGCATCAATACCATGTTCAGCGAACATACGCTTGGGGATGATATTTACTATAAGAAAGCGGATATCTACCGGCGTACCAACCGTTACGAAGAAGCCGCGAAAATGTACCAGAATATTGTTGAGTTTTATCCGACGGAGCTTTACGGCGACGATGCCTTGTTTAAAGAAGCGGAACTTTATGAACGGTATCTGAATAATACGGAGAAAGCGAAACAACTCTATCAGGACGTGATGACGAAATACCCTGGAAGTATTTATGTCGTTGAAGCCAGGAAACGTTTCAGGGATTTGCGTGGCGACGTCGTTAATTAAGAGCAGGTTTTGCACGCAGCAGGCTTGTGAGTTTTTTCGTAAACTATAACAGAAAACAATTATGTATATATACAGTGTAACAGTTAGCATTGATAAAGATGTTGCCGAAGAGTGGCACCAGTGGATGAAAGCCAGGCACATTCCGGACGTGATGGCAACAGGGTATTTTACCGAAAGTAAAATGTGCAAGGTACTGAATGTGGAAGACGAGGGGCAGACCTATTCCACGCAGTACACCTTTACATCGATGGAAGACATCGAAAACTATCAAAAGCACGAAGCGCCGCGCCTGCAAGCTGATATGAAAAAACGGTACGATGGCAAATACATTGCGTTTCGCACCTTGTTACAAATCGTATAAGAATGCATGTTCATGAAAGCGTTCTGTTTTTTTACGGCTTGTCTTG
>DAIUED010000076.1:0-11698 GCA_036845295.1 Bacteroidota bacterium
GTGATGGTGATCACCGCTGAGTTTGTACACGTACCGGTAGCGCCGATAACGGTGTAAGTTTGAGTAGCCGAAGGGGTAAATGCCACACCATTGGTTACACCGCCGGTCCAGTTGTAAGTTGTAGCGCCGGAACCTGTTAAGGTAACGCTTTGCCCCTGACAAACAGCATTAGCACTGGCATTGGCTGTAACCGCAGGGCCTGTAGTGTTTACGACCACTGAGGCCACAGCTGTATTGGTACAACCGTTGGCGGCAGTTCCCGTAACTGTGTAATTTTGCGTAGATGACGGTGTGAAAGCAACGCCATTGGTAACTCCGCCTGTCCAGGCATACGTGGACGCACCCGAACCATTAAGCACAACGCTGCTTCCGCTACACACTGTGGTAGAGGAAGGCGTAGCGCCGACCGTAGGGTTTGCATTGACTGTAATTGTTTTTTCACCAATTCTCAGGTTTCCGCAAGCATCAGCTACAACGAGCGATGTGGTATAGGTACCTGGCGTATTAAACGTAGCAGACACTGAAGAACCGGTTGCCGTTGGTGTTCCAATAGCGCCAAAATCCCAGGTATAGGTGCCCGCTGTAGAGCCAGTAGCGCTAAAACTCAGTGATTTTCCGGCACATACCGAGTTGGCTGAGGTAATGCTCGCCGTCATAGCCACGTTGGTTAAGAATGGATGGATATACAACGATACCTGACCGCTTGTTCCCCAGGCATTGGCATTGGTAAAATTATACCAGGTGCCGCTGCTTTGTCTTTCCCAGGCGTCGCTCACCGGCGACTGGCCAATCTGGTTCGAGAAGATGTTTAATGTATCGCTTGGCCAGGTAAGGGAGCTGAAATCCACGCTCACGAAGAATTTCTTGGAAGCCGGCAACGTAATTGGCGTCGCAAAATAAATCAGGGAATACTGCCCGGCGGCAACATCGGCCATGATATCGCCCATGGTGATGCCTACAGCCGTTCCGATCTGTGCGCCCGGTGAATTGGACGTGCCGTCGTAGATTCTCACACCCACGAGGTTATTCGGGTTGGCACTGTAGGCTTCTGCAAAACCTACATACACCTGGTTGATCTGCGTAAGTGTTGTCGTTGACAAGTTAAAGAACATCGCTTTCTCCAGATCGCCGTAAGTGTTTGTTCCGGCCAGAAAACCATTGCCCGGACCTAGTGAATAATTCGATAGCGTCCAGGTTGCGGGCGCCGGCAAATTAACAGACATACAGGTGCCTGTGACAGTTGTCGTCGGAATGGGCTGTGTACCCGAACTTCTGTTTGCAGCATTCGTATTCCCGTATTTTGCAGGAAACAATAGCTGAGAAGGTGCCCCCGCGTCCGCAGGAGTCAACGGTCTGTTGTTTTGGGCAAATCCGATCGTTGCCGCTAACAAACATAAACCAGCGTGGAGTAAATGTTTTTTCATTGCTTTTTGTAGTTAGTTTTACCGGCAAATATACTGCGTTTCTGGTCTTTTACCATGCCGGTCTATGAAAAAACCAAATTCACCTCTATTTTCAGCCACTTTGGTCTCTTTGTTAAAACCAGATGGTTAAAGGCATCAATAGGGTAATGATCTGTAAAAATAGAAATTATAACCGTGGGCCGCTGAGAAGATTAACATACGGGCCAACTGAATGAGCATACGCTGCCAATCAGCTATTATTCGCGTTTCGGCAAATGATTGTTAAAATGTCAGGCGGTATTGGGGAATTACAAAAAACTTAAGCTGGTAGTCGGTCTTAATGCTTTGCGTATTAAGATCGTATTGCTGCTGAAAAACATTGTTATGCCTGGTCACATTCTGAATATCCACACTCAACTCGTGGGTAAAGCGCCTGGTATTCAATTTATAGGACGGTTTCACGTCGATACGGAAATAAGGGTCGTATTGATAATCATACGCATACTTTCCATCGCGCACTTCGCTTTGTGTGGCGATAGACGCTGCCAGGTCGATGGGTACATAACGTTTACCGCCGGCATAGGTAATTTTAGCATCCACGGCAAAAGTATGTTTTTGACCGAGTTTAAACTCTTTCCCGGCCAGGGCATTGAACACGTAATTTCCGTTGAACGCTGTGTTGCGGTAAACGCCGTCGCTGGCCCGGTACTTACTTTCGAATACCGAAGCCGTTACCAGGAAATAATATCCACGGCTGTAGAACTTCTCGAGCGTAAGCTCCACGCCATAATTATCGCCGGTTCCTCTGCTTACAAGACTATCCACGTTAGGGCTTGTAAAATCCGCTCCCAGGTTCACCGTACTGAAATAATCGGGTCGCGAGCGCTCAGGTAAGCTATACAGGTATTGATAATACACCTCGGCTTTCACGCGCATGCTGTTGAAGAGGTTCACATCGTAGGCCACAACGGCATGTGCGGCACGTGTAAAGTCAAGGTTGCGGTTGGTTTCCTGCACCACGCCATTACCAAGGTTGGCTGTAGCAAAATAAATGTACAAGGGCTGAACCTGGCTGTGCAAGCCGGCACCGAAGCTAAGCGATTGCTTTTTACTAAACTCATACTTAAGACCGAGTCGTGGTTCGGGTGCGCTGCTGTTGTTGAGCAACAAGTATTGGTAAGTAAACCCGGTGTTGGCCGAGAACTTCTCGCTGAATGCGTGCTTCCACTGAACGAAAGCCCTTCCCAGCATCGTATTACCACTGTAGTTACGCAGCGTCACGAAGCCAGTTCCATAGGTATCGATGCTATCAACGAACGAGGTCGTGTACAGATCGAAATAAAAGCCTGCATTCACGAAATTGCGTGCATTGAACTTTTTATTGTAGGTGGTATTGGCCGAATATTTAAGCGTGGAAGAGTTGTTCCGGTATTCGGGTCTGCTGGTTGGCGGATGCTGCGATGTATCTACGCGGTCTGCCGTGATAAGGTTGTACTGGTCAGAAATGCCGATATTGCTCTTGATGTAGGAACTGGAATTGATGAGGTAAGTATGCGAAACGCCGGCGGCTCCAACGTTTGATTTGAAATAAGTATCGCGGCCACTAAATCCATAGAGATTGTTATCTTTCGACTGAAGATCTTGTTTCAGATCCACGAAACTCAGCCCGCCAATGCCCCACACCGAAAAACGGCCGGCTTTTTTTGTCGGCAGATCCGCTTTAAAGGTAAGATCCTGATATTGCGGCACGGCATTGCCGGTACCGAAATCCAGGCCAATGTATTTGAACACGGCCAGCGTCGAATAGCGGTAGTTAATCATGAATGAACCGTTCTTCTTTTGCTTATTGAAAGGCCCTTCGGCACCGAGCTCGAAACCATTGAACCCTACCATGCCGAGAAACTCATACTTTTCATTGTTTCCCGAACGCATTTTGAGATCGAACACTCCAGCAGTTGCGTTGCCATAGTCGGCCGGAAAAGCACCGCTGAGAAAATCGGAATTGTCGAGCGTGTTATTGTTGAGGATACTGATAGGTCCGCCTGAAGAGCCCAGGTTTCCGAAGTGGTTGGGGTTTGGAATATCGAGGCCATTCAACCGCCACAAGATCCCAATGGGTGAGTTGCCACGAATGATGATATCATTACGGCTATCGTTCGAACCGCTTACGCCTGCATAATTGGCCGCCATGCGCGCAGGATCGCCGCGGCTTCCGGCATAGCGATTGGCTTCCTCGGTACTAAACACCCGCGAACTCACCGTTGCCATCTTATTATTGGTTTTGGTTTTATCCACCTCTTCGGTTACGGTTACTTCCTGCCCCTGCACGGCGCTTTCTTCCATTTCTATCGTCAACACGGCTTCTTTGCCACTGTTGAGGATCACGGTTTGGAATTTTTCTTTGTAAGAGATCAGGGAAATCTTTAGCTGCTTTCTTCCCAGGAGCACATTGTCGAAGCGAAATTTACCGTTCTCGTCGGTGCTGGTGGCTTTCAACGGATCGGTGCCGACGATGCTGATCACTGCTCCTGGCAAGGGACTTTGGGTTTGCTTATCGAGTATTGTACCCCGGATGGTTTGCGTAAGCTCTTCCTGCGCCTGCATCAGCCTGCAAATTGTAAGCAGCAAAAGAATACAAAGTGTTCTCATAAAAATAAGATGCTGCAAATATACACATTCAAGTGTTTTGACATGGGTTGAAACCTAAACTAAAACCAGCCGCCTAACCTTGCTACTTCCACCTGAACGGGTTTCCGTATTGGTCAGACGAAAGAAAGATGAGGCAAGGCATTGCGTGAAGGATAGAACGAAAATCCTTTTATGGCACGCAGTGGCGTAAAAGATTGAAGAGATAGCCTGGCCGCGGAGCGGCACGCCCAAAAGGATCTACGGCGTTGAGGAAGAAACCGGCAGTATTTTCCCGTTGTAATACTGGTGTCCTTTCAATGCAAACTCAAAAATATATTCTGCCATTTGCATAGGCGTAAGAGGTGCCACATAACCCGGAAATGCCTCGGCAAGCATTTCGGTTTGCACGGCGCCTATTGCCAGGCAATTCACAGAGACATTACTGTCTTTCAACTCTTCGGCCAAACACTCGGTGAGCCCGGCCACTGCCGCTTTAGATGAACTGTAGGCGGTGAGGCCGGGAAATTTGGCGCTTCCCTGAAAACCGCCCATGCTACTGATGTGGATCACGTGAGTGCGACTGTGTATGCCCATCAAAGGCAGCAACTGCTGGGTGAGGTAGTAAGGAGCGAATACATTAACCTTATACACACGCTCCAGGTCGGCATAGCGGATAGTTTCGTAAGGCTGATTAACCAAACTGCCTGCGTTATGAATCAAGACATCAATGCGCTGCGTATGGGCGCGTACAAAGGCTGCAGCCGCATTCATGCTTTCCACCGAAGTGAGATCGGTAGCGCATACGAGCAGGTTCTCCTGCCGGATGTTTTGCAAGGCATCAATGTTCCGTGTCAGGCAAAATACGCGATGCCCCTGAGCCAGGAACAAACGAACCGTTTCGAACCCAATGCCGCGGCTTGCGCCGGTGATCACAACCTCTTTCATATCAGGATTAATAATTTACAACCTGTTCTACGATCTCTTTCGGCAACTCGCGTTCGCCATATTGCTGGTTCCGCAATTGAGGCACAAATCCTGCTTCGCGGATTGCGTCCTGAATGGTTTTGTAAGTAAAGCGGTGAGGCGCGCCGGCAGCGCTTACCACGTTCTCCTCGATCATAATACTTCCAAAATCGTTAGCACCGCCATGCAGGCAAATCTGTGCCGTTTGCTTCCCAACAGTAAGCCAGGATGCCTGAATGTTCTCGATGTTTGGCAGCATGATGCGGCTCAGGGCAAGCATACGGATGTATTCGTCGGATCCCACATTGTTAGAGATGCCTTTGATCCGTTTGAGCAAAGTGCCGTCGTCCTGGAACGGCCATGGAATAAAAGCCAGGAAGCCTTTGGCATCGGCAGGCTTCTCGGATTGCACGTCACGAAGCCATACGAGGTGCTCAAAACGTTCATACACCGTTTCTACATGCCCGAACATCATGGTAGCTGAAGTGGTGATGTTGAGCTGGTGCGCAGCCCGCATCACATCGAGCCATTCGCGGCCTGTGCATTTGCCTTTTGAGATCAGGCGACGCACGCGATCGTTAAGAATTTCGGCACCCGCACCTGGCAAGCTATCCAGACCGGCATCCACGAGGGCTTTCAGCACTTCGGTGTGCGTCGATTTTTCGAGTTTGGTAATGTGAGCGATTTCAGGTGGGCCGAGTGAGTGCAATTTGATCTGCGGGAACAGCGATTTCAGTTCCTTAAACAAATTGACGTAGAAACTAAGGCCCAGATCGGGATGGTGGCCTCCCTGCAATAAAAGCTGGTCGCCACCGTATTTAATGGTTTCTTCGATCTTGCGCTTGTAGGTATCGATATCGGTAATATAAGCCTCCTGGTGACCAGGAATTCTGTAAAAGTTACAGAACTTGCAATTGGCAATGCATACATTGGTGGTATTGAGGTTGCGATCAATCTGCCAGGTAACTTTGTTGGAATTGTTCTTTTTGATGTTTCGGATGTTATTGGCCACAAACATCAGCTCGGATGTAGGTGCCTGCTCGTATAAAAACACACCTTCCTCGATGGTGAGGAATTCGAGGTTGTCGGCGCGTTTCAAAAGGGATTGAACATTCATGGGCAAGGAAATTTCGGAATAAAGGTACTGTTTATCCAGGGAGAAACAAAAAGCAGTGGCTATTGTTCGGAAATGCGTCGGCGTGCATTTTTTGTCACTAAATGCTGTTTGAGCGTTATAAGTTCAATAACCCAGCTAGATATGATCAAAAAACTACACGCTTTCGCTATTTTATGTGTTTGCTTGTTGCCCGGTGGCTTTGCCCAAAGCCTGACTGCAAGCTTTTACTTTGAAACAAACCAGGCCGCGTTGAGTGATTCCGAACTACTGAAACTCAAGACCTTCGCAGGCAGGCTCGATACAGTAAACGTGTTAAGCCTGCATCTCAATGCTTATTGCGATGACCGGGGCAGCACGCAATATAACATTCAACTGGCATCCAGGCGTGCACTTGCCGTGAAACAGGCTCTCGAATCGCTGGGCACTCGGGTTGCTGTGGATGCCCAGGGCAAAGGTGAATTACCACTCACAAACCGCAACGACAGCATGGCCGAACGCTCGCAAAATCGCCGCGCAGATCTCACGGCAACCTACTCCTTGCGGCACAAACCACTGGTAAAAGAAGAGCCAAAAGAAATTGTGCCTGAGCAAGCTCCCGAAAAAAGCAAAGTTGCTGAACGAAAAGCGCCTATTTTATCCGACGATCAGAAAGTAGGCGACAAAGTCACGCTGGAAAACATCCTCTTTATTGGCGGACGGCATGTGCTTCTTCCCGAATCATATGAAAGCCTCGAAAACCTGAAGAACCTGCTGCTTGAAAAGAAAAAATACCATATTATGATCCTCGGTCACATTTGCTGCATTACCAGCGGTGAAGACGGGATGGATTTCGATACAGGCAAGCAAAACCTTTCTGTCGCAAGGGCCAGGGCAGTTTACAATTACCTGGTAGAAAACGGCATCAGTGCCGACCGCCTTTCATACAAAGGCATGCGCGCAAAATATCCTACCGGCAAAAGCGATCGCGAAGACCGCCGCGTAGAAATCGAGATCACGAAAGTGGACGGGGAATAAGTGCTTCCTGAGGGTGGAGAAGCACGCAATGCGTATTTACGATAACTTTTGGTAGGTTTGCCACCAACGGTCCGGAATTTCGTTGTTCACCGCCATTTCGTAATCTTTATAAGAACAAGGCAACAGTGTATGCCGCTCAAATTTCAGCCCTTTGGTTGGTGGATATGGAATTTCCATCCACCAGCGATCGCTCTTGCGGCTTTTGAAAAAATTGATCTCGTATTTTTCGTCCTGCAACACCACATGGAATTTCACATAATCGGCGCTGGTACGCGATGGGAAATCCTGCTTCCGGTTGTAAAAACCATCCATGAAGCACCAGATCATCTGCGCGGCCAGGTTCGAGGTTTTACCGTTGGTATCAAACGAAGGATTGATTTCATATAAACCAATCGACGACAATTTATCGTTCATCCCGGCATAACGCATCATCTGGCAGGCTTCTTCGGAATAAAACCCATTGGGCGACGCGTTGGGATTTGCAGGTGCATCGCTGTGCTTGATGGCTGTGATGTCGAAGCTGAGCATATCGGCATGCCGGATAATCGGCTCCGACTCTTCGATGGCGTCGCGTACCTGCCCGAGCCGGTACGTATCGAAATACAGACGGTTCATCATGTTGAGCGACGCCTGATCGACCAGGTAAGTTTGATAGCCGATGTTGCTGTAATTGAACAGGTAATTCGGTTGGTGCAAAATGATCTTGCCAAGGTAAGCGGTATTGGTAATATCGTCGTCGGGATTCCCCAGATCGAACACAGAATCAACTGCCACAACGTTGATGGTTTGCTCAAGCTTTTCGTACCCGAGAAACTGCGCGTAGGTCAGGTCCTGGCTTCCGCCAAGGATGACCGGAATGATGTTGTTACGGATCAGGAACTCAACCGTTGATTTGAGTGCATAGTACGTATCTTCTACATCGTGGCCCGGCTGAATGTTTCCCAGGTCGGCTAGTCGAGGGCGAAAACTACCCGGATAAAGTTTGTAAAGGAACTCGCGGACGCTGTCGGGAGCCGATGCGCAGCCGGCATTTGCATCAGCGCGCCGTTCTTCGCATACGCCTACCAGAGCCATATCCACGTCTTTGAGCTCAGGAAAGTCGGCACCGTCGGCATACGCCGAAATGTAATGCCCCAGCTGATTCTCTTTATAATCTGTGATGCTGACGGGCCTGAAAAAATGTTGTATATCGCTCATGGTATGCTCTGAATAGTTCTATTTTTTAAATGTATTTATAAAGGAAACCGGCATCCGGGCATTTCAGCCAAACTTATCAACTCCGGGAGGTTAGTTTACCTGTAATTTTGGCATTCAAAAGCAATCATTTCGGAATTTTTTTCAGCTGATCTCCTACGGAAATGCCATTTTTTCAGCAAAAAATGGGCTGGTACAGCGCTTGATCCATGCGATTCAGGATTGCAATCTGACTTCAAAAAAACTAAAAAACAACTGTGTAAAACCTCCTGAAACAAGGAACAAAAATAAAACGACTATGTATTCATTCATTAAAAACAACAGCGAAAAAAACCTCTCAAGGTTCAACGAATTCCCATCTTTCTTCGATGATGTATTAACAAGGGAATTTTTCAATAAAACCAAACGGGCCGGTTTCAACACCATGCCATCGGTAAACATCCGGGAAACCGACAAATCGTTTGATCTCGAACTCGCCGCCCCGGGTTTGGAAAAGAAAAACTTCAAGATCGACCTCTCTGAAGATAAATTAACGATCTCTTCTGTTCATGAGAGCAGCAGCGAAGAAAAGAACGAAGCCGAAACATTCAGCAGGCGTGAATTCAATTACCATTCGTTCAGCAGATCGTTTGTGTTGCCGGAGAAACTGATCGACAAAGACGCGATTTCCGCAAGCTACGAAAACGGCATTTTGAAAGTGGTGCTTCCTAAAAAAGAAAAAGCGATCACGAACCAAAACCGGGAAATACAAATTTCATAAGTTGGTTTCGAAGGGAAGGAAAAAAGGCTGCCGCGATAACGCGGCAGCCTTTTCGTTTATTCAACATTTGCATGCCTCTGTATCGTTACCTTACCAAATACTCACACGTTTTTCCGCCGGCCTGTACATCCCGTCTCCCGGTTTCACACCAAAAGCATCGTAAAATTCCGACATATTGCTCAATGGTCCGATAGCACGGAAATTACCCGGCGAATGCGGATTGGTAGCGATCATCTGTTTCAGGTAAGCGTCACGCATCAATACTTTCCAGGCTTGAGCCCAAGCGATAAAGAAACGCTGCTCGCCCGTGAAACCCGCAATAACAGGCGACTTTTGACCGTGAAGCGATTTTTTATACGCATAATACGACATGGTTAGTCCGCCCAAATCGGCAATATTTTCGCCCTGCGTCAATTCGCCGTTTACATGCAGCGTATCAATGGCCTTATAGGCATTGAATTGATCAACAATGAGTTTGGTTTTACCGGTGAAATTCTTGTAGTCTGCTTCCGTCCACCACATTTTCAGGTTTCCGTCCGCATCAAATTGTGAGCCCTGATCGTCGAAACCATGTGTAAGTTCGTGGCCGATTACCGAGCCCATTACACCATAGTTGTAGGCATCATCCGCTTTAGGATCAAAAAACGGAATTTGCATGATACCTGCCGGGAAAGCAATCTCATTAGATGTTGGGTTATAGTACGCGTTTACCGTAGGTGGCGTCATGCCCCACTCCATCCGATCTACCGGTTTTCCAATTTTGGCGATCATGCGCTTAAACTGAAATTCGCTGCCAGCTGAAATATTTTTCCAATACGATTGGCGGCTAATCGTCAGCGGTGTATAGTCGATCCATTTATCCGGGAAACCGATCTTGCGGATAATTTTATCTAACTTCTGCTGTGCCTGCTTTTTCGTGTCGGTACTCATCCAGTCGCGCGTATCGATGCGCTCGCGGTATGCTGCAATCAGGTTATCGATCATGACCTCAACCCGTTTTTTGGCATCAGCGTTAAAATACTTTTCTACATACAACTTACCAAGCGCCTCGCCAAGCACAGCGTCTGTTGTTGCCTGCACGCGCTTATAGCGTGGTTTCATCTCTTTTTTACCAGCCAGGATGGTACCATTGAATTTGAAACTCTCATTTGCAAACGCAGACGATAAATAAGGCGCTGCTTCTGCTACCAGTTTCCAACGGAGAAAGATTTTCCAATCGGTAACGGGAACCGAGTCGATCACTGCGTTGAGCTGTTTATAAAAATCGGGTTGGTTGATGATGATCGTTTCCGGGGTTTTGAGCCCGAGCGCTGTAAAATAAGTATTCCATGGGATGTTTGGATAGGCAGCGAAAATCTCATCTTTAGAAAATGGATTGTATTGCTTTTGTGGGTCGCGTTGTTCAACTGCATTCATTGATCCTTTGGCGAGGCGTGTTTCTATGCCCATCACAATGGCAGCTTTGGCTTTGGCATCAGCAGGCAGATTACCCATGCATTCGAACATGCGCTCAATATGTTCAAGGTATTCTTTTTTAATAGCCTCATAGCCAGGTTCGAAATAAAAGTCCTTATCAGGCAACCCCATACCTGTTTGCGACAAATAACAAGCGTTGGCATTGCTGTTCTTAAAGTCGGAATAAACATAAAATCCGATCATGCCGCTAACACCTTTTTTGTTGAGCTGTGCAGAGGCTTTGATGAGCTCTTCTTTATTTTTGATCAATTCGATAGCTGCCAGTTGGCTTTTGATCGGGTCCATGCCTTCCTTCTCTGCTTTCACCGAATCCATACCGGTAAGGTAAAAGTCGCGGATCTTCTGCATATTACTTCCCTGCACGGCTTTGGCATCTTTCGAAATTCCGGTTAACAGGGCTTTCAGGTTATCTACGTTGCGTTCGTGAATCTCATTGAAACTGCCCCAACTTCCGTCGCTGGCAGGAATTTGTTGCAATGCCAGCCATTTGCCGTTAGCAAAACGGTATATATCGTTGCGCGGGCTTACCGAAGAATCGATATGTGCCAGGTTGATCCCCGCGGAAAGCGTCTGCGAAAAAGCGTGCACGCCGGAAAAAAGAACAGATGTTAAAAAAAACTGTTTAAGCATGGTATTATTGATTTTTGATAAATATAGGAGGATTTTAAGAAGCCCTGCCGGGATTTGTTACGAAGTGCCGTAAAGCCGTATGAACGGGGATCAATCGACGAAGACAGAGGGTGCCAGCCCCTCAATCAACTTGTGCTCAACGGCTTTCTGAAACAGCAGCTCCACTGCCTGACGGCCCGTTTCACCAAGGTCTATCGAAAATGAGTTTACATACAGGGCAATGTGCTTTTTCATCACCACTTCGTCCATTTCCTGTGCATGGCGTCTCACATAATCCATGCAGCTTTCCGGATTGGCAAACGCATATTCAACACTTTTTCGAATCAGTTCGCCAATGGTTTTCTGAAGCTCAGGTTCTATGGAACGTTTCACAACGATGCCGCCAAGAGGGATCGGCGCGTGAATGAGACTTTCCCAGAATTCGCCAAGATCGATAATTTTTTCAAGGCCTTTTTGCTCGTAGGTAAATCGGTTTTCATGGATCAGTAACCCGGCGTCCACTTCGTGCGAGAG
>DAIUED010000077.1:0-11667 GCA_036845295.1 Bacteroidota bacterium
AAAATCGAATGATTAAAACAGAAACAACGTTAAGAGTGCGTTATGGCGAAACAGATCAGATGGGATTTGTGTATTATGGAAATTACGCTCAATACTATGAAGTAGGACGCGTGGAAGCCATGCGTAGCCTGGGTTTCAGTTATCGCGACATGGAAGCCAACGGCATTTTGATGCCAGTGATTAACCTCACGATCAATTATAAAAAACCGGCTTTATACGATGATGAAGTACGTGTAGTAACATCCGTTAGGGAAATGCCCAAAGTGCGTATCACGTTCGAGTACGAATGCTACAATCAAAATAACGATCTGCTAAATACAGGCTCGGTAACATTGGTATTCATCGATAAAATAAGGAATAAGCCGGTGGTTCCACCCGATTGGTTTCTCGATGCGTTTAAACAGAAATTTGAGCAACATTAGAAACGCCTCATGTTAGTATCTTATCTCGCAACCGGGGAGAAGGGCTTTCAGTTCTTCAATGTATTCTTTTGGAAAGTTGTTGCCCCGCACATCCAGCAACGTAAGGCTTTCCATCTGTGCGATAGAGTCGGGGAGCTTTTTCAGAAAATTGTTCTTAACGGAAAGCAGCCTTAGCTTTTTGGCCATGTAAATTTCTACCGGCAACGTGTTTAGCTTGTTGCCGTCGAGTACCAATACTTCGAGGTCGGGTAAGCGTTCGAAGTGCTTGCTGATAAAAAACACGTTCGCATTTGTCAGGTTCAGGTAACTAAGGTTCGGGATCCTGAAAACGTCTTTCGGAAAACTATCGAGTACACAATTTTCGATGGTGAGTTCTTTCAGACTTCTTAGGAATTTCAATGTTGGCGGTAGTTTCAGCGTGTCGTTGCTCGACGAGAATTTAAATGTTTTGAGCTTGCCGAGGTAGGCAATCTGGCAGGGAATGCTGTCGATTTTAGCACCGAAAAATTCGAGGTAGTTCAAATTGCCCAGTTTTTTAAATTCCGGGAACTCCGTAAACTCATTGTTGTAAGTCGCAAAGTAAACCAGGTTGCTTAGGTCGCCAAAGCCCGGAGGGAATGTGTTCACTTCGTTGCCGCTCATTTTGAGGGCCTGCAAGTCTTTCAGCTTTCCTAATTTAGCATATTGTTTTGGTTCGAGCTTTTGATAGCTCAAGTCCATTTTATAGACATTCTTCTCTACGTCCAAGGCCAGTTTCAAATCGGTGAAAACCTGCGAGCCAAACGGACCGTATTTATCAAATTCGTTCTGTGCTTTACAGCAACAGGAAATAAACAGAATCAGTACGAGTAGTTTTTGCATAACGGCTTGAAACGAATATACAAAAATTTTGAAAAAACGCGACTCCTTTTTTTAGCTCGAAGAATACTTCATCCATTGTGGCAGGAAGGCGCATACACGTAGTGTCGTACATCCCTTGCCAGTCAAGGGTTTTGTGCTATAGGTGCATTTTCGAGAGCAGCTCAAGTTTGTAGTGCATATCGAGCGAATAATTGAGCGTGGCATGCTCTTTCAGAAAACGGTAAATTGCCAAAGCCTTTCGGTAACAATTGGTTGATGCTGCTCCTTCTCCCTGCGTACTGAGGTAGTATTCTGCCTTTTCGAACAGCAGGTCGGCCATAAACTTCATTTGATCGTCGTTCAGGCGATTCACATCCGTCAGGGTTTCAACCAAAGCCTCGTCAGGTTGTTTTTCAACCAGTTCAATTTCCAGCGCGGTGTATTTTTGAGATGCTCTAACAAGCTCGTCCAGCATGTCGGGAAAACGGCCATTGCGTCTCAGGCTCATGATCTGTGCCAGCACCTTGCCGAATTCTTCGACTTGTTTAATGAAGTAGTCGCGTCTTAGCATTGCTTCCGAAGTTCGTTTACCACGTGAAGGACCTGCGGCGTCAGCGCCTCATTATCGGCATTGCCAATGAGGTAATCTGCCAGAGGTTTTTTTTGCTCATCGCTCCATTGCGCTTCCATTCGCTTTTCTACTTCCTGTCGGCTCAGGGCGTTGCGTAACATCACGCGTTGTATTTTTTGCTCGATGGGCGCCGTTACAAGAATGTTTAACTGAAGGTCGCGGTATATGCCGGTTTCGAATAAGATCGCGCTTTCCTTGACGACGATCTGCTTTGCAAAGCGGGCAGCAAAGGCTTCGAAATCTGTTTTCAGCGCCGGGTGAACGATGGCGTTCAGTTGTTTTAGCAATTCAGGATCTGAAAATACTTTTGCCGATACGTGCGCGCGGTTTAGCGTTCCATTGTCGTGATAGGCATGATTACCGAGCAGCCCTGTTACCTGTTCCCGGATAACAGGATGATCGTAAAGTTCCTTGGCGCGGCTGTCGGAATCATACAGCACGCATCCCATCGTTTCCATCAACCTGGCTACCGTTGTTTTTCCGCTTCCTATGCCACCGGTGAGTCCTACAGTCATTATTTATAAATTAAGTACGAGATGGTAGCCGGCTCTATACCAATTACTTTTACTTCCGAAGGACTCCGCACAAGGTCAACTTTCAGATTTTTTTTGCGGGCCACAATATCGTCGAAATTCACAGTGGCTTTAAAAGACGAGGCATCGATATTGTCATATTCTTTCATTGCTACCAAGTAACGTATGGTTACATATTCGGGAAGTAGCTTTACCGTTTCAGCGCTGCTTCGGTTCATGATCTGTACCGGAATGCGAATGCTGGTTTCGGCAAGACGGTCAACCTCAAAACTTAGTTTAACCTCTTTGGCACTATAGCTTAGATTTGGTAGTTTTTTTATTGCTACCGTATTCGTATAATTCTCGTGAACGTCTTTGAGGCGGATGGTTTGTGTGTAAATGGTATCGATATCGTCGATTTCCGGCATGTCGCCGGTAACGGTAATAAATGCAGGGCTTATGCTGGGTTTCGTAATCGCAGAGTAACCCGGCAGGAAGCTGGCCTGGAGGCTCGCTTTGACAGGAATCAGGCGAGAACTTCCTTTTTCTGAAGAAAAGAACAATGTATCCGGGCGTATTTTCATCACTTCCACATCGAAGTTGATGATGTTCTGAACATTGAAATTGCCATTGCTAATTGAATACGCCTGCGATTTTGCATTGGTCTTCAGGGTGTTGAAGTCGATCAGGACTTCGTTCGGCATTTTGCGGAGTTTGATGAACAGCAGTTTGAGACCACTGGTTTTAATATCAACCTGTAGCTTTTCGGGAAGTTCGCCGATAATGAGTTTGTTTTCCGGAAGCTTCGTAAACTTTACCGGAATAGTAAGGGTGTACTTGTAGTTGCGGTTTAATGCATGCACCACCCACAGGAGTGATGCAATGCACAAACAGATCAGAAAGGTAACAATTTTGGTATTGAGAAAGCGGCGCCGAATGCGCATGATGGCATTATTCCGGCTCACGGCTTATGCTTTTTGGTTGAGCCCCAACGTGGCGTCGTTCGACACCGCGTTTTTGGCAATTTTTAATTTGCCACCGTCTTCAACAGCGATAACAAGCGTGCCGTCGTCGTTGATTTTGAAGATCGTACCGTAAATACCACCGATGGTAAGGATTTTGTCGCCGATTTTCAACGCTTCAATGTACTTTTTTTGCTCCTTTTGTTTTTTCATCTGCGGACGGATCATAAAAAAGTAAAATACAACCACGATCAGGATCAGGGGTACGATTTGCGTGATTGGGTTTCCGTCTTTAGCTCCGGTCATTAAAATGGTCAGGTTGTTCATGAGATTGTTCTTGTGTTATTAGGTTGTGTAAGTTATTAATGGGTAAATGTAGGCGACTCGTTCGAGTTGGTGCTTGTAGGCACAACGATGTTTGATTTGATATAAATGATTTTAGTGCTTGGTTCGCAGTTTGTTACGAGTGTGATCGATTTCTCCACCATGCCCGATTTGCCCTCGCTGTTAAAAACCACGTCGATAACAGACTCTTCGCCCGGTGCTATCGGTTTTTTAGGATAATCCGGGATCGTACAGCCGCAGCTTCCATTGGCAGCCGAAATGATCAGGTTAGCCGATCCTGTATTTTTAAACTTAAAAGAGTAGGCCACCTTCTCTCCCTGGGTAATACGACCGAAGTCGTGTGTTTCTTCCTCAAAAAGCATATCCGGCAACTTGTCTGTCGTATTGCCATCGGCGCTTTTGGTAATGGTAATATCGTTCGTAGAAACTTCTTTGGTGTCCGTTTTGCAAGAAAAAGCGAGCAAAGCGACAGAAAAAATACTGATGTATAGAGCTTTCATGTGCTTGAATTAACAAGATGTAAATTTAGGGTTTTATACGGAGTTTCAATAGCTAAAAACCCATAAAAAGCTGCCGGTACACATCCATTAATGGCCGCGCCGGTTTGTTCTGTTCTAATTTCCTTCCATCAAGCCGCGGCCCGTTTTTTGGATGCGGTTTTCCTGCTTCAATTCGGCAATTACCTTGTCTAATACTCCGTTGATAAACGTTTTGCTGTTAGGCGTGCTGTATTCTTTGCTGATGTCGATGTATTCATTCAGCGAAACTTTCACAGGCACATTCGATACATTCAAAAATTCGGCAATGGCCATTTTCATCAGCAACACATCCATTGACGCAATCCGGTCGAGTTCCCAGTTTTTGGTTTTTTGGTCGATCAGCGTTTCGTATTCTTTATCCCCGGCAATAGTTTTACGGAAAAGAATAGAAATGAAATTCTTGTCGTCTTCTGCATCTTTGTATAACGGTTGCAAATAAAGTGTTCCGCCGGTATAGGCTTCAAATGTGCGTGATACCATAGAAAAGGCACCAAAGGTATCGTCGGCCCAGTGCATGTTTTTTTCTTCGAACAAGTGGTTCAGTAACTCGTGTTCGTATAAAAATTCTGTAGCCATGGCTATCAGGAACTGCTTATCTTCTTTAACCGATTGTTCGGGCGTAGCCATGTAACTTTTATAAAGTTCTGTCGCCCTCAGCTCACTATATAATTTGCGAACCAGGTCGAAATCATTCTGCCAGGAAATCTTACGGTTGGCCAGTTCTTTTTTTAACTCTGTGCTGTGCGACAGGGCTACCAGCAGGCTGTTGTTAATAAATTTGAGGTTTGGTTCCAGGTCTTCTTTCGATGGAAGACGCTTGTTTTTATTTTCCTCGATCACGAGGTGTGCTGTGTGGTGAATATCGTTGAAAAGTGCCAAAACATAGATGTACAGGTCGTAGATCTTATCGAGGCTTTTAAATAACTCCTTCTCATAAAAACCAATGTCAGCTTTATCTTGCTGAAAATAAGAATACAAAGTTTGCATGGTTTTTATCCGGAGATAACGTCTGTTGAGCATAAAGAACGGATTTATTAAAATTGAAGTTGGTTAAGTTTTTGGAACCTTTGGTATGAAGTTGTTGATTGAAGCAGCCCAATCCCGAAACGCAAGAGCCTTTTTGGGTTGGGCTGCAATTGAAGGGTGTTTATAATACAGCGTTAATGCGGGCGATACTTTCGATGCGTTGTTCTGCAATTTTATTTGCTGCCGCGTAGGTAGGAATGTTTTGTTCTTTTGCGGCCTGGATAATATTCCAGGTAGTGGCATAGATTTTTTCGGCGTGGGCCATTGCTCTTTCACGGTTGTAGCCTTCCAGTTCGTAAAACACATTGATGATACCACCGGCGTTCACAACGAAATCGGGTGCATAGAGAATGCCTTTGGACAAAACCATTTCGCCGTGTTTCTTCTCGTCGGCCAGCTGGTTATTTGCTGCACCGCAAATCACCTTGCATTTCAGCTTGCTTAAGGTATCATCGTTTACCGTGGCACCAAGCGCACAAGGCGCATAAATATCGATATCGAGATCATACATTTTATCAGCCGGAACGAATTCAGCTTTGAATTTATCCACAGCCGTTTTCACGCGTTCTTCGCTGATGTCGTAAACATATACTTTTGCGCCTTCTTTGGTAATGTGTTCCACCAGGTGCATGCCCACGTTGCCGCAGCCCTGTACCAGTACTTTTTTACCATTGAGGCTATCAGAACCAAAGGCTTCTTTGGCGCTGGCTTTCATGCTCACATAAACGCCGTAAGCAGTTACAGGTGAAGGATCGCCGCTGCCGCCCATGTTTTCAGGAAGACCACTCACATAGTCTGTTTCCATTTTGATGATTTCCATGTCGCGGCTGTTCATGGCCACATCTTCGGCAGTAATGTATTTGCCACCCAGGCTGTTCACAAATTTTCCGAAACGGCGCAATAGGGCTTCTGATTTGATTTTGGAAGCGTCGCCTATAATAACGGCTTTTCCACCGCCAAGGTTAAGGCCCGCTACCGACGATTTATAGGTCATACCGCGTGACAGACGAAGTACATCGGTGAGTGCTTCCATTTCCGTGTTATAATTCCACATACGTGTACCGCCAAGTGAAGGCCCCAATACGGTATTGTGAATGGCGATAATGGCTTTTAAGCCGGTTGCATTATCGTTACAAAATAAAATTTGTTCGTGATTATGTTGAAGCATTTGCCCGATCACCGGGTTTTGAGCGATGGACGAATCCTTTAAATCTTTTACTTCCATGGTGGGTGTTTTTTATCGCCGCTAATGTAAGGCTTTATTTCGGATGGTAACGCGAAATACCCGACATAATTTTGCGCTGATCTCATGCGACAACCTCCGTGTTTTGTCAAGATCGTAGGGCATAAACAGGTATTACCATCCATTTTTTTTACCGCTCGTAAAATCGCGGCGCTTTGTCGTAAAAAAAGTTTGTTAATTCTAATCAATGTGTAAATTTGGGCTGCTTTTTTTGAAAACCCTGATTACCATATTCTTGCTTTTGCCAGTGGCGCTTTTTCCTCAGCAGGGAATGACGGGTTCGCGCAATTTTTCGCTTAAAATAGCGCCTACCTACGGTTTTATATTCGAACAGCGTAATACCACCGGCGCACTCGTAAAAGGCTATATTCCGGGTATTGAGGTCGATTTTGTAAAGCCCACTTTCGGTAACAGGCAGTGGCACCGCGAAAATAATTTTCCTGACATTGGCCTGTCGTTCAATTTCATTGACTTTGCCAACCCCAGGCAGCTGGGCCGTTGTTTTGCCTTGTCGCCTTTTGTAGAGATACCACTCAACAAAAAGGAAAGGGCCTCGAGACCGGTATTGAGCATTTGCTGGGTTGTATCATACCTTACCCGGAAATTTGATATCAATAAAAACCCCAAAGATATTGCCATTGGCAGCCATCTGAACACCTTTGTGCAGTGGAAATTGTTATGGCACCTTAACCTCAATGAACGGGTTAGGCTGGAGCCGGGCTTGTCGTTTGCGCATGCTTCCAACGGGCGTTCGCAGGTGCCAAACCTGGGCCTCAATGTGGTGTCTCTGAACCTGGGGTTGAATGTGAAGTTCGGCGATTACCCGGTGAACACCACCCTTACAGATTCGGCATCGGTGTGGCCTACCAAAAATGAAATACTGGTTTGGTATGCTGCCGGATTCAATGAACACGAGCCGCCGGGAGGCCCTAAATATTTCACCAATACCCTCGGTGTTAACTATTATTATAATGTAAGAAATACCCATAAATGGGGTGCCGGATTGGATTTTTGTTACGACGATCAGAATAAATACCATTTAATGACCTCCGGAAATCCTGCCAGCAACTGGCTCGATGTCGCCCAACTCGGCGTGAAAATTTGTTATGCTTACAATATCGGGCGTGTCAGTTTCCCGATCGAAATGGGTTATTACGCTATTTCCAAACCCAAAGAAGACGGACCATTATTTCATCGCATTGGCATCAGGCATTATTGCAAAAATGGACTCATGTTCAATTTCACGATGAAATCGCATTGGGTGGTAGCAGCGCATTTTGATTATGGCATCGGCTACCGTTTTGGGATTAAAAAAAAGAAGAGCAATGCACTTTAGGATTTATATAGGCGTGATGATTCTGCTTGCCGGCATGGTTGCCTGCAAAAAAGAAAACATGTGCGACTGCGTTAAATCTACCGGGCCAACCAATGTGATCTATCACGATGTCAGTAACTTCACCTGCATCGACATCAAGGATAAGATCAACGTATTTCTCACCCAGGGTAGCACCTACGAAGTTAAAGTAGAAGCCGGCCGCAATCTCCAATCGCTGATCAAAGCCAAAGTGGATGGCGATACCCTGCATGTTTTCAATGCCAACCGTTGCAATTGGGTACGCGGGTATAAGCATGAGATCAACGTTTACATCACTGCACCGTATTTCAAATACATTTTGCACAATGGGGTAGGGCCTATCAAAACACTTAACCGGATTGTGCAGGACACACTTACGTGTCGTACCAACAATTCCGGCGAGTTGCGGCTCGATGCTGACATTGGTGTGCTGATGTGCAGTTCGCATGGCAATGGCGACATTTACCTTTCCGGAAAAACCAACAACCTGCAGGACGATTACACGGGAACCAACTTTTTATATGCGGCCGATCTCGAAGTAAAACAATACATCTATTTGCACAGCGTATCGATAGGGCATGCCTATGTCAATGCACCATCGGGTGGCGTAATGGACATTCAGCTTGATCGTTCGGGAAATATTTATTACAAAGGCAATCCGGGGCAGATCAACCTAAAAAAAATGGGCAAAGGCGAGTTGATACAAGAGTAATTCATACGAATTCTCCGTTTTATTCGTTATTTTCATCCATGCATTTCTCCAAAACTATATTGGTTTTTTTCGTTCTGGCTTCATGGGCTTTTTCGTCACAGGCCCAGGATGACTACGCTAACGACAATCAGCTTCGCTATGAAGATTGGGTGTATAAGTCCTATATTAAAACGGCGCAGCTTCACGAAGCAAGCTACGATGCTAATCCGCCCATCATCAAGCTGGGATCTTCAGAATTACTGGAGCTGAGTTTCGACGACCTGCAGGCGGATAAAAAAACATATTCGGTGAGTTTTATCCATTGCAATGCCTCCTGGGAGCCTTCCGATCTGATGTATGCTGAATTTATGAACGGCTTTTTCGATGCCAACATCCTTAATTTTAATTATTCCACCAATACCATCCAAAAATACACGCACTACGCCATTAGCTTTCCGCAGGCCAATATGCAGTTTACCAAGTCAGGAAATTACATTGTATATGTGTATCAGGATAATAACAAGGATAAGCTGGTACTTACCAAGCGTTTTATGATTTATGAGGACAAAGTAACTGTGGTGGCAAACGTTCGGCAGGCAATCGGCAACGACGAGCAGTACGAAAGCCAGCACATCGACTTTTCAGTCATCAATAGCGCGTATGAATTAACCAATCCGTTTACCGACATGAAAGTGGTTATTACCCAAAATAACCGCTGGGATAATGCAGTTCGCGACATCAAACCTACGTTTACGGAGCCAAGACAACTGACGTATTCGCTCGACGACCGCTCGACATTTAAGGGAGGAAATGAATTCCGGTATTTTGATACCCGATCGCTCCGCACCTATACGGAACGTATTGGCGATATTTACCGCGATAGTGCTTCGATCTATCATGTAGATTTAAAGATTGACGAACTGCGAACCTTTAAACCGTATTCTTTCTACAACGACTTAAATGGCGGCTACCTGATCAAAAACCTTGACATGGCAACCAATCCTGACATAGAAGCGGATTATGCCTGGGTGAAATTTTTTATTCCATACGATAATGCGCAAGGTGAAGGCAATTTTTATGTGTTGGGGAAATTAACGGACTGGCGCCTTAGTAAAACCAATCGCATGACCTATAACTATAAGCGTTTTGGGTACGAATGCACGATGTATATCAAGCAGGGCTACTATAATTATACTTACGTGTACTTGCGCGATGATAAAAAAGGAGGCGACGACACCATGACTGAAGGAAGTCACTGGGAAACGGAAAACGACTATGCAATTTATGTGTACCACCGTCAGCGTGGCACGTACTACGATCAGCTGGTGGCCATCAAGCGTTTCAACAGTTTAAGGAAATAAATCTCAGACCGCAGGGCTGGAGACTTCTTCCGGACAATTTATGTTTTAATGTTACGCTAACGTGATACTGGTAGCCGACAACGACGCCAAAAAAATTAGTCGCTTTGGAGCATGTTGAGTTTATTCAGAATGTAATGGAAGTCAGGCCGGAGAAGAACCTCGTTCAGCAAGCAGATTTTTTTCAATAGATGCAACTCGTGTACGGCAGGCGATTGCCGCTCTTCAGTATGTAAGTGATTAAGAAGATCATCCATCAGGTTGCCAAAAGCCCGCACGTCGAGTCGCTCCAGGCTTTTCGAATTTTCAGAAGCCCGCTCATAATACGTGGCCGCGCCGAAATCACCGAAGATCGTATGGCCTGTATTGTTGATCAGCGTATTGTGCGCATACAGATCGCCGTGCAGAATGCCATTGTCGTGTAACGCACAGGAAACGTCGGCAACTGCCCTTAAAACAGATACAATGTCTCGGAGGTGAAAAACAGTGCCGGGCTTAAATGTATCGCGCGAACAGCTATTGAAATCAGGCGGCAGCCCAAGGTTCCGGTATCCTGCCGGTATCAGTTTAAACACGAGGCCATCTTTACCGTCGGGGTGCTCCGAAATTTGCCCAAGCACCTGTACCAAATGCTGGTGAAGCGGCAATAAGGCAGATAGTTTCATTTCATCGGCCGGGTAGCCGTCGCTGGTGACATCGCCTTTAAAGATTTTTACTGCCAGCAGGTGTTCGTCCTGAAACGTTCCGGTTTTCAGCTCCGCTTTGGAAATGACGCCAGATGCGCCTTGCCCCAGTAATTCCAAAATCCGCAATTGATCCCAGTTGAGCAGCGGAAGCGATTTGGGTGGCGGTACGGGTGCGCATGGATTTCCCGAATAGGCCAGCCAGGCCAGCCTGGGCATGGAAAGCAGCCAGGAAGGAAGCGAATTGAAGTTATTGGCCGAGATGCGCAGCAGTGCCAGGTTCTTGCAGGCCTGCATGGCATCGGGCAGGTCACGGAGTTTATTTCCGGCCAGGGCTACTTTTTCGAGTGGCTTGCAACGCCCGATGGAGGCCGGAATGTACTCCAGTTGATTGTCGGTAAGGATCAGCCAGCGGAGATTCTCCGGGAAAGCATGCTCCGGAATGAAGCGGATTTGATTGGATTTAAAGCCGATCATGCTCAGACTAGTGCATTGCCCCAGTACCTGAGGGAACTCTGTAAAGCGGTTGCCGGACAGAAAAAGAATGCGCAGTTTCTTGAAACGCACGATGCTATCCGGCACATGATCGAGCAGGTTGTTGGAAAGATCCAGGATTTCCAACGATTCGCTGTAGCGAAAAAGTTCGGGTGGAAAGGCTGTAAGGTTTTCTGAGATAGTGATGCGGCTCACCAGTGGAAAGGTGTTCGATTGTAATTGATCTAAGGAGCGGATTTCCATGGTGTGACTGTTACAGAACGCCGTAGAGCAAACGGCCTACCAGGAAATAAATCGAAATGCCGATGATATCATTGAGTGTTGTTACAAAGGGACCTGTTGCCAGAGCGGGATTGATCTTGAACCTGTTCATGGTCAATGGTACGAAAGTGCCGAGGAAAGAGGCGCAGATAATAACCGTAAAGAGCGCAATACTCACGGTTGCCGCGAGTGTCCAGGTTTCACTCACCAAAAGGTTATAACCCAAAATAAGGCTTGAACAAATGAGCCCGTTCACCAGTCCCACGCCAAGTTCTTTCAACAGTTTAGGAGCAATGCGATTAGTA
>DAIUED010000078.1:0-11657 GCA_036845295.1 Bacteroidota bacterium
TGAGGCTAACGCTGTAAATTCCTGGCGAGCTATAAAGCCAGTTTGGTTCGAACAATGCCGATTGGCCACCATTCCCAAAATGCCATTGATATGACACGATCGTACCGGTATTTACCGAAGAAGTGTTGGTGAAAGAGCTTGAACTGTTGAGGCAAGCGGTGTTGGCAGTAAATGCTGCCACAGGTAATGGACTGATGCTTACAGGAGCCATTGCGGTGTCGGTACATCCCATGTTGCTCGTACAAACCAGTTGCACCGTATAAGCGCCAATAGTTGTATAGATGTGCGATGGATGTTGTGCGCCGGAGTTGGTGCCGTCGCCCAGGCTCCAGGTATAAGCCGTTAGCGAGCCACTGCTAATTGTACTGTTATTGGTAAATTGGAGCGAGTAGCTGCAAGCCGATAACTGGCTGGATAAAAAAGAAGCATTGGGTTTCGGATAGGAAACGAGTGTGTAGGTCATCGTTGGTCCTGGGCATCCGGTAAACGTTACCATGTTGAGGGTATAAATGCCTGGAAGGCCAGTGCTTATTACCGGTCCGTTTTGCTGGGAGTTGTCAGGAAGGTGCCAGGTATAAGAAGCGAAGCCTGTCGGCGCAGAAAGTTGCACAGCAGATCCCTGGCAAAGCACTGCATTTTGGTTGATGTTGAAGTCGATGCAGCTTCCGTCGATGTACGCGTATGCATAATGCCCGCCGAGGGCGCAATCGTAGGTGGTGAAACGAATCGTTACATTTTGTCCAATGTAAGATGTAAGGTCAACGCTCACGTTGGTCCATGGTTTGTAAACCACATTGGCACAAGTAGCCGAATTAACGAACCCCGGAATGTTTTGCCCGGCTGCTACATTGTAGAACGTGCAAGGGATTTGGTTGCCCGAGGAGTCGAGCATCTCTATCTGGAAGCCAGGTTGGTCGGCCAGCGTATGGCCGGGATCTTCGAACACAACAGCATACCGGTAAGTGAAATTGGCATTCGACGCTGTTACATTAAAGGTTTGTTCGAGGCGGTCGGCAACGCCGCCGGTGCCATTGTTTCCGAGCCGAACGGAGAAATTGCCGCCCGGGGCAACCGTTGGAAATCCACCGCAGGCATCGGTTCCCGCAGCAGTAATTTGCTGGGCTCCGCCTGCATTCAGGCAGCAGCCAGCCGCGTTGAAACCAGGGTTGAAGCCGGTAGAGGTTGTCCAGCCATTGAAGTTACCCGACTCGAAATCAATATTGGTACACGCTTGTTGTGGTAGCGGATGTTGTCCTGGCGGGCGTGAGGCGGGGGAGAAAAATGCCTGGCGGATGTAGGCCCGTTGAGAGGCGCCGAGGAACTCGGGAAATTCGTTGGGATTGGAATGATGGGTCTGAAAAAAGGTGAGGCAGGCTTGCTGGTCGAAGCCTGAAAGACTGTCAGTCGTAGAGGCAGGAATGCCGGGTTGAGCCTGAACGGGAGCCACGGCCAGAGCCGCTAGCAAACTGGTGAGTAGATAAAAAGTTTTCATGGCCGGGAATTTTTGAAACGGTTAAAAATGATTTCATGCTGGATGGTTTAAGGTGATTTTTCATATTGTGTTCTTCTGGTTTTGGGTAGAATGTTGATGGTGTTTTCATCTTTTACGGCGGTTGTCTAAAAAAGTTGGTTTTTAAAATTCAGTATTTTACCAACAAGCCGGCCGCATAGACCAATGAAACTTTTTTGCGGACGTAAAGGGGTGAACGAAATTTTTATATCTTAGCAAAAAATAAAAAAATATGGAAGAAAATAAGTTCTCAAACGAACCTCCTCAGTACGGTCAACCGCCGGTAAATCCAATAAATAACCAATTCGGCCAGAGCCAGGTCCCTAATTCAACGGCTGTTCTGGTGTTGGGTATCCTCTCAATCGTTTTTTGTTTCTGTTATGGTATCATCGGCATCGTGCTGGGTATTATTGCTATTGTGTTGGCTTCCAAAGGTATGGCTGCATACAAAGCCAATCCTTCCGGCTACACACTGTCTTCATTCAATAACCTGAAAGCCGGTCGTATTTGCGGCATCATCGGTTTAATCCTTTCCTGCATATACATTGTATTCATCATCGTTTACATTGCCATCATAGGTGCTGCGTTTGCCGCAATGCCGTGGGATATGGTACGATAATCAATCCCAAGTCTAAAAGTGCCTCTTGGTTTTCGGGAGGCACTTTTTTATGTTTAGTGTCATGATCGATTGGCTGGAGCAGCACTTGTTTACCTGCTTTTTTAAAGCGCATTTCGGCATCGATTGTCCGGGCTGTGGCCTGCAACGTGCTTTTATCAGCCTCTTGCGCGGTCATCTTTCGGAGTCGCTGCATTACCATGCAGCCCTAATTCCTTTTTTGCTCACCATCGGCCTGCTGGTGGCTCAACTCATTCTCAAACGCGATCATGGCGGAAAATACGTGATGTGGTCGTTTATCTTTACCTGCACAGTCACCATGGTTCAGTTTATTGTGAAACAGGTTATGCACCTGCACTAGCGCGGGTTTATCTCTAGCGGATATTTTTCAGCGTTCTCAGGTCTTTACGGATACTGAATAGCGATCCGGCAGACAGCTTATGTTCGCGCATAAACATCATCACCATGATCATGCTTGCCACGAAGTACGACAGGCAGGCGGCATAACAGGCGCCGCGCAGCTGAAACTGATTTACGAGAAAATAACCGGTAGCCATGGTCGTTGCCAGACCCGCCAGGTTGGCGGTAGCGATCAGCCGTTGACGGCCCATGCCCGAAAAGTAATGGCTGATAACTGTGGAGAAGCTGATGCAGAGAATGCCCGGGGATAGCAACAACATCACTTCTTTGGTTTGGCTGAAATCCTTGCCAAGCAGGAACGTAAAAAACTCTGCAGGGATAAGAATCAAAACCAGCACGCACACCAGGCTCAGCAGGAAGCAGAGTTTAGACAGGAAAAATGTAACGGTGGTACTTTGCTGGTCGTTGCGTTTATTGGCAATGTAGGTGAGAATGATCGTGGAAGCGCTATTGCTGATAATCAGTACCGATTCGATAAGTGAGGTGGAGCTGGAGTAAATTCCTACCAATACGTTGTTGCTTAACAGGTAAAAATTATAGCGGTTGCTGAGCATGTGCGACAGGTTGGCGAGCTGGTTAAAAAAGCCTTTTCTGAGAATGCTGGCTGGTTGACTGGGTGGGAGGGCAGGTTCGCGGCTCCGGAAAATACGATAAATACCGAAACCGGATATGGCAAGTGATACAAGGAACGATACATACAACGCTAACACGTAACTATCGATGCTGCGCAGCCTGAAGCCGAAGATGAGGATAACCAGGGTGGAGAGCAAAAGAGCGGGCTGAAAGAAATTAAGGAAATTGTAGAGCCTGATACGTTCTTTGGCCAGAATGACCACGCCATTAAACGAATGCACAATGATAATGAGGGAGAGTATGGCAATATGCACCCAATATGCATTTACTGACACGTGATGGTAAAGGTTGATGCCAACGAGGGTAAGCGTGGTAAGGACAATGCAGGCCAGCGACCATACCAGACCATGCCGGTAGATCGTTTTAAGTGAAAACCGGGGAATGAAATATACGAGCGCATAGCCGGTGTAAACTTCATTAACAACCTGGATAATGGCAATGTTGAGAATCAGCAAGCTGATCTGGCCTCGGATATCGCCTCCGAGTTGTTTGGAAGTAATTAGTAATACCGCCAGGTTGATCAACGCTACAGAGCTGCGTGTAAACAGTGTGAAGAGGATTTTTTTTAGCATCTCATGTATAGCGGTTATAGCATGAACTGATTTCTCTGCAAACAGCTTCCGGCGAATACAAGTCTTTAATGTATTGGTGCATGGCTGCTTTGTCGGAATAATTCAGGCGGTTGTAACTATAAAGTGCATCGGCGCAAACCGCCGGATCGGGGCTTGGTAATACCTTACCCATGTTTTCCGGTATCATCGCCTCCACCTGGCCTACACGGCTGCTAATCACTGGCAGCCCGCAGGCAAGCGCTTCGGTAACAACAACCGGCGCACCTTCAAAGTGGCTTAATAGTAAAAACACATCGGAGCGGTTCATCAATGCAGCAATTTCATCCGGGGTTTTGTAGCCGCAAAACGTTACCTGTGCCGTCAGATGGTGTGCCTCGACCATTTTTCTGTGACTTTCTTCTTCCTCCGGGTTGGAGCCGGCAAGTGTTAAGTGAAACAAACGGCCTTTCTGGCGTAGCAACGAAGCTGCGGCAATAATGCCGGAAATGTTCTTCTCTCTTTCTGTGAGAGAGGACACATGCAGAATCTGTAACACGGTTTCCGCGGAAGCTAGTTCCGGCAGCGGTTTAAAAATGGTCGTATCTACCACGTTGTGAATAAGCTCGTACCGGTTTTCGAGACCATGCGATTTCATGGCCTCTTCGAGTTTTTTGGAAATGACTAGCACCGCGCGGGCTCTTGCCACGAGTTGCCGGGTGTACCATACGACCAGGTTTCCGCGATAGTTTCCGTCTTCGGGATAATAGCCGCTCCAGTGCTCTGTAATAAAAAGGCTGGCTTCGGGGAATTTTTTTAGGGCGTACCGTGCCGGGATGGCGGCTGGAAAAATGGTATTTACGTGAATGATGTCAAAGTGTTGGTTTGGGAGCGAATCGATTAGTTGCTGGTAGGCACGTTTCAGGTTCAGGAATTTTTGAAGATGACTGATGCCCGGCAGCTTTGTCTTGAGTTTAGGATAGAAATACAGGAACTCTTCGATATGCTCATCTTCGTTTCTCACCCATTGTGGCCCGGAAATAGTGCTTACCGATTTGGCGAACACCACGGTTACTTTGTGTTGCAACGCCAGCGCCTGCGCGTGCCGGCGGATAAAAATTCCATTGCTTTTGTCGTCGCGATTCGGATACCACGAGCAAAGGAACAAGATATGTCGGCCAACGTTTTCCAACAGACTAAATATAGGGATTTTAGAGGAGCTGTTTTGTCATCAGGTAATGCTGAATGAGGTCCCATAGTTTGAAGGATGTTTCGCGGATGTGATAACCGTTGGCCTGGTAAAACGCAACAGCATTTTCGCGGGCCTGAAGTTCGATGGTGTCAATGCCCATTCTGGAGGCTTGTTCTTCGAGTTTCTGAAGCACGGCTTTGCCAAGGCCTTTGCCCTGATGTCCACTGGCTACGGCCATGTAACGCACCTGGCCACAGCCTCCGCCATTATCCTGCAAACGTCCGCAAGCTATCACAGTGCCGTGCTCTTCAATGTATGCATTTACAGAGTGGCTCTCCAGCGCATCAGTGGCAGTCTCGCGCGATTTGTTCCACGGTTTGCGGAGAATCTCGTAGCGCAGATCGATGATGCGCTCGATGAACTGTGGGTCGTTGGTTAGCTGAACAAGTGGCATAACAGAAAAGAATAGTTGATTTTAATGATTGAACGCGCAGGGCACTGTAAATGTGTAGCCGGAACCGCGTTAATTTCGTTAAATAAAAAAGTCCTCACGAATGCGTGAGGACTTTTAACGGATTAGCAAGGTTATAATTTGACGGCTTGCACAGCTTTTATCTCCGGCACGGCACGCATAATGGTTTCCTCAATGCCTGCTTTCATGGTCATCTGGCTCATGCTGCAGGTGCTGCACGCGCCTTTGAGTTCAAGCATGGCGGTATGCTCATCGGTTACTTCGAGCAGCTCCACATCACCGCCGTCTTTTTCAAGATAAGGCCTGATGGTTTTCAGTGCATTTTCAACCCTGTCAAATAGTTCCTGGTTCATGATCTTTTTGGTTAAACGCTTCCGTTATCGGTTGCGTTTGGCAAAGATAGGGATTTATTTCGCTAGTTTCTTTTTCAGGTTCGTGTCGATAGCATCCAGGAACTCCTCGGTGTACAGGTAGTGCTCGCCATGTTTTACATTGTTTCCATGAGCACATACCGCGAGGTCTTTCGTCATTTTCCCGCTTTCTACCGTTTCAACGCAAACAGCTTCGAGTGCGTGGCAGAAGTCGATCAATTCCTGGTTGTTGTCAAGTTTTCCGCGGAATTCTAAGCCACGAGTCCAGGCAAAAATGCTGGCAATAGGATTGGTTGATGTCGGTTTTCCGTTCTGGTGATCGCGGTAGTGGCGAGTCACCGTTCCGTGAGCAGCTTCCGCTTCCATGATCTTGCCATCTGGCGTGATCAATACAGAAGTCATTAATCCCAGGGAACCAAAGCCTTGTGCTACCGAGTCTGACTGAACGTCGCCATCGTAGTTTTTGCAGGCCCAAACAAAGTTGCCGTTCCATTTAAGGGCAGATGCCACCATATCGTCAATTAAACGGTGTTCGTAAACAATGCCGGCAGCTTCGAATTTAGCTTTGTAATCGGCTTGGTAGATCTCTTCGAAAATGTCTTTGAAGCGACCATCGTATTTTTTCAAAATGGTATTTTTGGTGGATAGGTACAATGGCCATTTTTTGTTCAGGGCCACATTGAAGCATGAGTGGGCAAAGCCGCGGATCGACTCTTCGAGGTTATACATACCCAACGCAACGCCGGCGCCCGTAAATTTGAATACTTCGTGCTCGATCACTTTTCCGTCTTCGCCTTCAAATTTCATCGTGAGCTTGCCTTTGCCCGGAACAACGAAATCCGTGGCGCGGTACTGGTCGCCAAAAGCGTGACGGCCAACAATGATCGCAGCTGTCCAGTTAGACACTAAACGCGGTACATTTTTGCACACGATCGGCTCGCGGAACACGGTTCCATCGAGAATATTACGGATCGTTCCGTTTGGCGATTTCCACATTTGTTTCAGGTTAAATTCCTTCACACGAGCTTCATCAGGAGTAATGGTGGCGCACTTAATGCCCACGCCGTATTTCTTGATCGCCTCTGCGGCATCGATCGTTACCTGGTCGTTGGTTTGATCGCGGTATTCCATGCCAAGGTCGTAATATTTGATATCGACGTCGAGGTAAGGAATGATCAGTTTGTCTTTAATGAATTTCCAGATGATGCGGGTCATTTCATCGCCATCCAGCTCTACAACAGGATTGGCTACTTTAATTTTGCTCATATTGTGACGGGTTTTTGGGATTTTTTAAAAAGTTAGCCAAATTTAGAAATATAATACCTTTGAGCAAACAATTGTTCTAAATATTTCCGTACTTTAGATAATAGGTAAATCAGCGTTTTTATGAAGCACGCATTTTGTTTTTTTGCAGCATTTATTGGTACTGGCGCCATGTTTGCGCAGGATCAACTCTTTAAGAGAGATAATTCCAAAACCGAGGTAAAAGTACTGGAAGTAACGCCAACAGAAATTAAATATAAGTTGTTTACTTACCAGGACGGGCCGCTCATTACTGTTCCCAAGAGCGAGGTCGCATTGATCATTTATCAGAATGGTGCCCATGAAACGTTCAACTCGCCGCCGGCGGCGCCTGCGCAGGTTCCACTCGATGTCGCCTATCGCAACTCGGTAGCGCAACGGCGTTCGGAACAGAGGCATTACGCCGATTCGGTAAGGCTTGCTGCTTATCATGACGCTACAATCAATAAAAATGTGGCATTTCTCAATTTAATGGAGCCACTTAACGGTAGTTTTGGGTTGAGTTATCTGCGTGAGTTTGCCGATGGCTTGTTTCATCTTCACGTTCCCGTTTCGGTCGGTTTTTCCCCGCCGTTTTTCAACCAGCCTACCAACACTATTTTCGGCTCCGCGTCGTTTAATGGTGTAAGCAATGTTGAGTATAGTCTTAAAAGTTTCGAGGGTGGTTTGGGCTTTCACCTGCACACCAGCGGAAAGCGCGTTGTAACGCATTTTATAGGGCCTTACATCGGGTTTTCTCAGTTCAACGGCCGTTACGATTCATACGTGTATGATCCAATGGGTTACACGCCGTCTTATACATCTCGCAATTTTGTGATGAACCGTTATACCTTTATGCTCGACAACGGTTTATTGTTCCGGATCCACAAGAACTTTAATATGCTGCTGTTAGCCGGTGTCGGTTACCATGCCGACGATTTCCTGGTGAATAATCCTAAAAACTACAACAACACTAACTACTACTACAACTATTATGGGAATAACTTTCCCATCAATAGCTTCAAGCTGAACCTGTCGGTAGGCTATCGTTTTTAAAAAAGACGCCGTTTGGGGCGGTGTAACATCTTCGGGCATTGTATTTAATTCGTGATTAATTATTTACATTTGCAGCCTGAATACTTGTTTATGAAAATCACCGAACATCTGAAATCTGCGAAAAACACCCTTTTTTCTATTGAGATCCTTCCGCCACTCAAGGGAAAAAGCATTCAGTCAATCTTCGACGGCATCGATCCGTTGATGGAATTCAAACCGGCCTTTGTCGATGTGACGTATCATCGTGAAGAATACATTTATAAAAAACGGGCCGGCGGTTATCTTGAAAAGGTAAGCATTCGCAAACGACCGGGAACGGTTGGTATCTGCGCAGCCATTATGAATAAGTACGATGTGGAGGCCGTTCCGCATATTATCTGTGGCGGTTTTACCCGTGAGGAAACTGAAAATGCCCTGATCGATCTGCAATTCTTGGGTATTGATAATGTACTGGCACTACGTGGCGATAGCATTAAAACCGAATCGAGTTTCGTTCCTGAGCCCGGCGGACATAATTACGCCATCGATCTTGTGAAACAGATCAAAGACATGAATTCGGGCATTTACCTCGACGACGAAATGAAAGACGCCTCACCAACCGATTTCTGCATGGGCGTGGCGGCCTATCCCGAAAAACATTTCGAAGCGCCAAATTTATACAGCGACATGAAGTGGCTGAAAGCGAAAGTAGATGCAGGCGCCGACTATATCGTGACGCAAATGTTTTTTGATAATAAAAAGTATTTCGATTTTGTTGACTTGTGTCGTAAAAACGATATTCATGTACCTATTATCCCCGGCCTCAAAATACTTTCTTCGCTTAAGCAGCTCATTGCCCTGCCAAAAGTATTTCACATCGATCTGCCTCAGGATCTATACATCGACCTGGAGAAATGCAAAGACGATAAGGCAGTGAAAGAGGTAGGTGTGAAATGGTGCATCGAGCAAAGTAAGGAATTAAAGAAAGCAGGCGTTCCTTGCCTGCATTACTACACCATGGGAACTTCCGAAAGTACCAAGCGGGTAGCAAAAGAAGTTTTTTAAAACACACGCCGACTTGTTTGCAAGGGTTTGGGCCCAGGTACGAGCGGCTAACGAAAAATAAAGATGTCTGATACCAAATATAACCTTCGCGGTGTTTCCGCTTCCAAAGAAGATGTGCATAATGCCATTTCCAAGATCGATAAAGGATTATTTCCACAGGCGTTCTGCAAAATCGTACCCGATCACCTAAGCGGGAGCGACGAGCACTGCGTTATCATGCATGCCGACGGTGCAGGCACCAAATCATCGCTGGCATATCTTTACTGGAAAGAAACGGGCGATATGAGTGTTTGGAAAGGTATAGCCCAGGATGCTGTGATCATGAACATCGATGACCTGATCTGTGTGGGCGCTACGGATCATATTTTATTGTCATCTACCATTGGCAGAAATAAAGGCTTGATTCCGGGAGAGGTGATTTCTGCAATCATCAACGGCACAGAAGACGTATTGCAAAATTTGCGTGCTAATGGTATTGATATCCGTTCTACCGGCGGAGAAACGGCGGACGTTGGCGACCTGGTGCGCACACTCATTGTTGATAGTACAGTGGTGTGCCGCATGAAACGCGATGAGGTGATCTCTAACCATAACATTAAACCCGGTCACGTTATTGTGGGCCTTGCGTCGTTTGGCAAAGCGAGCTACGAGCAAGAATACAACGGTGGGATGGGAAGCAATGGGCTCACCAGTGCCCGCCACGACGTTTTCAATAAAGCAGTGGCAGAAAAATATCCTGAATCGTATGACGGCGCGTTGCCGGAAGAAGTGACGTATTCAGGCAAACTCAACTTAACCGACAAGGTGGAAGTGAGTTATACCGATGCCTCCGGTAAAACCGTACACGAACACATCGACGCCGCAAAACTGGTGTTATCGCCCACCCGGACGTATGCGCCGGTTGTGAAAAAAGTACTTGCCAGCCTGAGAGACAAGATAGGCGGCATTGTTCATTGCAGCGGCGGGGCGCAAACCAAAGTCCTGCATTTTGTAGATAATGTGCATGTAATTAAAAACAACCTGTTTCCATTGCCTCCGTTATTTAAGCTAATCAGGGAGCAAAGCCAGACGGACTACCAGGAAATGTATAAAGTGTTTAACATGGGCCATCGTTTAGAGATATACTTACCCGAAGAACATGCCCAACAAGTCATCGACATTTCACGCTCTTTCAATATCGACGCACAGGTAATAGGCCGGGTAGAGGCGCATACCGGTAAGAAAGTAACGATCAGTTCAGCGTTCGGTACATTTGAGTACTAATTTTTTTCAGACATACTGACGACTTCTGCGTAGTACCTTTTGTGTAGAATTCCTGGTATTTACATCGTGGAATATTTTCTACAATGCAGCTAAACGCCGCTGTTGGCGGGGGGCATGCAATTCGCTGACTCCTTACTTTTCAGTTACAACATGCGTCTCAGAACTTACGAATCTTTCTGGTTGCTTAAAAACGGCTTGCTTCACAGTTATCCTTCCATGCAACGGGTAGCGGAAACATGCGATGTTGCCGTGATCGGAGGTGGCATTACCGGTGCGCTGGTCAGTCATGCTTTGGTTGCGGAAGGTTACAACGTGGTATTGATCGATAAGCGCGACATTGCCACCGGCAGTACGGCTGCTACGACCAGCATGCTACAATACGAGATCGATGTTCCCTTATTCCAATTGGCGGAAATGATCGGGGAAGATGCGGCGGCGTTGTGCTACCGTGCCGGGGTTGAGGCTGTTCATCAACTCGGGAGTCTCGTAGAAAAGTACAATTTGGACTGCGGGTTCGAATATAAGCAGTCATTATATATTGCGCGCGAAAAGAAACATCTCTCCTGGTTGCGTCGCGAATTTGATAGGCGAAGCAAGCACGGGCTTTCAGTACATTGGCTGGAGCCGGCGGATATAGCGCGCGACTACGGCATTCGTTGCCACGGTGGAATTCTATCGGATGTGGCCGCAAGCGTGGATGCCTATCGCTTAGCGCACGCTCTTATTGCGAACAGCGTGCAAAAAGGAATGAGGGTGTACGACCAAACCCCTATCGGGCAGGTAACGCATCGTGATGGAAGTAACCTGATTGTAGCTGCTGATGGCTCAACAGTCCAATGTCGCAAAGTGATTTATTGTACTGGCTACGAAGCGGTGGACATGTTGAAAGAAAAAACGGCGGACGTGTTCTATACCTATGCCTGCGTTAGTGAGCAGAATATTGAACTGCCGTCCAGGCTCAGGAAAACCCTGGTATGGGATACCGGATCGCCTTACCTGTATATGCGTAGTACCGACGATGGCCGGTTTTTGGTTGGTGGCGAGGATGCGCAAACGGGGCACACGCTTTTTCAGAACCGGTTGAAAGAGCGCAAATCGCGCAAACTGCAAGCCATGTTGCACAAGGTAATGCCTGCATTGACGTTTACCGAAGATTTTTCCTGGGAAGGGATGTTCGGAACCACGGCCGATGGCTTGCCGTATATTGGCGAATCGCCGGAATATCCCGGTGCTTTGTTTGTTTTGGGGTTT
>DAIUED010000079.1:0-4356 GCA_036845295.1 Bacteroidota bacterium
CACGTTGCCTACAAAGTTGAAATCTTTAGAGTCTTTCATCAGCGCGTGGGTGGCTTGGGCTACCAGGTTCCCTTTTTCAGGTTCTTCGCCAATGTTCAGTAAACCAATTTTAGGGTTATCTATCTTATAGACTTCTTTGGCGAAGATAGAGCCCAATACAGCAAACTGGTATAATACATCGGGTTTACAATCGGCATTGGTTCCTACATCCAGCACAATGCCGAATCCGCCGTTTTCTTTTGGCAGGATAGAGGTAATGCATGGACGGATGACGCCCGGCACTGCTTTGACACTAAACATGGCACCAACCAGCATGGCACCGGTATTTCCGGCGCTGGCAAACGCTTGTATCTGATTATCTTTTAAGAGTTTATATCCTACAGAAATGCTGCTGTTTGGCTTTTGAGCCAATGCTTTGGTGGGATGTTCGCCCATTTCGATCACGTCGGGAGCGTGGATAAAGTCGAACTTATCTTCAGGAATTTGCTTGTTGTTCAGGTAGGCTTTGGCTTGTGCGGTATCGCCTATCAGAACGATGCGCACGTCGGCCGGTAAAAACTGAAGGGCATCGACAGCGCCTGCAAGGCAGTTTTCAGGGGCAAAATCGCCACCCATAATATCTAATCCGATCTTCATACTCATGGGTTTATGGTCAAGGGTTCGAAATCCCTAAACAAATAAATAATTGGCAAAAATACAATAATTATGGTTCAAAGTTATACCCTGTGGTATTCGATTGATTTTGAGCGAATAAATTGGCGATTTTATGGTTTATGCCAATAAAGGCCTACCTTTATCCCATGACAATAGAAGCGGTTGAAAATGAAATCGTGGAAGAGTTTGAACTCTTTGGCGACGACTGGGAAGGCAAATACGAACACCTGATCGAACTGGGGAAAAGCCTTCCAAAAATCGACGATAGTTATAAAACGGACGACCGCCTCATCAAAGGTTGCCAAAGTCGTGTATGGCTTCACGCCGAAAAGCAGGGCGAATACGTTGTGTACACGGCCGATAGCGACGCCATTATTACCAAGGGTATGGTTGCACTCATCATCCGCGTGCTATCGCATCAGAAAGCAAGCGATATCATCAAAGCCGAACTGGGATTTATTACTAAAATTGGTCTTACCGAGCATTTATCGCCCACACGGGCCAATGGGTTGCTTAGCATGATCAAACAAATGAAACTCGACGCGTTGGCGTTGACTACTTGATTTTTTCTGACGTGTCACCAAGTTCACTATCGTTTTCAACGTATTTACCTGCAGCGTATTGTTACGGATTTGTTTGTCGGTACTCAACAGGTTGGATTAGCACGTTTGCCGTATGAACACAAAAGCGCTTTCCTGGACGATCCTGATAGGCCTTTCGCTGGTTTGGGGAAGTTCGTTCATACTCATGAAACAGGGCATGAAAGCCTTTAGCAGTGACGAGGTAGCGGCTTTACGCATTACCATAGCTGCCGCTTTTATGCTACCCTTTCAACTGCGTTATTTCCGGATCGATCTTAAAAAAAACCTGAAAGGGCTGTTGCTGATGGGCGTGTTTGGGAACCTGATCCCGGCTTTTTTATTTACCAAAGCCGAAACAGAGATCAGTAGCAGCCTTACCGGGATGCTCAATGCACTCACACCTTTATTTACCATCATTGTGGGTATGCTGGCTTTTGGGCAGGCTGCCAGCCGCAACCAGGTGGCCGGCGTGCTGTTTGGCTTTGTGGGCGCTGTGGTATTGGTTATGTATGGCGACGATGGCAGTGAACAAAGCAAAAACATATTGTACAGCCTGCTGGTGGCACTGGCTACATTATGTTATGCGATCAGCGTAAACGGTATTAAGGCCTATTTGTCGGAACTCGACTCTATGCAGGCCACGGTTTGGTCGTTTAGCCTGATTGGGCCGGTAGCGGCTATTTACCTGTTTGGATTTACCGATGTGGTAAAGCACGCGAAAGAAAACCCGGAGGCTATGTACTCACTGGGGTTTATTTGCATTTTGGCTATTTTGGGTTCCGCCATTTCGGTGGTGGTTTACAATGTGCTTATTAAACTATCCGGAACTGTTTTTGCCGCTAGTTGTACCTACCTGATCCCGGTAGTAGCTATTGGCTGGGGCGTGTATGATGGCGAACACGTGAATGGCATGCAGCTGTTGGCGGTATTGGTAATCATCACCGGTATCTGGCTCATCAACCGGAAGCGGAAACCCATTGGCAGCGATGCCGCGTCAGGGACTCGCAGGGTTTAGTTCTTTCCGGCCTTTTAGGGCCGGAAAAACCGTAGCGCAGCGAAGCCCGGAGAGGCCCGCCCGGACGCCCATATCTGTATAATTCCAGGCGGCATAAAA
The DNA here is from genome assembly GCA_036845295.1 of Bacteroidota bacterium. GTDB lineage: Bacteria > Bacteroidota > Bacteroidia > B-17B0 > Aurantibacillaceae > UBA4416. The sequence continues at coordinate 2,350 of DAIUED010000079.1, forward strand.
GGCTTATGGGGTTTAATCAGCCCCGAAATGTTAAAAACTTTCGGCTTTTGCCGGTAAATCTTTGGCAGATAGGAAAAAAGGCCTATCTTTGCCGTCCTTAAAAATTATTAACAACCCAAAAACAATTAACACCATGTATGCAATTGTAGAAATAGCAGGGCAACAATTCAAAGTGGAACGTGGCAATAAGGTGTACGTTCACCGCCTGGATGCTAGCGAAGGTGCTAATGTAGAGTTCGACAAAGTTTTCTTAATTGACAACGGCGGAAAGATCTCTATCGGCAGCCCTACCGTAGATGGCGCACGCGTTGCGGCCACAGTAATCGAACACGTAAAAGGCGACAAAGTGATCGTTTTCAAGAAAAAACGTCGTAAAGGTTACCAAAAATGGAACAACCACCGTCAGCACCTTACCCAAATCCTCATTCAAGGAGTATTAGGAAAAGGCGAGACTGTGAAAGAAGAGTTGAAAGCTGAAAAATCAGTGCGTACATTCCTTCCAAAAAGCAAACGTGGTATTACTGCTCCGGTAGTAGAAACGCCTGCTGTCGAAAAGAAAGCGCCTGCTAAAAAAGCAGCAGCTAAAAAAGCGCCGGCAAAAAAAGCGGCTAAAAAAACAGAAGAATAATCGAAAGCTATAACCATTAAATTTATAAGAAATGGCACATAAGAAAGGGGCGGGCTCCACAAACAACGGCAGGGAATCACACAGTAAACGTTTAGGCGTTAAAATTTTCGGTGGTCAGGACTGCATTTCAGGCAACATCATCGTTCGCCAGCGTGGTACGAAGCACAATCCGGGCGAAAACGTAGGTATGGGAAAAGACCACACCTTATTTGCTTTGGTTGACGGTAAAGTCGTATTCAAAAAGAAAAAAGATAACCGATCATACGTTTCTGTTGTTCCTGTAGAGGCATAATAGAAGACGCTATTCATCAACTTAAAAGCCCTCCGCAGAAACGGTGGGCTTTTTGTGTTTACTGGCAATTGCCATAAAGTAGCGATGATTTATGAAACGGGAAACCAACGGGTGGATGCAAGCGGAACACAACGCTGACCTATAGGCTTTGGGCACCCGGGCGGGCCGTCGCGACTCGCTCGTTGCTTGCTCTTCGGAACAAACGAAGGAGCTCAAACAAATCGCTCCGTCCCTGGTGCAGATACACGTTGTTGATGAGTTTAACTCATATATATGAATGAAAACGGCGTGAAGGATAGAACGAAAATCCTTTTACGCAGCGAAGTGGAGTAAAAGATTGGAGTGATAGCCTGACCCGCTATTCGCGGGACACGCCCAAAAACAGATAAAAATAAAGACCAACGTTACCAGTGAAACCCATCGTTTATACTCTTTTCGCTCTTATTGCTTTGTTGCTGCTTAATGCTTGCAAAATCCGGAAAACAACTCCGGCAGAATTGCCGGAAAAAACCGCTTTTTATACGATTGAAGCAACGAGGGATACAGTGAAGCAGCTCACTTCGTTCAGGGTACTGAAGGTGACGGTCGTTGACACGAAGATCAATTATCACCCCGACGAGGCCAAAACCAAAAGCAGGGATTACCTGGCTATAGAGGTGGCTTCGGCACATAAGCCTGTCATCCTGGCCTATAGTGAGCACCCGCTGTATAAGAAATTCGATTTGTATGAGGAAACTGGCGAAATCACGTCCAAATTAATATCTTTACCCAAAGGGCAGATCACGGTCAGGCTGCCGTACTACGAGGACTATACGACCATCAGGATCACGGAGACTATCAACTTCAAGACTACTAAACCTATTTTATTACGACATGAAAAATAAATTGACGATCTTTTTCAGCCTTTTGGCAACATGGCTGGGCGCGCAAAGCGTGCTTGGTGTCGATACGCTTTTGAAAAGCGGGCCGATATCGAAACGCATTAACCTGGTGTTGATGGGCGACGGCTATACGGCAGCACAAATTCCACAGTTTGTAACAGATGCCGGAACCATGTCGAACTATTTGCTGAATACGCCGCCATTCA
>DAIUED010000079.1:4366-11517 GCA_036845295.1 Bacteroidota bacterium
ATAACTATAAAAATTACTTCAATGTATTTGCAATTAAGTGCGTATCGCCGCAAAGTGGTGTGACGCATCCGGGAACGGCTACCGATGTGGCGGAGCCAGCCAGTCCGGTCATGACAGTGACAAATTATTTCGACACGCAGTTCGATAATTTCAATATCCATCGCCTGATATACAGCAACGACCAGTCGGCAGTATATGGTGTGCTATCCAGCTATTTTCCGGCTTACGACCAGGTAATTATTCTCGGCAACTCTACTGAATATGGTGGTGCCGGGGGCGCCTTTGCTGTATCGTCGATGCACAGTGCCGCTAAGGAAATTGTTGTGCACGAGATGGGGCATTCATTTGCCGACCTTTCAGATGAGTACTGGGCTGGGATCTCGTATGCAGGCGAATCGGCAAACATGACGGCCAATTCCAATACAACCACCGTGAAGTGGGCGCCATGGCTTGGTATTAACGCCACGGGCGTTTACGCTCACGGAACAACCGCACCTGAAAACGGATGGTTTCGCCCGCACCAGAATTGTAAAATGCGTTACCTGAATAGTCCGTTTTGCCCGGTTTGCCGCGAAACAATTATCGAAAAAATTCATAGTCTTACCAATCCCATTGACACCTACTCGCCGGCCAATACAGGCACAGTGTCGGTTGCTGCGGGTTCGCAATGGTTTAAAACCAGTTTGGTGCAGCCTAATCCGAATACGCTGAAGCGGACCTGGATATTGAATACGACTCTGGTTGGCAACAACGTTGACTCGGTGCTTGTGAGCAGCGCGATGGTAAATGCCGGCAACAATGTGCTTACGTTTACCACTGTTGATACCACAACGCTTTCCAAAAGCAGCACCCACCCAACAGCACATGCGTACTCGGTGGTTTGGTCGATCAGCAAGTCGAGTGTAGGGCTCGCCGATATTAAGCCCGAACTTGAGTTTTCGGTATTTCCGAATCCAGTATCGGATGTGTTGAGCCTGAAGTACACGCTCTTTGCAGATGCAGCCATGCAAATTGAGATTCAGGATGTCTCGGGTAAGCCTGTGCGCCGGGCCATGCGACCAGGCGGACAGGCGGGTGAACACCTGGAAGAAATAGCGCTGGGAGACCTGACGGCCGGCATCTATTTTTTAAACATCACCGTCAACGGGCAAGTAATTAATCATAAATTTGTAGTCTATCACTAATTATGTTACAGTTAAGCTATATACGCGAAAATAAAGAAGACGTTCTGAAACGTTTAGCCATCAAGAATTTCAAGGATGCGGAAACCATCATCCACTCGGTGATTGAGCTGGACAACAACCGCAAAATGGCGCAGCGCCAGGCCGACGAGGTAAAAGCAGAAGCAAACAGCATAGCCAAACAAATTGGCGAACTGATGAAGACGGGCAAAAAAGAAGAAGCTGAAGCACTGAAGGCGCGCACGGCTGAATTGAAAGCCAGCGAGAAAAAGTTCGACGAGTCGCTGCGTCATATCGAAGAGGACATTCACAAACTGTTAGTAACGGTTCCTAACCTGCCTAACCTGAACGTACCTACAGGCAAAACTGCCGAAGACAACGAGGTGGTGAATAAGCACGGCGAGGTGCCTCAGTTGCACGATAAGGCTGTGCCGCATTGGGACCTTACGACCAAATACGACCTGATTGACTTTGAATTGGGTGTGAAATTGACAGGCGCCGGATTCCCGGTTTACAAGGGGCGTGGCGCACGCCTGCAACGGGCACTCATCAACTATTTTCTGGACAAAGCCACAGCAGCAGGTTATAATGAGGTACAGCCACCGATTCTCGTAAATGCAGATAGTGGCTACGGTACAGGCCAGTTGCCAGACAAGGAAGGTCAAATGTACCATTGTCAGGTTGACGACCTTTACCTGATTCCTACGGCAGAGGTTCCTATTACGAATATTTACCGTGATGTGATCCTGAAAGATAGCGATCTGCCAATCAAGAATTGTGGCTATACACCATGTTTCCGCCGCGAGGCAGGAAGCTATGGTAAGGATGTGCGCGGTTTGAATCGCTTGCACCAATTCGATAAAGTGGAGATCGTACAGATCACCCATCCCGAAAAGTCTTACGACACCTTGGAGACCATGCGCGAATTTGTATGCGGTTTGTTGCAGGAATTGGAATTGCCATACCGTACACTTAAACTGTGCGGTGGTGACATGAGTTTTGCATCTGCGCTTACTTACGATCTCGAAGTATGGAGTGCGGCGCAACAACGCTGGCTCGAAGTAAGTTCTGTATCTAACTTTGAAACGTTTCAGACCAACCGTTTGAAATGCCGCTTTAAAGGTGCCGATGGTAAAACACAGCTGGCACACAGCCTCAATGGCAGCGCCCTCGCTCTGCCAAGGATCGTTGCGTCGCTGCTTGAGAATAACCAAACGCCGGAAGGCATCCGTATTCCGAAAGTGCTGGTGCCATACACCGGGTTCGATATGATCAGCTAGTATAGGTTTTGCTTCGGAAGTCTTTTTTGTTATTCCGACAATCGACAGATAAGTAGTCACAAAAAACGTAGATGCCATTGGTTTCTGCGTTTTTTGTTTTTTTTCTGCAGAATTGCAGATATACTTTCTTGTATTTATAATTTGCATTGGATTTAGTGTTCTTATATTTTTGATTGAAGAAAATAAGAAATGGATAGAAGACGTTGTCCCTTTGTGCATGCGAAAAAAATCTTCGTACAACGCATGGAATCGGTGTGTCGGATGGTTCATCGCAATGTATGTTTAAGGGGAGCTGGATAAAATACAGCTAGGGTTTAAAATGTCCCAAAAAAGAGAAATGACAAGAACACGGATCATGTATATAGAAAGCAAATACGGCGAGAATTCCCTTATCGGCTCGGCACGTATTGGCCGCGTTACGTATTCTAAATCAGGAAAGTCGGTTCATTATGCCGGCCATACTTTTCAAACCCTCAACGGGCGTGGTTTCAAGGCCAATTATTTCGATGTGGAATCTGGAGACCAGTATTGGATTTCCGGCTGTAAGAGAGACGGAACCGACAGGCTGTATGGTGAGAGGCTTCCTATTTACATTGATGAAGATGTACGGGAAGAATACTGGACGAAAATCCGGGAATTGCCACAACATGCTAATATGACGGTCATCAATGGAAAGTAGAATGTTGGGTGACATTGCTCGCGTGTAGCCCGATACGGCATAATCAGCACATCGTCATTGTATCGCTTGTTTTTTTGCCACGCAAGTCTCGATCTTCTCAACTATTTTTCGTAAGTGATGTGTTAAAACTAAAACTGTCTCCGCTTTTCCAGAATTTATTCAGGATTGGATCATACTTTCGGGGCATTATTCACATTCATACTTTATGAAACCTGTATTGGTTCTGTCGTTATGCGGCTTACTATTTGCAAGTTGCAAACACAAAACATCTTTCGATAGCTTGGGCGAAGTAAGCTACAGCAGAGATATTGCCCCCATCATCAATTCAAATTGTGCTTTTAGCGGTTGCCACGGCGACGAGAAGCACCGCAAGTTTAACCTCACTACTTACGAGGGTTTAATGAGTGGCGGCATTGAAGCTGGTTCGCCAGACAAAAGTGAACTCTATCATTCCCTGATCTCGTACTCCGACGAAAACCGGATGCCACAAAAGCCGTACGACCCGCTTTCCGGAAAACAGGTGCAGCTTATCTATGTTTGGATTGGGCAAGGAGCAAAAAATAATTAATAATAAAAACATGCGTTTTCTTTTAATTCCTTTCGTGCTGCTGGCTTTGAGCCTTAGCAGTTGCTATTACGACAATTTCAGAGAGCTTCACCCGGAAAGTGCCTTGCCCAATGCGGCAAACGGATGCGATACGTCCGGAACCATGAGCTACTCAGTGCATATTGTGCCAATAGTAGAGGCAAACTGTACGCAAAGTTGCCACAACGGCACCGGCAGCGGACATACGCTTACAAGCTATGCCGATGTACAGAACGACGCTGCTAATGGAACGTTTTATGGCAGCGTGGTACAAGACGGTACAGCACAAGCAATGCCACAAAACGGTTCCAAACTTCCACTGTGTGATATCGTGAAAATTAAAAAATGGGTTGACGCTGGGGCGCCAAACAACTAAAGGCTTTGGTGCCGAAAGGAATTGTCAATAAAAGAGTGTAGTCGTTTTTATGAAAAAAGTAATAGTAGGGCTTTGTCTCACCTTAACCGGCGCCCGGGGCTTTTCGCAAGATTCGCAGGATCTGCTGAGTTTGGTAAAGGAACAACCCAAAAAAGAATTCGTCAGCGCGACGTTTAAAACCACGAGGCTTATTAATTTTCATACGGTGGAAGTCTTAGGTCGCCGCAGCCTCGATTTCAGGATCTCGCATCGCTTTGGTGATTTCAACTCGGGCCCTTACAATGCCTGGGGAATCGACGGTGGTGCTAACATTCGCTTATCGTTGGAGTATTGCCACGGCACACGCCTCATGTTTGGCGTGGGGCGCACATCGGGAAAAAAGATCGCGGACGCATTTCTGAAATACCGCTTGCTAAAACAGACCAACAAAGAAGGCGGCATGCCGGTGAGCGTGACTTTGTTTTCCGGAATTTACCATACCTTTCTTCAAAACGTTACTATTGACGGAATCAACAAATACCAGAACGTTTCCGACAGGCTTTCTTTTTGCAACCAGATTATGGTAGCCCGTAAGTTCAGCTCACGCTTGTCGCTTCAATTAACCATGGCGATGGTACACGTAAACCTCGTGGACGATATATTCGACAAGAATGACTGTTTTATCGCCGGTTTTCTGGGTCGTTATAAATTCACGAAGCGCCAGGCCATTACCCTGGAGTGCGGCTACCGCCTCAATAAATATACCACCGGCAAATATTACGACAGTTTTGGCGTAGGCTATGAGATCGAAACAGGCGGTCACGTATTCCAAGTGCATTTAACCAATTCCTTCGGCTTAACCGAAGATCAGTATTTTATGTACACCAACACATCGTGGAATAATTGGGGCGTGCGGGTCGGCTTCAATATCTCGCGGGTATTTAGTTTACAAGGAAGAGCCAGGGAGTAAAACAAACATAAATAATACGATGAAAACCTTTTTGACAGCCGCCTTTGTAATAGCCGTGTCAGGCGTATATGCCCAGATTTACATGGGAGAAACCTGTAAGATCGCTTTTTTCAGCGAGACTAAACTCGAGAACATCGATGCAGCCAATACGGTGGCAAAGCCGGTGCTGAATGCCGCTACCGGTGATTTTGCCGTGCGGGCTTCCCAAAACGCATTTATGTTCAAGTCCTCGTTCATGCAAGAGCATTACAACGAAAACTACATGGAAAGCGAAACGTACCCCTACGCCACGTTTACCGGAAAGATCAACGAAACCGTTGATTATCATAAAAACGGCACTTACAATGTTACCATTACCGGTAAGCTCGATATGCACGGTGTTTCGTTGCCGCGCACCATTACCGGTACCATTACAGTAAAAGATCAAAAGTTGGTGCTGAATGCGGCTTTCGATGTGAAAGTAGCAGATCACAAGATCAAAGTGCCGGCGCTCTATAGCGAAAAAATAGCCGAGAGCGTCCATGTAACCTTTTATGCAGAAATGCTACCAGTAAAAAAATAAATTTTTAATCCATAAGCTATGAAAAAACCTCTACTTACTATTGTCTCTATTGCCAGCATCGTTGTGTTATCTTCTGCTGTGATCATGCGCTCAACCGGTATCGCTGGATACACCGGCGCTCCGGGTGATTCCAATTGCACCTCATGTCACAATGCAGGTACAGCAGTGGGTACTACGTCCATATCGGCAACACCGGCTTTTACCGCTAACCAGTATGTGCCTGGGCAGACGTACACCATCAACGTAACGTGTACTCACCAAACCCTCAGCAAGTTCGGTTTCGGATGTGCTGTGCTCAACGGCACAACCACAGCTGCAGGCAACGCGGGCACCATTACTGGCATATCAGGTTCTTCGAAAACGCTCACCTCAGGCAGCAGGAAAAATGCCGTTCACATTTCGACAGCAGCCGGATCAGGAACACCGTTCACGAAAGTGTTTTCTTTTCAATGGGTAGCTCCGCAGTCGGGTATAGCCGCTATTTACGCTGCAGGTCTTGCTGTAAACGGCAACGGTAACGACGGTTCGGGCGATGCCATGAAAACAGATAATCTGATCCTGACAGCTGCCTCATCGGGCACAACTTCCACCGGAATAAGCGAAGTTGACGCCAAATCCTCCTCCTTATCTGTCTTTCCAAACCCATCTTCGGGTCAGTTAACCATTCAGTACCAGGCCATAAACAATGCAGAGGTAAGCGGAATGCTGTATAGCCTCGATGGTAAAGAAGTGGCTGTGCTTTTTAAACGACAGGTGTCGTTCGGCATTCATACAGACCAAGTATCATTCAGTGATAACCTGCCAGCCGGCGCTTACATGCTCCGTTTAGTGATCAATGGCCGGCAAGCCGATCAGAAAATGGTGATTAAATATTGATTAAGCGTTCACAACATTCAGCTGAAAGATCTGAAGGTTGTTAGACTGATACAGAAAAAGCGCAAGGTGGTCATCCATCTTGCGCTTTCAATTTTTCGAACTCCTGCAACCTGAAGTTAGAGGACTTTGAGCACGCCGCTGTCGGCACGAAGGCTGGCGCCATTGGTTGCTATCGATAGCGGACTTGCGATGAAGGTAGCCAGGTTGGCGACTTCCTCAGGATTAATAAATCTCTGCAGCAGAATGTGTGGGTTCGTTTGCTGAATAATTCCCTGCTTGACCGCATCTGGATTCAGGTTTTGTGCCTGCGCAATGTGGTTGACAACATTGGCTACACCGTCGGAATACGTCGGACCGCCCAGAATAGTATTTACCGTTACTTCTGTGCCTTTGGTTAATTTTGATAAACCATTACTCACCGCCGACATCGCAGCTTTCGTCATGCCATAATGGATCATGTTTTCAGGAATATTCACACCCGACTCGCTGCTGATAAAAATGATCCTTCCCCAGTTTTTCTTCAGCATAGCAGGAAGTAGTTTTTTAGACAACCTCACGCCACTCATCACGTTTACTTCGAAGAGCGCATGCCAGTCCTTGTCGGTGATGTCCTGAAAATCTTTGATCTCAAATACACCGACATTATTCACCAGGATATCATA
>DAIUED010000080.1:0-1732 GCA_036845295.1 Bacteroidota bacterium
GGGCTTACTTACAATTGGCTTCCGAATGGACCGGTCGGCACCCTCAATTCCGTACTGGTAACAACACCTACTACTACAACCACCTACACAATCGAAGGCTTCAACGCCAATGGCTGTTACCATACTGCATTTCTGACAGTAACTGTTAATCCGCTACCCCTTATTCATGTATCGCCATCCAGCCCAAGCCTGTGTGCAGGCAGCAACGTAAACTTAATGGCAAGCGGTGGCATCATATATGATTGGTTGCCCAACGGGCCTATGGCCAGTAGCGGGCAGGAAACAATGTCTCCTCTGGCAAGCACGATTTATACGGTAGAAGGCACGGATGCTAACGGGTGTAAAGGATCTACAATGATAAGCATCACTGTTCATTCGCTGCCAACAATTAGTGCGTCTGCCCAGCAAACGCTTATTTGCATGGGAGATCAGACGGTTCTGGGCGCCAGCGGTGCCGTCACCTACAATTGGTTCCCGGATGGACCCTTGGGCACGTCTTCTGAAACAATTACCGTTTCTCCTATCGCTACAACAAGCTATACCGTGGAAGGTATCGATGGTAACGGATGTTCAAACATAGCCATCATTACACAAAGCGTCAGTCTTTGCACAGGCTACAACAGCTTACATGCAACCGATAACTTCCTGGTAAGTCTATCGCCTAACCCGGCCAAAACTGAAGTCTTCGTTAAAAACACGACCGGTGATGCCTTGAAGATATCCATTACAGATATGTTTGGTCGAGAGGTACTATCCACCTTGATTACCGAAAGCAATCAGCCCATCATGATCGGCCAGCTGGCCAACGGAATTTATACTATCCGTGCCGAGCAAAAAAACAGGACGCAAACGATTCGGATGATTAAGCAGGATGAGTAGCGCTAAAAATGCTACATGCTTTCCAACTGAAAGTTAGTGAGCTTGCAGTTGATCCACTCGCCATCAAGGCTGGCGCCGTATTGCTTGTAAAACTCGATAGCTGGCGTATTCCAATCGAGTACCTGCCATTCCATACGCCGCACGCTGCTGTGCTTACTCACCTGCACAACCTCATCGAATAAGCGTTTGCCGATGCCTTTTCCGCGATGGCTTTCGGTTACAATGATGTCTTCCAGGAACAGGCATTTCCCTTTCCAGGTGCTGTATTTAAAATAATACAAAGCCAGGCCAACGATCCCTTCAGCTGTCTGCGCTACAAAAAAATCGAACTGCTTATCCGGGCCGAAGCCCCAGGCTTTCATTTCTTCCGGCGTCACTTCTACTTCGAGTGGCGCTTTTTCGTATGCTGCCAGTTCGTTTACCAGGCGGAGGGCTGCCGGTATATCGGTTTCGGTTCCCTTTCGGATCATTAATTCCATAACTACTATTTTGCATTTAGAGGAAATCAGGCTTTGGCTTATCCTCTAAGGTTCTTACTTATACCATTCTTTTAACACCACCTTCTGGAGAAGGCGTTTGATCATGAGTTCTGCCAATACTTCCGGCACGGCTTTGCCGGGCTGGCTACGCACCGCGTCGCTAACCTGCTTCTCGGTAAGATCGATGCGATAGAGCAGGTTCGGAAGCAGTTGCTTGCTCTCGAGCTCGAGCACAGCGTTGCGAAAGCAGGCCTGCAAGGCCTCAAGGCTTCCGGTATCAAGTACAGGCAGGCATGAAGAGGCTCCTGCCAGCTCGAAATCTTTCCGTGCCTGGGCTTCAAATTTCAGAAGCCAATCCGGTTCCCGGAGTATGC
>DAIUED010000080.1:1742-11390 GCA_036845295.1 Bacteroidota bacterium
AGTATGCTCAGGTCTTCGGCCATTGGTCGAGAAGCAATCGGTTGACAACTGTACCATGAACAACATGCGCTTCCACAATTTCCTGAACATCGCTTTTCTGAACGCCCACATAAAATGTGCCCTGTGGATAAACAGCAACTGTTGGTCCGAGGTCGCAAATACCCAAACATCCACTTTTATTGGCCCGGACTTTGAGGCCGGACTTGAGGTCTTTAAGCTGTTTTTTGAACTCAGCAACCAGCTCCAGCCCATGCGCCTCACCGCAGCTCAATTTCTCGGTACCGCTGCGCTGATTGGTGCATACGAGGATGTGAACATCGAAAATAGGATCCATTTTTTTGTGATAGTTTAAAACAAAGTTAGGGTAAATTTGTAAATCATAAACAGTAAACCATGGCTACAATACTCATAAGCGGCGGAACCGGACTCATCGGGAAAGCACTCACCCAAGCACTCGTGGCAAAAGGTCATCAGGTGCACATCCTGAGCCGCACACCGCGTAAAGATGCAACCGTTCCGGAATTCTACTGGAACGTCGATAAACAGGAACTAGATGCCACCGCCTTCGACGGTGTGGACCACATCGTACACCTGGCCGGCATCGGCGTGGCCGACAAACGCTGGACAGAAAAGCGACGAGCAGCCATTATCGACTCGCGGGTAAACTCCATGAAACTGATTACCAGAACACTGGAAAGTCGCGCTGTTCAGCTCTCTTCATTTGTTGGCGCAAGCGCTGTAGGTATTTACGGCATGGTAAACTCCGAACGCATTTTTTCTGAGAATGACCGCGGACCTGAGGATTTTCTATGGAAGACCTGTGAGTTATGGGAACGTTCTTATAACGACGTAAGGGCGTTGTCGGCTCGCATGAGTATCCTGCGCATTGGCGTCGTATTGTCTGAAAAAGGCGGCGCTTTGAACCGGCTGTTGCCACTGTTCAAATCGGGCTTTGGCTCAGCCATTGGCAGCGGCCGGCAATACATGCCGTGGATACACCTCGACGATATGGTGGCCGTTATCATAAAAGCCTTGTTTGATCAGGCTTTCGAGGGAACCTATAATGCAGTAGCCGGAGAACATATCACCAATGCCTACTTCTCCGAACAGATCGCGAGAGCGCTGAAAAAACCCTATTGGATGCCGGCTGTGCCTGCATTTGCCATGAAACTGCTTTACGGCGAAATGGCCAATGTATTGTTACTCGGATCGCGGGTTAGCAACCAAAAGCTACTCGATACGGGCTTCCATTTCAAATTCCCGGAATTGAAACCTGCGCTGGAAGCAATTGCCGGCGCATCAAGCATCCGGTAAAAAGTTTGCCGAAGCCGCTGTCGGAAGTTCTTTTGAGAACCTGATCCCATTCCTGCTGTTTGAGCCATCATTTTTTGGGTGTGTCTTTCCGTCAAGGAACAGGCGAAAAGAGCAGGCTTTGCGTTACAATCTTTTGGGGGCTGAGGCTCTCGAAGCCCCCAAAAGGATTTTCACTGCAATCCTTCACGCAGTTTCGCTTCAACATGTGGGGTTTCCGTGTTCAATAGATTGGAAAGCGCCAGGGATCGACGCGGAAATCCTCTTGCCTGTTGGCTGAGGCTCTCGAAGCCAGGCAAAAAGATTGCGGGGAAGAGCCCGCCCGGGCGCCCAAAAGCAATAAATCTACATTAATTACCGGTTGGTTGCTCCTGAGAACTGTTTGGGAAACAACCCGTTTTTCAAGCCGCTGCCTACTGTGGCGTATGGCAAAAAATGCGGCAGACAGCGCAATAAATCTACCAAATTAGTGTTATATTAGCCTTGTTTTTACTCAACATTAGTTATGTGCGGCATTGTAGGATACATCGGGAACCGCGAGGCGTTTCCCATTCTCATTAAAGGTTTACAACGTTTGGAATACCGGGGCTACGACAGCGCCGGTGTAGCCATGATCTCCAACTCCGGAGATTTGAATGTATATAAGAAAAAAGGTAAGGTTTCTGATCTCCTGGACTTTAGCAAGGATAAGGATAAAAGCGGAAATATCGGCATTGGCCACACCCGCTGGGCAACGCACGGTGAACCTAACGATGTGAACTCGCATCCGCATTATTCCCAAACCAGAGACCTCGTGATGATCCATAATGGGATTATCGAAAACTATGCTTCCCTGAAAGAAGGGCTCGAAAAACGCGGACACACTTTTCTATCGCAAACCGATACGGAGGTTTTGATCCACCTCATCGAAGACATTCGCCAGCATGAAGGTATCAAACTGGGCTATGCTGTGATGGCCGCTCTGAAACAGGTAATTGGCGCCTACGCGATCCTTATTCTCGACAAGAACGATCCTGATACCTTGTTTGCAGCAAAAAAAGGCAGTCCAATGGTGATCGGCGTCGGCAATAACGAGTTCTTTATTGCTTCGGATGCCTCGCCTATCGTTGAATATACGAAAAACGTGGTGTATATCGAAGACGAGCATGTCGCCATCATTCGCCGCAACGAAGATCTGAAGATCCGCACCATTCGCGATAAAGAGATCACGCCGTATGTGCAGGAACTGGAAATGGAGTTGGAAGCCATTGAAAAGGGAGGATACGACCATTTCATGCTGAAAGAGATCTATGAGCAACCGCGTTCCATTTTTGACAGTATGCGCGGACGACTCAATTCATCGACCGGCCATTTGAAAATGGGCGGTATCGAAGAGCATGAAACCAAATTTAAAAATGCCAAACGTATTCTGGTAGTCGCCTGTGGTACCTCCTGGCATGCCGGCATGGTTGCCGAGTACCTGTTCGAAGAATACACACGCATCCCGGTGGAAGTGGAGTATGCGTCGGAATTCCGTTACCGCAATCCCATCATTTATGCCGACGACATCGTGATTGCCATTTCACAAAGCGGTGAAACTGCTGATACACTGGCGGCCATTGAATTGGCAAAAGCCAAAGGCGCAACCATTTTCGGCGTGTGCAATGTGGTGGGCTCATCCATTGCCCGTGCCACGCACGCTGGTTCTTATACACACGCAGGCCCGGAGATCGGCGTTGCGAGCACCAAAGCATTTACAGCACAAGTAACGGTGCTTACGCTGATGGCGCTGCACGTCGCCAAAGTAAAAGGTACGCTGGCCGAAAGCCGCTACCGTCAGCTTTTGTACGAAATGGAAGCTATTCCGCAAAAAGTGGAGGAAGTGCTGAAATTGAACGACGCCATCAAAAAAATTGCCGCCAAATACAAAGACTCTGCCAACGCGCTTTACCTTGGCCGAGGCTACTCATTTCCGGTAGCACTCGAAGGTGCGCTGAAACTGAAGGAAATATCTTACATACACGCCGAAGGCTACCCGGCAGCCGAAATGAAACACGGCCCGATTGCGCTTATTGACGAAGCGATGCCTGTTTTTGTAATTGCCACCAAAGGCGCCAATTACGAAAAAGTGGTTAGCAACATCCAGGAAGTAAAAGCCCGCAAGGGCCGCATCATTGCAGTGGTAACTGCCGGCGACCACGATGTGAAAGGTATGGCAGATTATGCCATCGAGATCCCGGAAACGGACGAATCCCTGGTGCCGCTGGTGTCGGTGATTCCATGGCAGCTACTTTCGTACCACATTGCCGTGATGCGAGGCTGCAACGTTGACCAACCACGCAACCTCGCGAAGAGTGTAACGGTGGAGTAACTACCGGTCTCCAAACTCAAAAAGCCGGTCACGATGCATCGTGACCGGCTTTTTGATGGGAATCTGAAATTTTTTGAAAGTTTTTTTGAAAAAAGATCATGGTTTCTTGCTACCTGTTCAAACAGACCGTGATGTGAAATTACAAAGACGAAGTAATTATCCGGCAAGACGATTTTCCATACAGGGATTTACTGATCCTCTGCTTTGCTGAAAAAATCTACCCCTTTGGGTAGGCTGTACGTAAAACTAATTGTGAGAATGGGATTTACATGGTCAACATCATTTCAGAAGCCGGACGCAGCCTGCAACAAAAAGTAAGCGTATTGCGCTAACAGGATCAAAAAACAGGCACCTCCCAGGCGCTTTGGTTATACATTCAGCGGTTGTCCGTCTTACACCGCACTCAAATTGCCGCAGCTTGTTTAACCTGCCCCAATACCCGAGTCTCCGGGCTAACATTTAGATCAGGCCCCTCGACTTCAGCTCCAGGTATTTATTCAGCGTATCTACGGTCAGATTCTCCGGCCTGGTATAAACACACTGAATGCCAGCGCGCTGCAGTTCGCGACGTATTTGCTGTTTTTCGTAATCAAATTTCCGGGCGATGGTTTGTTTATAAAACCCATCAGTGTCCGTCGCTTTTTCTTCGAGCAGGCTCTGCAGTTCTGTATTTTCAAAAATGATCACTACCAACAAATGGCTTTTGGAGATCTGCCTCAGGTACTTCATCTGCCGGGTAAGGCCGTTAAGCGTTTCAAAATTGGTGTACAAAAGCAGAAGGCTTCGCTGTGTGAGCCGTGTGCGGGTATGACTCAACAATACTTCGTAATTCGTTTCAAAGAAATCTGTCTTTACATGATAGAGCGCCTCCTGGAGCCGGTAAAGCTGGTTCCCTTTCCTGTCTGCAGCCACAGCTTGCTGCAAGGCGTTAGAAAAAGTCAGCAAGCCCGGCTTGTCGTGCTTGATGTAAGCAATGTGGCTCAGCACCAGCGCTGAGTTGATAGCATAATCAAGAAGGCTCAGCTTATCGAACGGCATCTGCATGATGCGGCCTGTGTTGATCACCGAATAAACCTGCTGAGCGCGCTCCTCCGTAAAGTGATTCACCATCAGGCTACGGTTACGGGCGCTGGCTTTCCAGTTGATGGCCCGGATATCGTTACCGGGAACATATTCGCGAATGTGGTCGAACTCCGTGCTGTGGCCCACGCGTCTCACCTTCTTGATGCCCAATGCTGTCAGCCTGTCGCTTATCGCCATCAGCTCGAATTGCCGCAATTTGAGGAAAGACGGGTAACAGGGCAGCGTCATCTCTTGCGTGAATGTAAAACGGCGCCGAACGAAACCAAGCGGCGAAGCAACAAATACTAATAAGTTATGGAAATGGAATTCTCCACGCGAAACGGGCCGCAGCGTATAACGGATCTTCTGTCGGCCGCCTGCCTCCAATGTTCTCAGGATCCTGAATTTCCGAAACTGGAACTGCTCAGGGATTTCGTCGATGATCTCGAGCTGTGTCGTAAACGAATAGTTCCCGGCTACCTCAATAAACAGCTCGTTTTCATCGCCATTCGACAACTTGCCATACTTGCTGCTTCTGCGCGCGGCGACGCCATTTCGATTAACAAACAGCAACAATACATCCAGCAAAACAGCCAGAACAAGGCTCCAAAGTGCGATAACACCAGCAATATAAAGCCACGGATAAATAAACGCAAACACAAACACTACCACCACCAAGCCGGTAGATACGTAGAGCCTCGGGGTAAAAAACACCGCTCCCAACATATGTTTGAGTCGCTTCATGGCTTATTTCAATTCCAAATACGGTTGTCTGCTGTTAAAATCATCGGTTCGCCCTCGGTTACTACAATGGTGTGTTCGTGTTGTGCTACAAATCCACCACGGTTTCCAAGCAGTGTCCAGCCATCAGACTGCTGTTCGGCATAGTATGAGTGTGTTGCAATGAACGTTTCTATAGCTACTACCGAATTTTTTTTAAAACGCTGACGATTGAACCGTTCATAGCAATTGAGAATTTCGTGCGGCTCTTCATGCAGGCTTCTTCCCACACCATGCCCCGCGAGGTTTTTAATTACTTTATAACCTGCATGTTTAGCCTCCGTTTCTATCAGGCGACCTATTTCTGATAACTTTACTCCGTCGCGGATGCTATAAATCGCCTTGTGCAAAATAGCTTTTGAAGCGTTTACCAATGGTGTATGCTCGTTCTCCACACCGCCCACAACAAAAGAGCCTCCGTTATCAGCCCAGAAGCCATCGAGTTCGGCAGATACGTCGATATTCAGCAGATCGCCTCGCTGCAACAGCTTTTTGTCAGATGGAATGCCGTGAGCGATTTCCTGATTGAGACTGATACATGTATAGCCCGGAAAGCCGTAACTGAGCTTTGGAGCAGACCTTGCACCCATTTGTTTCAGCATAGAAGCACCATATTCATCCAGCTCTTTGGTAGTCATACCAGGCTGGGCATAATCGCGCATGCAGCGAAGTGCATGAGCAACAACCTGGCTGATCTTTTGCATGCCTTCGAGTTCGGCGGGAGAGCTAATAGACATAAACTAAATTTTATCGTTTATCGTGGGATTTCAATTTTATCAACCAACTGATGAATAACAGTGTCAACGTTCACGCCTTCCATTTCCTTTTCGGGTGTGAGCACCACTCGATGTCTTAACACAGGCGCAATGACTTGTTTAATATCATTAGGGCTTACAAAATCGCGACCATTGATGCAGGCGCTGGCTTTAGCTGCCCTCAGGATGGCAATGGATGCGCGGGGCGAAGCCCCAAGGTAAAGCGAAGGATTTTGCCTGGTAGCCGAAACGATTTGTGCGATGTACCGGAAAAGCGGCTCTTCAACATGAATCTGCTGGATCGTATCACGTAAGCCTACAATGTCCGTTTTATTCAAGATGGTTTTCACGGCACTAAAATCGGGTTGACTACTTTGCAGGTTGGCCTTTTGCAAAATGCTTGCCTCTTCATCGAGAGTCGGATAATTGACAAGCAGCTTAAAAATAAAGCGATCGAGTTGCGCTTCCGGCAGGCGATACGTTCCTTCGTGTTCTACGGGATTCTGAGTAGCCAGCACCATAAATGGGAAATCCAGCGGGTAGGTTTTTCCATCAACCGTTACCTGGCGCTCCTCCATCGCTTCGAACAAGGCAGCCTGTGTTTTTGCAGGAGCGCGGTTGATCTCGTCGGCCAGCACCATGTTGGCAAACAACGGGCCGTGGCGAAACTCGAACTCATTGCTCCTGGCATTGAAAACCGATGTACCTGTGATATCGCCCGGCATGAGGTCAGGTGTAAACTGAATACGCCTGAAATCGGCATGAATGCTTTTGGCCAGCAATTTCGCCGTCATGGTTTTGGCCACACCTGGTACGCCCTCTATGAGTACATGCCCGTCGGCGAGTAGTGCAATGATGAGGTGTTCTACCAGCTGATGTTGCCCAACCAGGTATTGCGAAAGGTTACTCCTGATCTCTTCCACTTTTTGAGTGAGGCCGGTGAGGTCGATACGCGATTGAAATTCTTCCATTATCTGATGCTTTGTTGTTTAAAATTAGTAATTCTGTCATTTAACTCGAGGAGATCCCGCTCCGTGAGGCTTGGCGCATTTTTTAGATTTTCGCAATAGCGGAATAAGATCTTGATTTTTTCAAGATCGACGCCGCTCAACCGGTGAAGATTTATGTAAAATGTTTCATCAGCTTGCGCGGGATTTAGGTTAAACTTCCGCAAGATATCGAAATAAAAATAGCGAATCGCTTCGAGCGCAATGTGCTGGTGGTTGTGCGAGTTGAAATACACATGACCTACAACATCCACAAAGCCGAGGGTTGTGTTTTCCAAAGGTTTGATAACAGGAATACTCCGCTGCTTACGTTTTATCCCAAAGACCATAAATAACAACAGGGCAACCATTGTAACCAGGTAAGCCATATAAAGGGCGTTACTCGAAAATAAAAATGCGAACAAACTTTCTCTGGGCCGGTTATAAGCTTTGTAATATTCATCCCAAACAATCGCCCCGCTTTTAACCTTACTCAGCAAGGTGTATGCATAATAACGATTGGGATGATCAACTATAAATAAGTTGCCGAACACGTCCGGCAAGGTGCTTATATAGATTTTTCCGGGACCAACAGGCGCTTCCAGCAACACGGGATGTCCTTTTTTATTGACCGCCGAAACCTTAAATAATGCAGTGTCGAGTCTCGAAAAATAACTCTCCGATGCAACTTTAGGGTAAATATAGGCTTTCTGAAAATTGTTACCAGGAGCAACGTAGGCAATCTCGAATGCAGGCTTCATCAGCAGCGAATCGAAGGAAAAGGATAGTTCGTTTAGGTTCCATTCGGCATCGAGTTTAAATGTATCGCGCAAGGCCTGCCCGAATTGATTAGCACAAAGCAGCACGGTATTTCCTTTTTCGACATACGAGAAAAGACTCCGGACTTCGAGCGGGGTAAAATCGATCTCGTTATCGATCACCAACAAGGTTTGTCCACCTGTTTCGGTATTTTCATTGAGATGATAGATGCCTTGCGCATTGACTTCCACTGTTTGCCCGTAGGTGTTCTCTAACAGGTTGAAGATGGCATAACATCCAAATGCTATTTTATCGTTCTTGGCGTATGTACGGTTCCAGTTTACGGGTTTGGGCTGACTGTAGTATAGCACAATAACACCCACAAAGATGGAAGCGAGGATAATGTAATATTTGCGATTGCCTTTAAACACCGATTTGTCTTTCAAATTGCCTGAACGCCACTTCCGCTTTTGCGAAAGCATCGCTACTTACTGGGTAATCTCCGTACCACGCGTATTCATAGATTTGACTCAGATCGCGAAAAGGTTGCCTTAAGGGCGATCCAAACAGCTCGTTGGCATAGTCGATGTTTGTTTTATGAGGTTGCCAGGCGATGCGGGATTTCTCATTGAGCAAGAAAAGTTGTTTAAGATACAACCAGCGGATGGCCAACCTGTAGTCGTTGTCTTTCAGGGCGCTGCTGATCTTCGCTTCAAAATCGATGCTGCTAATATCTTCATCTACATCAGAAAAACTGAATTCTGACTTTCGGGTGTCGCCTTTGAGTACGGAACCGAATCCACGGCTTCTGAAAAGCCAAACCAGTAAAACAACACCAGCCGCTACCAAGAGCCCGATAAACGACCATTGAAAGGCTCGCACACCGCCTTCGGTAGCATTGCCAAATAGTTTTTCGAGAAGCCAGGAGAAAAACCGCGCCACAGGATTGAAATCGACATTCTCGCCGCTTTTTGCGAACCCCAGATCGACCTCATCGAACACTTCTTTTTCCCGCTCGGGCGAAGGCCGGACCTGGGAGACAAGCGATGAGTCGTAGCGCACCGTCTGTGATTGCCCGTACAGGGATGCACCAAGCATCGACAGCAGCACAATTAAGCCATATATAAGTTTGCGGGGCAAGGTATTCAGGTGTTACTTTATTTCGTCGATTCTGCCCAACATGCCCTGCCCTTCGTGCTTCTCTTCGTGGCTTAAAAAATTAAACGCACACACCAAATGCAGTAGCGCAAACGAACAGCTGGTGAGAACACGCCCAATGGTGTAAAAAACGATAAGAAGTACCGAATGTTCGCCACCGGCTATATTGCCTGATGAAGCTTCCCGCACTCGCGTAAAGGTTTCTGCCATCGACAAGATGCTGGCTGGCAGGTTGAACAGGATTTGTAAAACACTCAGGCCAATGAGCGCAACGACCATAATCAGCCAGGTCCACCAGAAATTTCCGGACAGGTACCGCCGTGTGTGCGCAAAAGCCGAAAAGATCGTCACCTTATCACGCACCACTACAAAAAAAGCTGCTGAAATGAAATAAGTGAGAATTGGGCCGTAAATAAGCCCTCCGAATACTAAAGCCAGAATGGCGATGACGATCCCAAAAGCACCCATAGAACCGAAGCCTATGCCG
>DAIUED010000081.1:0-11352 GCA_036845295.1 Bacteroidota bacterium
TGCCGGTGCAATACCAGAAGAACGACGGCTTTTCAAATTCCAACCAGGGGGTGTTCCAACTCGATTTTGTGAACCCGCTGAGCGATACGCGCAAGTTCGAAGCCGGGCTCAAGGCGTATTACAAAAACTCACTGAGCTCCAACAGCACATCGGCCGCCGTGGGCTCTACCGACGATTACAGCCGCGATAGCATCATGAGTAACCGTTATGTGATCGACGATATGATCAATGCCGCGTATGTGAACTACAGCGACCAAACGTTCTGGAAAATAGGCTACCAGGCAGGTCTTCGTTTCGAGCAGTCGTATTATGCAGGCAACATCGTCGATAAGAAACAAAAGTTTTCGTATAGCTACCCCTCAACATCGAGCGACATCCTCAAATCGCTTTTCCCGGCTTTGTATTTTTCAAAAAAGTTGAAAAAGAACCAGGAAGTACAGTTGAATTTTAGCCGTAAGATCAACCGTCCTAATTTCTTCCAGCTCATGCCCTTTGTGATGTTTGCCGACAAGCAGAATTACCGCATCGGAAATCCGCAGTTGAAACCGGAGTTTAAAAACATTGCAGAACTTAACTATAATAAGATCTTTTCGAAAGGCAGCTACCTGGCTTCGGGCTATTTCCGTTACGAGGAGCAACCTATTACCGATGTCGCTTATCCGTCGGAGGGCGATCCAAACGTGTTGGTGAACACCAGCATCAATGGCGACAACAGCATTCGCTATGGTTTGGAGAACACCTTCAAATACACGTTGTTTAAGAACCTCGACTGGACCATCAATCTGAATGCTTACTATATCTATATCAAAGGCCTCGTGGTGCCTACTGAGCCGGAAGTGAAAGCCGAAGGTTACGCGTACAATGCCAAAACCACCTTGTCGTATAAGTTTCCGAAGCAGTTCACGCTTCAGCTCAACGGCAATTACGAATCGCCTAAGATCCTGTTGTTGGGTGTAGCCAATGAAATTTACTCGATGGATATTTCCCTCAATAAAATGATAGGTACCAAGTGGATCTTCAACGCCACGCTGAGCGACGTATTCAATACCCGGCGCATGGGTACGCATTACGAAACGCCTTACTATGTCCAGGACCTGTCGCGGAGGCGCGAAGCGCGTTATTTCCGCTTTACAGTAACTTACCTGTTCGGCAAGATGGATTCATCTATTTTTAAACGCGCCAAGCAAATGAAAGGCATGGGCGGCCAGGAAGGAAACCAGGATGGTCTGGATTTCAAATAATTCGGCAAATCAATTTTATTCTTTAACTTAACCAGAATTTAAACATTTCATCAACTCCACCATGAAAAAGAGTCATGTTTTTGCTGCCAGTCTGCTGCTGATGTCGGTAACGGCTTTTGCACAAACGGCTAAGCCAGCCCCCAAGCCTTCGGCTGCCACTAAGGATGCCAAAGGTGTGCCGTCCCTCAACTTCGAGTATGCCCTCAACGACCCGTATAAAGCCCGTATTTACACGCTCAAAAACGGGCTCAAAGTGTACATGACGGTGTATAAAAATGCGCCGCGCATCCAAACCTATATTGCCGTAAAAGCCGGAAGCAAGAATGATCCGGCCGATGCAACCGGTTTGGCGCACTACCTGGAGCATATGGTATTTAAAGGAACCGATAAATTCGGTACGAAAGATTTTGCGAAAGAGTCGGCAGAGATCGCCAAGATCGAAAATCTCTACGAAGTATATCGCACTACCAAAGATGAGGGACAACGTAAAACTATTTACCATCAGATAGACAGTATTTCGGGTGTGGCTGCTAAGTATGCCATTGCCAACGAGTACGATAAAATGCTGGCCGGTATTGGCGGGCAGGGAACAAACGCCTATACTTCTTTCGACCAAACGGTTTATGTAAATGATATTCCTTCGAACCAGATCGAAAACTTTTTGAAAATTGAAGCCGAGCGTTACCGTAAGCCGGTGCTGCGCTTGTTCCATACCGAGTTGGAAGCTGTGTATGAAGAAAAGAACCGCGGGCTTGATAACGACAACCGTAAACTCTGGGAAGCCATTTTCTCAGGTCTGTTTCAGAAGCATACTTACGGTACGCAAACCACCATCGGCACCATCGATCACCTGAAAAATCCGTCGATGAAGGAGATCATGAAATATTTCAACGCCAATTATGTTCCCAATAACATGGCTATTTGCCTTAGCGGCGATTTCGATCCGGATGCAACCATCAAACTCATCGAAAAATATTTTGGTTCGATGCCTTCAAAACCGGTAACGCCCTACACCTACGAGCAGGAAGCTCCGATCACCAAAAAGATCAGCAAAGAAGTGACCGGCCCGGATGCCGCCAACCTGGCAATGGCCTGGCGCTTTCCGGGTGCAGCGACGCACGACGCGGATATGATCACGCTTATCAATATGTTGCTCAGTAACGGTCGCGCGGGCTTACTTGATCTGAACCTGAATCAGCAGCAAAAAGTATTGAATAGCGGTAGCTTTGCGTATGTTCTGAAAGATTACAGCTTGTATATCTTATTTGGCGAGCCTAAAGAAGGGCAGAAGCTGGAAGATGTGGAAAAACTCCTGTACTCGCAGCTCGATCTTTTGAAAAAAGGCGAGTTTCCAGACTGGCTCATGAAAGCCGTGATTACCGATCTGAAATTGCAAAAAACCAAAGAAATGGAAAGCAATTCGTCGCGGGCAATGGCATTTGTGGATGCTTTCGTGAACGACATCAAATGGCAGCAGGCCGTAAACTCGATCGACCGCCTTTCTAAAATCACCAAACAGGAAGTAATTGACTTCGCCAATAAAAACTTCACACCCGAAAATTATGTGGTTGTGTATAAGCGGGTAGGGGAAGACACCAACGTGCAGAAAGTGGAGAAGCCGGCTATTACACCGGTGGAAGTAAATAAAGAAGATCAGTCGGTATTTGTAAAAAATGTACTTGGTACAGTGCCTCCGGCTATTCAGCCGAAGTTCATCGACTACAATACAGATATTGCCCGTACCCTATTGAACGGCAACGTAAAGTTGATCTATAACCAGAATACGGAGAACCAGCTCTTCGATCTTTATTATGTATTTGATATGGGAACCAACAACGATAAACTGTTGCCGGTAGCCATCGACTACATCCCGTACCTCGGTACATCGAAAATGAGTGCGGCCGACGTGCAACAGGAGTTTTATAAACTCGGTTGCTCGTTCAATGTGTTTAACTCCAATACGGAAACCTGGGTAAGTCTTACCGGCCTGAACGAAAACTTCGATAAAGCCACACAGCTTTTCGAAAATGTACTCAGCGATCCGAAGGTGGACGAAGAAACACTGCGTAACCTGGTGTCGGATATTTTGAAGAAACGCAGTGATGCGAAGCAGGATAAACGCACCATTCTGCAAAAAATGATGGTGAGTTATGCAAAATACGGTGCTGACAATCCGGGCACATATATCTTGTCGGAAGACGAGTTGAATAAGCTCACTACATCCCAAATCGCAGATCTTATTCGTTCGCTTACCGGCTACGAGCACAAAGTGTTATATTATGGGCCTACACTTATCGGCGATGTTAAAGTATCGTTGAATAATAATCACCGGATTCCGGCAACAGGCTTGAAACCTGTGCCTGCATCAAAAAATTTCACACCGCTGAAATTCGATAACAGTGTATATGTGGTTGATTACGATATGAAACAGGCAGAGATCGTGATCTTGTCGGAAGGCGAAATGTTCCAGGAAGCAACCGTACCTATTATTACCATGTACAACGAGTACTTTGGTGGTGGCATGAGCTCGGTAGTATTTCAGGATCTGCGTGAGTCGAAAGCCCTGGCCTATTCTTGTTATTCGTCGTACCGCAACCCGAGCGACCCTAAACTGCCAGCTTATAATTTTTCGTATATCGGATCCCAGGCCGACAAACTGCCTGAAGCACTGGCTGGCATGACAAGCCTGCTGAACGATGTGCCGAAATCGGACATCTCTTTTGGCGCGGCCAAAGATGCTATTTTGCAGAACATCCGTACCGATCGCATCGACAAAGCCGATATTTTATTCAACTATATCAACGCCGAAAAGTTTGGACTGAAAACCGATATTCGCAAAGAAGTATTCGCTAAAGTATCGAGCATGACCTTTGCAGATGTGAAGGCTTTCCAGGATTCGAAGATCAAAGGCAAGCCAGTGGCTTTTGTGGTGCTTGGTAAAAAAGATAACCTCGACCTGAAAACGCTTGAGAAATACGGAACAGTGAAATTCCTGACCCTGAAAGAGATCTTTGGGTATTGATACCACGAATTTGTTTAGTGTAATAAAGATCCTGCAGAACCTGCGGGATTTTTTAGTTTTGGTTCCATAAAACAATAAGCTGGGCGTACAGGTTATCCACTGCCAGGTTGTTTTTGATATTGCCTTTCGCGAAGGTGAAAATACGGTTGCCGTAATCGAGGGCCTGCAATTCGAGCATGTCGTCGTTGACATCGCATAGCACCGTGCTAAAGCCTTTGAAGTTGCTTGTATCAAAGCCGGTAATGATCACGGTGTGAGCATTGACCTGTGGCGACACAAACGCTGCGTCGTAGCGAAAACAGTTTCTGCATTGGTTTGCAGGGAAAAAACAGTACATGGTACTATCGTTGGGCGTCAGGTGAAATTTTTCCTCGAGGTAGGCAGTTACTTCCCGGCTGGCTTCATCCTGGCGTGCGCAACCCAGGGAGCCCAGTTGAATAAGGGCTATGAAAACGAGTGCATTTTTTATCATGGTCAATTATTTGCAGGGTGAGATACCTAATGAATTAAGTGCTGGATTTCCCGCTTGCTTCGTGCGGGGTATGTAATGGATGAATTTCATGGTCGCCGTTCTCTAAAAGTCATAAATATAAAACGTGGTCTCCTCGAATTCGCTATTGCCTTTGTAGAGCGGTATGGCAATGCCTTTGTTGGGTATGCTAAAGAAGCTATTAGGATAGACAAAAGGTTTGTTAAAACTGTAGTAAGCGACGTGTTCCATGTTTTCGTCGAGTACCAGTGCCCGGAGTTTCTGGTCTTTGGGATTGACCATTTTCCCGTTTTCCGGTTTTTGCATGGGCGCATAGTAAAATAATATGGTGTGTTTGGTATGGGCGTTATAATAAATGGAGGCGTATTTGAAATTGTTGATGGTGTAATGGGTTTGGTAGCTGCCCGCGCCGGGTCCAGTGGCTTTCAGTGGATCGAATTTCTCAGGCAAGTGGTAATCTCTGTTGTGCAGGGCTACGTGTTGTTCGGTTTTTGAGGCACGGTTGTAAATGTAGAGTGTATCAAAAGGCGGATAGATCACGAATAAGCTATTGTTTAGAAAGTAGTATGTTTCAAAAGGGAATTCATGCTCGTTGAGCTTGGCCGGGCGCGGCATGTAGCTGCGGAGAAAAAGCACCGTGTCTTTTTTTAGGACGAACTCCGAGAAAGCGTGTTCCTTGAACCAGGCCTGATAGCTATCAAGACTGCCATGGGAAATAGAGCAGATCATGGTATCGCCGCGCATGAGTATAGGCGCATTGTTTACGTCGTAGATCGAAAAATCGTCTTTCAGGTGAGGGAATTGATAGTATATTTGCTGTGACCAAAGAAGCGAATCACAGCTTTGGTTATAGGCCGCGAGGTAGTTTTCCCGATCGATAAAATATTGGTTTCCGGCCTCGTCATAAAATTGGTTGCTCCAGATCTCGGTTTGGATGGGTTTTTTGCTTGCTGCTTCATACGTTCTCGAGCCACGCAACCGGAATACCACTTGCTCACTGCCCAATTTGTCGTAGCTGCTGAGCGTGCCATCGTTGCGGTATTGAAAGTGTTGTACCTGCTGGCCTACAGAAATGCCTTTTACCAAAAACGAATCAACGGGCATCGGCTCGCTGATCCCGGCGATCTGCGTTGTGTGTTGGCAGCTTGGTAAGAGTAGAATGAGTAATGGTATGCGTATGGCAATTCGTTTCATGACGATGTTGGTGTAAATCAGTCTCTGACCCGAAAGGGCCAGAGACTGATTGGGTTATTTAGTATTGATTGAGTTGTATGGCAAATTCCATATTGTCGAGTGTTAAGTCCGGATTCGTTCCGGCGATGTAACTTGCCCGTGTTCCGTCGTCGTTCATGCGTTTCAGGTAGTAGGAGCCAGAGCGTAATTTGGCAAGGTAATCCTCAGGAATATACACATCTGTAAACTCATCGAGGTCGGAAATGCCGGTAAATAATTGCGCCACAGCCTCTGCCGAGTTTTTTTCCGCCACATTGTCCAGGGTGTTTTTTACCGTTTTTGCCTTTACGGTAATGGTCGTTTCGATGTATATACAGTTCGTTGGCTGGCCATCGCACCAACCGGCATTATCCCCTCCGGTATGCATGGTGAGAAGGTGCCATCCTTTCGGTATCTTCGGTCCTTTTTCTCGTTTCGTACTGCCCGATACGGTATTGGTTTGAACGCTTGATTGTGTAGAAGCAGGTGTTAAGGGTGTGTTTTTGTGACAAGCTGCGAGTGCCACCAGCCCGGCACCAAGTAAGCTCCATGTCAAATGTTTCATGTTATTTTGGTTTTTTGTTTTTTCCGCTTCGGCCGGAAAGCCGCCTGTCAGGCCTATTGATAGCGGAGCTAACAGGATTCCGCCGGCAACTCATGAGGATGCCCGTGCATCGCACCACTGTTTTGCAGCAAGATTCCAGGGCCGGCCAATACATGCTGTTTGCAAAGGTGTAATGTTATTTATTACAAAACAAATGCTTTTTTCACCGCTTTACAAGGCTTCTGCGCGAAAGGCCTGCTCGCTTGGGTAGGTTTATTTACTAAACAGCAAATATGCCGTGCCGGATGGCGTATTTAATTAGACCAATATTATTAGAAGTGCTGGTTTTGCGGTAGATGCTCTTTTTAAAGAACTTAACGGTGTGCAGGGATACGTTGAGTTGTCGTGCGATGTCTTCGGTAGAAATGTCGTCACAAATCATTTTCAGGATGTCTGTTTCGCGTTCTGTTAGTTTCAATTGCCTGATTTTTTCAACTTTGGATGCATCGGCCGTTACGCCCGACGTCATGGTTTTTGATACGGTGGAACTGAAATAGTAGCCATCTTCATTTACCGCTTCAATGGCGCGGATCAATTCCTGGTGTTCGCAGTTTTTGCCCAAAAATGCGTTTGCCCCGTTGAGTAAAAATGAATGGATAAAGCAGGGTTCGGTATGCATGGTAAGGATAATGACCCGGATGTTGCTTTTTGTTTTCTTTATCTGGCGCAACGTTTCGTACCCGTTCATTACCGGCATGCTCGCATCGAGGATGAGTACGTCGGCACTGGTAACGGCGAGCAGGTCGAGTGCATCGCGCCCGTTGCAGGCGCAGCCTACAACCTGAAAATTGGGGATGGCATTCAAAAGCGAAGTATATGCCTGGAGAATGAGTTTATGATCGTCGGCAAGGGCGATCCGGATGAGGGGCTTGCTGGGGTTCATAATGAAGTCGGGCGTGTCACCGTCTTATCCAACCTCATGGAACCGCGAAGCTCCTTTGTAAGAATAATCCGTGCACGCCCTTCCCGGGCGTTTTCACTGACGTCTTACTGTTCTAAAAATTCGCGGTTTTTGAGGTTAACAGTTCAGATCAAACGCATCAAATGGTTTAGTATTCTGTTAGTTTTCAGGGCATGGGCGTTGGTGTATAATATCATACAAATGTAATATAAATAACGTCACATTGAAAGATTATTTGATGCGTATCTTCAATCGCTTTTCCAACTGCTCACTCTACCTTTGGTACATGGGCATCCACATTGGCCAGAAGATCAAAGAAGAATTGTACGCGCAGGGAATTTCGGTTACGGTGTTCGCTAAGCAAATTAACCGCAGCAGAAATGTCGCTTATAATATTTTCGAGCGGGAAAGCATCGATACCGCTTTGCTGAATAAAATTTCCCAAACGCTCAATTGCGATTTTTTCTCCATGTTTTCAGCACAGAGAGACTTTCATGGTAAAGCCATGAAGCAATACCACGATCCGCAGGAAACGTATCATAAGCAAAGCGAGGAGCTGGAACAGCTTAAGCAACATCATCACATGCTGGCGATGGAGGTGGAGTATCTCAAAAAAATCGTACGGCTTCTCGAAACAGGTAAAGGGCAAGCTGAGCAGCCCTAACCCGTCTTTTTAACACGTTTAGGCTGTTATATCATTTCATACATTCTGACAGGATATTCCGTGCGCCAATTGGATGGCAGCTTTTAGGCTCCTGTTTACCTTTGGCGTAATGGCTATTCACATAGGTAAGAAAATACGCGAAGAGTTAGATACGCAAGGACTTTCCGTTACCGATTTTGCTAAGAAGATCAATCGCAGCCGTAATGTGGCATACGATATTTTTGAGCGTGAGAGTATTGATACGGCTTTGCTCAATAAAATTGCCAAGGTGCTTAATGTTAATTTTTTCTCTCTGTACTCTGCTCAAAAAGAGTTTAGCCTCGAGAACATCAAGCAGTATAATTCTGGCGAACCACCTGTAGGCTATGGGAAGCATGCCGAAGAAATTCAACTACTCCAGCAACAAAACGAAGCGCTGTTGAAAGAAGTGGTTTACCTCAAAAAAATCATTACCCTGCTCGAAAGCCAAAAGCCGAAAACATCTGCAAAAAAAGGAAAGTAATAACATCCTTTTGTTTCCGGGCCGCTTCTTTATTTACAACCGTTTTTGATCAGCTCTTCAGTGGCTTTGTCGTATTTCAATGCAGCGGCTTCTTTCAGGTCGGCGCACGAACCAGGAAGGTCGTTCATGTATTTTTTTAGTTTCCCGCGGTAATAGTGAGACCTGCCGGTTCTGTCTTGCAACGCAATGGCTTTGTTCAGGTCATCAAGCGCCGCCACATCTTTTTCCAGCATGTAGTAGGTGATGCCGCGCTCCTGCAACGCCAGGCGGTATTCAGGTTTTATTTTCAGCGCTTCTGTAAAATCTTCAACGGCAGTGTTGTATTCGCGCAGTTGGTATCGGCTCATGCCGCGCTGGCAATACGTGCTTGCCGTTTTCTGGATTGCCAGCGCAGCATTGCAGTCTTCTATCACGCCGGCATCGTCGCCCAGCTCGTATTTACAGCACGCGCGAAAATAATAAGACGTTTCGCGCGATGGATCTTTTTGCAAAGCCATATTGAGGTCGCGGATGGCATCGTTGTATTTACCCAGGTAGTAGTAGTTTACACCTCGCCAGTGGAAATGCTTGGCCTCGTTCAATTTCAGGTCAATAGCCGCATTGAAGTCGGGTTCCGCCTCTTTGTATTTGCCCAGTTCATATTTGTCAAGCGCCCGGTTGTAATAGGCAGCTACTTTTCCTGGGTCAATCTCGAGAGCCTTGTTATTGTCGCTGAGCGATTTTTCATAGTTTTTCAAGTCGAAGTGCGCAATAGCCCGGTTATAATACGCAGTGGCATTCCTGGGTTCGTGTACCAGCACGGTATCGTAATCGGTTACGGCTTCGGCATAGCGTTTCAGGCCAATCAGCGTCAGGCCGCGCCAAAAATAGGTATCAATGTAACGCTTGATCTCCAACGATTTGTTGTAATCTGCCAAACTACCTTCATAGTCTTTCAGGTGGTACCTGGTAATACCTCTGAAATACCAGGCCGTACTGTAATTCGGATCGTGCTGTACGGCCAGGTCGAGCGCCTGCAGCGATTCTGTCAGTTTATCAAGCTCGTCGAGCGAGGCACCCTTATAGGTGAGGGCTTTGGCATGATTGCTTTTAAGGGTAATGGTCGTATCGAAATCGGCAACAGCCGTGGTGAATTTTTTGAGCCGGTAGTGGCAAAGGCCGCGGCTATAATAAGCATCGGCTTTTTTGCGGCCCATGCCGATGCTTTTCGTAAAATTGGTAATACCGTCGGGATAATCTTTCAGCTCGTAAGCGCAAAGTCCGCGGTTGTACGTGGCGTCGGCATCACCTGGCTTTTTGGTAAGGTAGGCGGTATAGTCGTTATAAGCACCCTGAAAGTCTTTCTGCTCAAACTTTTTATAAGCACTGTTAAACAAAGGGTCGTTGTCTTCCATGTCGCGCTGGCCATAGCCTAAGCCGCAAAGCACTGTAAGAAGAAGTAGGATAACGTGTTTCATCGTGTTGGGGTCTGGAAAATTGTTGCCCGGCGCAGTGGGTTTAGGCAGAAAGCACATCGAGGATATGAAGCAGTTCAGGATCGAGTTCGTTAATGTGCTTGATAGCATCTTTAAAAGGCGTGTAATGTACTTTTTTATTTACGATGCCGATCATCTCATTGTGATGGCCATTTTGTAGTGCTTTTACGGCATAATAGCCCATCAGGCTGGCATTTACGCGTTCCATGCAGGTGGGATTACCACCGCGCTGAATGTGGCCCAGTATCGTCACACGCACGTCAAATTCCGGACACTCGTGTTTGATGATCTTGCTTACTTCTGCGGCACCACCGGTTTCGTCGCCTTCTGCCACAATGATGATCTTGCTCGACTTGGAACTGCGCCAGGCCCGTATTTTTTTCAGCAGCATCTCCAGGTCGTCTTTTTTCTCCGGTATCAGGATGGCCTCGGCGCCGCTGCCAATAGCACTTCTTAAGGCAATCAGGCCGGCATCGCGTCCCATCACTTCTACCACAAAAATGCGGTCGTGGCTTTCGGCAGTGTCCCGGATCTTATCGATCGATTCCACCACATTGTTGATGGCTGTATCATAGCCAATGGTAAAATCGGTACCAATGAGATCGTTATCAATTGTCCCCGGGCAACCCACTGTTTTCACCTGGTGTAGTTTACTGAACTCGAGCGCACCTTTAAAACTGCCGTCGCCGCCTATTACAATAAAACCATCGAGCCGGTGTTGCTCGAATGTTTTGAGTGCTGTTTGCATGCCGGCAGACGTGCGGAAACGTTCGCTGCGGGCTGTCTTTAAAATGGTGCCACCACGGTGGATAATATTCGATACCTTGCTTTTGGTAAGGTTAATGAAATCGTTTTCGATGATACCTTCGTAGCCACGGTAGAAAGCGACTACGTCGATGTTTTCGTTTCGTGCGGTGCGAACGATGGCGCGGATGCATGCGTTCATGCCAGGAGCGTCGCCTCCCGAGGTAATGAGTCCTATTTTTCTGATCATACTCAAATTTAAACATTTCTTCCGGTCAGAACGTCAATCCTGAGGTGTTTTCCGGCTACCCGAAAAGTTGCTGGTAATCAATCAGAAAAGCAGCCTAAGGCTATTTCCGGTGGCATTAAAGTTGAACATCGGGTATATGATGAAAACAATGCTTGTTCCTACTGATTTTTCAGATGCCTCGCGGAATGCCTCGCGGTATGCGGTTAATCTGGCTAAAATACTTAATTACAGGGTCTTGCTGTTTCAC
>DAIUED010000082.1:0-11317 GCA_036845295.1 Bacteroidota bacterium
ATAAAAAGATCCGGGTGAATGCCGTGGCACCGGGTCCGATCTGGACACCGCTCATTCCTTCCACTTTCGGACCGAAGAAAACGGCGCAACATGGCAGCGACTGCCCAATGAAACGCGCCGGCGAGCCAGTGGAAGTGGCACCGAGTTACTTATTCCTGGCTTGCCAGGATTCGGCATACATCAGCGGGCAAGTGCTGCACCCTAATGGCGGCGAGATCGTAAACGGATAAACTATGTTAAACCCCGGGCCTCAATTTCAGATCGCAGAAAAAGACATTGCCTCTATTCTGCACAATGCGGAGAAAAGCGCGGAAGCGGTCAATCTACTTTATGTGCATGACTGCGAACCCGGTATCAGTCGCGTCCGCAAGGGCAAAGGATTTTGCTATACCTTAGGCAAGAAAAAAATAGCGGACCAAAAGCTGCTTGAGCGCATTAAAAAGCTCGTGATACCACCAGCGTGGACGCAGGTATGGATTTGTGCGAAAGACAACGGACACCTACAGGCAACAGGCATTGATCTCAAAAAGCGTAAACAATATAAATACCATCCGCTTTGGAATTCCTTGAGAAATCAAACCAAGTTTTACCGTCTCCACCACTTCGGTTCCTCCATGCCTTCCATCCGAAAACGCATCGAACACGACCTGTCGTTGCCGGGCTTACCGCAAGAAAAAGTACTGGCAGCTGTGGTATCGCTGATGGAACATACAAGCATACGGGTGGGAAATAGTTTATATGAAAAACTGTACGGCTCTTTTGGGCTAACCACCTTAAAAGACAAGCATGTTCACATCAATGGTTCGAAGCTGGAATTTACGTTTAAAGGCAAGAAAGGCGTTTCTCACAAGATAGGCCTCCGGAGCGCCCGCCTGGCTAAAATTGTCAAACAATGTCGTGACATTCCGGGAAAAGAGTTGTTTCAATATTATGATGTCAACGGGAATCGAAAATGCATCGACTCGGGCATGGTGAATCAATACCTTAAATCAATAAGTGGCGAAGACTTCACAGCCAAAGACTTCCGTACCTGGTCGGGGTCCGTTCATGCGCTACAGGCGCTCCGAAACATGGAGGCGGCCAGCTCTGCCACCGCCGTGAAAAAAAACATCGTCGCCGCTCTTGATGCCGTGGCCGCCCATCTTGGTAATACACGAACCGTGTGCCGCAAATACTATGTACATCCAATCATCATCAACTTATACGAAAGTCAAAAGCTGCATTCTTACTTTGAAAAACAGCAAGCTCCACATGCAGCAGCTGCCCGTCCTGGCCTGGCCGAAGAAGAATACCTGCTAATGAATATCCTCGAAAACGAATGTTTAACCCTAACACCTTAAAACAATGAGAGCAATATGGACAGGAGCCATCGGTTTCGGGTTGGTGAACATCCCGGTAAAGTTATACAGTGCTACCGAATCAAGCACACTCGACCTCGACATGCTGGATAAAAAGGACCACGCAAACATTCACTTCAAACGCGTGAATGAGAAAACCGGCAAAGAAGTAAAGTGGGAAAACATTGTGAAAGGGTATAAATTGCCCAACGACAGCTATGTCGTTCTCGATGACAAAGATTTTGAAAAAGCCAGCGCCAAAAAGACCCGCAGTATCGACATTAGCGGATTTGTAAAGGAAGAAGAGATCGAAAGCATGTATTACGAATCGCCGTACTACCTTGAGCCCGATAAATCAGGAGTGCGCGCTTATGCCTTGTTGCGGGAAGCTCTTCTCAAAACCGGAAAAGTAGGCATTGCTAACTTTGTGTTGCGCCAGAAAGAAGTGCTGGCTATTTTGAGGGCTAATGAAAAAGTGATTGTCCTGAACAGGATCCGTTTCGAAGAGGAGATTCGCGATCCCGCTGAATTAGCGCTGCCGCCGAAAAGCGCCGTGAAAGCGCCTGAATTGAAAATGGCCATCACGCTGATCGACCAGCTTACGGAAAAATTTGACATCAGCAAATATAAAGATACCTACTCCTCGGAGTTGCTCAAAGTCATCAAAGCGAAGGCGAAAGGGGTAAAAACAAAGGAGCCGGCGTTGAAAGTTGTCCACAGTAAATCGAAAGACATCATGTCGCAACTGCGTGAAAGCCTCAATAGTTCTACAAAGAATCACCGAAAAGCCTCTTGACATGATGGCATGTATCTTTCATACAAAGGCTTACCTAAACTTATCAAAAAAAACACTATGAAACTTAAAACGACACTACAAACGGCTGTACTCATGTTGGGCCTGGCTTTTATGACCGGCGCATGCTCCAATGAAAAAGATTCAAAAGACATGGCAGAAGATGCCAATGCCGAGAACTTAAGCAAAGATGAAGAAAAAGCGGCCGACAAACTGGTACACGCTTATTCGGCTAACATGTTTGAAATCAACGCGGCTGAAAACGCTTCGATGAATGCAGTAAGCGACGACGTAAAAAAACTGAGCGCAATGCTTGTTGAAGCACACACAAAAATGAATGCTGACGTAAAAAGCCTGGCAGACACAAAAGGCGTGATGCTACCATCGGAGCTTACAGAAGAGCAACGCAAAGACCTGGAGAAACTTGGGGAAAAAACTGGGATTGACTATGACAAAGCCTTTGTGGAAAAAATGAAAAATAAACACGAAGACGCGGTTAAATTCTACGAAAAAACGGCTGAAAAATCAGACGACCCGCAAATCCGTACCTGGGCGTCGGCCACTGCCACAGAAGTTCGCTCTCACCTCGACATGGTGCTGATGGCCGAAAACGCGATCAAAGACCAAAAATAACAAGTCACTTTATCAATAATTGCAAAAAGCCCTGCTAGCAGGGCTTTTTTGCTTGCCAGAATTGTGGATTTTTTTACACAGTTCTTGTGCTGGTAAGACTTCCTACTGTTGTTTCAGGCCTTTTACGCGCGGGCATTACAGTTTAACTATCGTTTACAGCAACTTTACATGAAAACATCTATACAACTCCCTTTTTACCTGAAATGCGCGCAAATCCTGGTAGGTGTGCTTGCTTTCTTCTACATTCTTTATATCGGGCAGGAAATCATCGTTCCGTTGGTTTTCTCGACGATCCTGGCTATTCTTCTGAATCCGGTGGTCAATTTCCTATCACGGCGCATGAACCGCGTAGTCTCCATTTTTCTGGCGATTGTTTTTGCAGTGCTTATCATCGCTGCTCTATTCTATTTTATCGGTTCTCAGATGGCGATGTTCAGTGAATCATTTCCCTTGCTAAAGCAAAAATTCAATAGCTATTTTGCCGATATCGTCGATTGGGTATCTAATCGGTTCAACGTAAGTACGCCGAAAATAAAAGCCTGGATCGCCGAACGCAAAAACCAGGGCCTTGAAGACGGCGGCGCTGTGATCGGGCAAACCCTTGTTAGCGTTACCGGCGCCCTGGTAATCGTGCTACTGGTGCCGGTATATATCTTCCTGATCCTGTTTTACAAACCATTGCTGCTGGACTTTATCGCTATGTGTTTTTCATCGTCGAGGCACGAAACGGTTAAAGAAGTTTTGCAGGAAACCCGGCGCCTCATCCAGAGTTATCTTGTGGGTTTATTGCTCGAAATGGGCATTGTTGCCACGCTCAACTCAGTAGGCTTACTCATTATCGGCGTTCATTACGCCATTTTACTTGGTGTAATCGGTGCGATCCTCAATCTCATTCCATATATTGGTGGCGTCATTGCCATTGCCCTGCCCATTATCATGGCACTTACCACGCAGTCCATCGGTGCGGCAGTGGCAGTACTGATCTTATACCTTGTGATACAGATCGTTGACAACAACTACCTCGTTCCGAAGATCGTTGCCTCGAAGGTGAAAATCAATGCACTTATATCGATCGTGGTTGTACTCATCGGAGGTGCCATCTGGGGCATTGGCGGCATGTTCCTGTCCATTCCGCTTACAGCGATCATAAAAGTCATCTGCGACCGCATTGAGCCACTTAAACCGCTCGGGTTTCTGTTGGGCGATACCATGCCTGAAATTGGCAAAAACATTTTAACCTTCAGAAAACTAAGCTCCTGATAACTATGGAAACCTCCACCAGCAACCCAAGATTCAAACGGCTCTACCAGGCACTGCTTATTGCATTTCTTACACCTGTTCTCGGCTTTGCCGTATGGTGTGGCTGCAATATCCGCAACTTCTCGCATGAGCGTTCGGTAATGCGCAAAGACTATAGCGAACTTAACAATATCAAATATGGCCTTTTGTCGGTTGACTCCTGGAAAACGCACATTTTCGAGATCGTGGACATGCAGATCCAGCAATTCGAGTTCAGCGAGCAGCAGGAAGATACCCTGAAGAAAGAATTGAACAAGGTGCTGGGAGCACTGGTGGACAAAGCCGAACGGATGGTAAACCGTAAACAAACCACGTTTAAAGGAAAGATTACCAAGTTTGCCGTGAACAATTTCGTTGATGTGGACGCCTATAAGCAAAAACTTCCTGAGTTTAGCCAAACCATCATCGATGAACTCAAAAAACCCAGCAGCAAAGAACGCCTGCGCTTCCTTGCACAAAACAAATTGCGCGAATTTGCATCGGCCACACACGATAGCATCGATAATACGGCCATGCTTCAAAAAATACTGGATAGGTACAATGCCCGAACCATCCGTGAGTTCAACGACAAAATGGACGATCGCATCAGCTACCTACAGGAACAGACATATCTATACACCTTTTTCCTGATCGGTTGCCTGACCCTTTTTCTGTTGCTGTGGTTTGTGTTCCGAAATAAGCGTTTGGTGTACACGCCGCTTTTTGTGATGTCTGTTTTGCTGGCCCTGATCGTTCTTATTATCGGGCTTTCCGCCCCAATGATCGAAATCGATGCGCGTATCAAAGAACTGAATTTTGAACTGATTGGAAAACACATGGTATTCAACGATCAGGTGATCTTTTATCAGAGTAAAAGTATTCTTGATGTCGTTCACATACTTGTAACAGCCGGCAAACCCGATTCTATTTTTGTAGGTATTCTTATTCTTATTTTTAGCGTGCTTTTCCCTGTCACAAAGCTACTTTGCACGAAAGTTTACCTTTTTGGAAATGAAAAATGGAAGAAAAACAAAGTGATTTATTTCTTTGCATTCAAATCCGGTAAATGGTCGATGGCAGATGTGATGGTGGTTGCTATATTTATGGCCTATATCGGCTTTAAAGGCATACTCGATAACCAAATGGAACACCTGAACATGAAAACGAATTCGCTGGCCACCATCGCCACCAACGAAACTTCGCTTCAGCCTGGATTCATTCTCTTCATTGCCTATGTCATCTTCGGACTTATCCTGGCGGTTATCCTCAAAAAAATCACCTCTGAAGAGCCAATGGGAAGCCGCCTGAAGTATTTTGCACAGCGTCTTCATATCAATAAGCTCTTCCTGAACAAGAAAAAACGCATGCAGGCCGGCGCACAACATGGTTCGACCGGAACAACGGATAAACCCTCATAAAATAACCCGTTACAACAGAAAAAGCGCATGGATCATGCGCTTTTTTTATACACCTTTCAGCCTGACTACGGGAAAGCAACGTCAGTTCCGGAATTGCTCGATCAGGTCAACGATGGATTGAGCCTTAATAGGCTTAATAAGATAATGCACATTGTAACGGTTATCTGTTCGCGGAGAATCGGGGTTGGCGCTGATCTTCACCAAATGGGTGTTCTCATGTATTTTTAAAATCTCGTTGGCCCCTTCCCAACCAAGGCCGTCGGGCAAATTGTTATCCACGATCACCCAATCGGGTTGTTGGGCAACAGCTGCTTCAATGCCGCTTTGCAACGTATGATGATAGGTTACACGGTATCCATAAGAAGACAACATGGCCGACAATAAAAAACATAAATCTGGTTCGTCGTCGATGATGATTATGGAAATTTGATCTGTCATGGCATGAGTATAAATATCTACATTAAAAAATGCAATCCCCAATTTTTAACCTAATTTATGTAAAAAGCAAGGTGTGCGTTGTGGCATTACATTATAAATCTAATTGTAAACAAAAATAAAAACCACTTAAAACCAAAAATCATGACAAGCGGAGCAAAAACAATTTTAGGCCTGTTAGCCGTAGGAGCAGCAGGTGTTGCCGTGGGTATGTTATTAGCCCCACAAAAAGGAAGTGACACACGTGCTTCTATTAAAGACACTATCAACGACCTGAGCGACAAACTCACGGATTTCATTTCCGAAGGAAAAGAAAAATTAGCGGATGCTACTGAAGAAATCAGAACACACGCTAACGGTGCGAAAAAAGAAGTGAAAGCAGGTATTGAACATACCAAACAGGCTTTATCTTAATTTTCTCACCACCAAAACAATTCCTGTATCATATGATACAGGAATTGTTTTGTCTCTCATATTCAACTTTTACATCATGGAAAAGACAGGCGATATCGTTCACAGCATTTATACAAATACGCGGGAATACATTAACCTACAGTCCAAATCGGCCAAGCTGGAAGTGTATGAACGAATCACAAACCTCGTTTCCAGTGGCATTAGTGCCGGATTTATTGCCTTGTTTGGCCTTTTCTCGTTTTTATTCATCAACTTCGGATTGGCTTACTATTTAAGTGATTTGTTCCAATCGAGAACCCAAGGCTTTTTTACAGTGGGCGGTTTCTACTTTATTGTATTGGGCTTGTATTTATTGCTCAAAAATAAGATCGCCAAAAATAAGCTGAAAGACACCATTCTTCTTAAGGTGAGTAAAACCATGGACGATTACGATGAAATGCTGAAAGAGCAGGAAATTGTTCATGCCGAGGTAAACGCATCGGAAGAGCGCTTAAAAGCAAGCCTGGATGCGCTTAAACAAAAAGTAGATGACTTTAAAGAGAATTTTATACCCGACGAACAAGCCCACAAAGGGCCAAAGGTTCCACGCATCCTCATGACCGGGGCTATGGACTTAATCCTCAAAAAATTCCTCCTCAAAAATTCCGGTTTCCTGGTGAAACATGTAGTGCCTGTAGTGGCCAATACGCTCCTCACCTCAAAGGTGTTTCACGAAGACAAAAAGGTAAGCCTGATTGAAAATCTTAAACTGAAACTGCAAAAGTTTCTCTAATCAACGTACTCCCGTTAAAGCCAGTGTTTTGAAAGTATTTACGACTTCAATCAGATCCTTGTAGTTGGACGGCTTCACAAAAAACTTCTCGACGCCCAGTTCGCGGCACTTATTCTTTTCTGCATCGTTGCTCGTTGTTGAGAATACGATGGTCGTAAACTCCCTGAAATAATTTTTGGACGATAATTCGCGGATGGCTTCCTTGCCATTCTTTTTTGGCATATTCAGGTCAACAACCAATAATAATGGCAACCTGGAAATAGCACCGCCGTCAAACTCCCGAAAATGGTTAAGCAAATCGATACCGTTACTGACGAACATAAGATCAATGTCACAGTCGATCTCTCCGAAAGCCGATTTGAGTAGGAACTGGTCGTCTTCGTCGTCCTCTGCGATCAATATATAGCCCTGCATCATGTTGCATAAAGATACGGAAAAATTTCCGGCAATAAGCAGTTCGATACGTTCCCAGGACTTTTTATGTGGAAAAACTTGTACACGATTACTCCCGCAATGTGCATTAAACCTATGAAATGGGGAAAAAACCCTGAAATTTTGCCAGCGGTTTATCCTGCATTCTCTCTCGTTGCTGGCATCTGCTTTTATTATACACTACCTATAATACTTAACTTAAAAAACCAACACAATCATGAAAAAGTCAATCATTGCTTTGGCAGCATTATTAACCTTAGGTTTCGCATCTTGTAAAAAAGAGTACACATGCGAATGTCAAAAAACAAGAACAGGTAGCTCTGCAACCGTTTCTACTGACGACGGGCAATATACATTTAAAGACACTCGTGCACGTGCAGAATCGCGTTGCAACGACCAGGAGAGCACCGGATCAGATGCTTTCGGCAACTACACAAGGGATTGCGAGATCCGCTAACAGCGAATCGTATGCCCTGTAAAAAACCTTCTGTCAGAAGACAGAAGGTTTTTTGTTTTCCTGCTTTCGCTACTTGTTTTTCCCAGCCGATTTCTCCCTATGCTTTTCTTTGGCCTCATCGATGGAATGTGTGCTGTGCAGGTTATGATCTTTGGCTGATAACCTGGCAAGTTCTACATAATATTTTTTTAAGACGTCAATTTCTTCAGCGCTCAAATCTTCTATATCAATGAGGCGGTTGCTTGCCAGCTTATTACAAGCGATCAGTTCATTGAGTTTCAGGTGAAGTGCTTTCGTATCTTTGTTTTGCGACTG
Organism: Bacteroidota bacterium; assembly: GCA_036845295.1. Taxonomy (GTDB): domain Bacteria; phylum Bacteroidota; class Bacteroidia; order B-17B0; family Aurantibacillaceae; genus UBA4416. The sequence continues at coordinate 8,285 of DAIUED010000082.1, forward strand.
CTGAATGACAAACACCATCAGAAACGTGATAACCGTTGTGCCGGTATTGATGACCAATTGCCAGGTATCGGAAAATTTGAACAGCGGCCCGGTAATGCCCCATACGATGATAATGAGGAATGCGGCGATAAATGCGGCAGGACTTCCTGCACCTGCAGTAACTTTTGAAGAGAATCTGTCGAATAATTTTTTCATGGGATTGGTGTTTTTTTGGCGATAAGCCCTTCACCTACCCAAAGGTAATCATTGGATTCGATAGAAATTACCGTAATTTTTAAAAAAAAGAAGCGCTGAACACAAGACGTACAGTCATCGTGTCCAGCGCCTTTGCCGGGAACGCCGGCCTTTATGATGGCATCTATACGCGATCGCCACGAATGAGGCGAATGAGCACGGCAATGATGGCCAGAACCAGTAAAATATGAATTAGCTTTCCAACTGAGAACACAAAGAACCCAAGTACCCACCCAATAAGCAGAATAATGGCAATGATGTATAGCAAACCGTTCATTATTTACTTTTTGATCTCGATGTGTGATTTTTTCTTTAAAAACTGATAAAGCATCCAGTTTGTCTTTTGCTGCTCGCCAAGGTACTTTGTAAGCATATCAGCGGTAACCACGTCATTAGCCTCGTCCGCCATGCTTACTATATCATTTTCGATGGCCTCCAGGGCTTCCTGATCCTCTATCATTCCTTTTACACATTCTGTTTGGTCGCCGCTTACCTTTTTTTCCTTAATCGCTGAAGCCGCAATCATATCTGAAGCAAACATTTTAGGAACGCCACCTAAGGTAAGTATGCGCTCGGCTATGGCATCAATTTTCTCGGTAGCGTCGTTATAAGCTATTTCAAATACCTTGTGCAGTTCAAAGAAGTTTTCTCCTTTGATCATCCAATGTGAAGAGCGTGTATTGAAATACGCAACCTGGTAGGCTGCCAGGAGATCATTGAGCCGTTTGGTGATTTTTTCTATCGTTGCTGTATCTTTTTTCATAACATCTGTTTTTTAGCTTCATCCATAAAACATAATGCCATCGGCTCAGCGCGGTAATTTATTTTAGAAAATACGGGTGTGGATTTGGTTCCACACTTTTTTGCTATCTTTAGTTCCTGCCTGCTTTTTTGCCAAGAAAACTACTTCAACAGGCCAACTGCACCACGAACTGTATGAGGAACAAATATTTATTACATTAACTAAAAAGTCGTCTTTATGGACACACAAGAAATCATCAACAAGTACATTTACGCGTTCTTTATTCTTTTACTCGGTATTTTTATTTTTTGCGGACTCCAGGAATTCCTCAATGCATTCCTCGGCTCGGTAGTTTTTTACGCCTTGTTCAAAAACTTCATGTATTACCTCACACGCCGCAAAAAACTCAAAAAGTCACTGTCGGCCGTTATCATCATCGTTATTTCATTTCTCATTGTGGTATTGCCCATATCGATCCTTGTGGGCATGTTGTTCACGAAAGGCTCTTCGCTGGCCGAACATCCCGAGGTATTTACCGAATACATCGATAAATTCACAACCAAACTCAAAGAACTGCCTTTTGACGTTTCTGCCGACAGCATCGGACTGAAAGCGAAAGCCTATATTGCCGAAAACGCCGGCGGAGCGCTTACCTCTTCCCTCAATGCCGTTGGAAATATCCTGATGATGTACTTCTTCCTGTATTTCCTGCTCATTAACATGAATTCAATGGAAGCCAGGATCATCTACTTTCTGCCATTCAAAAAATCGAAGATCATGTTGTTTGGAAAAGAGCTGGTGGACCAGACGTATAGCAATGCCATCGGTGTACCGTTAGTATCCATCGCACAAGGTGTTTTTGCCTATCTTTGCTATCGTATTGCAGGTGTGGCCGACTCGGGCATGTGGGCTGTACTCACGGGCTTCGCATCCATTATTCCGCTGGTTGGCACTGCTATTATCTGGTTCCCGATTTCGATGTTCCTTTTAGCCGATGGCATGATATGGCAGGGTGTTTTTGTCAGCGCTTATAGCATTGTGGTGCTGAGCAACGTCGATAACCTCGTTCGTATGGTAGTATCGAAACGCGTAGGCGACGTACATCCGGTTATAACCGTGCTTGGCGTAGTAATGGGCCTTAAATTTTTCGGGCTGCCAGGGCTCGTTTTTGGACCTCTGCTTATTTCGTACTTCATCATCCTGCTCAAATTGTTTTACATGGCCTATGCCAACAAAGATATCAGCAGCCCGAACGCGGAACAAAGGCAATTAGAGACTAATCTCGTAAAACTCTTATTGAACAAGATCGGGTTTCTGAACCCGATGAGTTCCGGCAGAAAACCCAACCCGCCCAGCCGACCTTGAGAGCTCTGTTTTACATAGTCCTTGCCTGTCTGTTATCCGGGCCGTTGGCCGCGCAGGTAAAATCAAATCATTCTAAAACCAAAAAGCAGGAAACGCCGCGAAAAAAATTTACGCGTGCCCAGTTCAGAAAAGATTCCATGGCGATCATGAAGCCCTGGCTTATCAGACCACAACTGCGTCTCGACAACAAAATCAGCTTTTACCGTGGCGATTCTTACAACATCGATGGCATTGATGCCGGTGTGATCCTGAAAGAAAAAATAAGGCTCACGGCGGGCTATTATCGCCTCAACGACGAGCTAAGCGGTTATTCCAAAACGGAAAGTGGTACCTACTTCGACCGGCGGCTAACCCTTGAATATGGAAGTGTAAACGTGGAGTTCGTGTACCACAACTCCCGTTTTTTTACGCTCGGCATCCCACTCGAATTCTGTTTTGGCCGGAACATCCTGCGCTACCGGACCTCGCCTACAGATCCTCGTTTGCTTAGCAACCGTGGCTTCGTGTCGCTCATCGACTTCGGTGCTTCCGGCACTTTCAAGCCGATTCGTTGGGTAGGCGTGCGGCTCACCGGTGGCTACCGCCGCACGATCATCAACCACGTTCCAGGATCACGCTTCGACGGGCCTTTTATTTCGTTTGGCATTGCCGTGAACCTGCGTGAAGTAAGCAAAGATGTGCGAATGCTGATG
>DAIUED010000083.1:0-11205 GCA_036845295.1 Bacteroidota bacterium
CCGGTGGCGATCCCACCGAAACAAAAGGCGCAATTTACATGTGGGCGGAACCAACGCTAACGCTTGAGAATGTCGAGTTTTCCGACGTGTTGCCATGTGCGGTCTATGCAGCGCCTTCCGGCTCTAACCCTAATAATAACTTAACCTACAACACACTTTCATATAGTAATTGTGGCGGTCAGCTATGCGGCGACTAGAAGTGGCTGTTCTGTTCAGGCACATCTGTTTAGCTGACCGGACTTAGCGGAACGCAAGGACAAATTGTGTTTTTTTACCATCAAACAACGAACGGCTGCTATTCGGCAGCCGTTCGTTGTTCCTAAAACGATTCGAACTTATTGTCGTACTACATTAGCAGAACAATTTTCCGAAAAAGCACGTGATGCATTCTAAGAATATCCTTCCAGGATGGCTTTTTTAACCAAACCGGCTAAAAATTTCACATTGAATTTTAGCAGTAAATTTGCGCGATAATTTTCTATCGTTTTCTCTGAAAGAAACAGGGTCTCCGCAATTTCGCGGGTTGTTTTTTCATGAAGAATAAGGCTTAATACTTCTTTTTCCCGTGGAGTCAGATAGATCTCTTCTTTTTTTATTTTAGCTATCGAATTTTCTGCAAGAACGGATTTCAGGCCTTTTGAAAAGTAAAACGTACCTTTTTCCACGGCTACGATGGCATTCATTATTTCCCGGCTTTCGTCTGACTTTAACACGTACCCGTCAACGCCTTGATTTTTCAGAATTTGAAGGGTGTTTAAATCGTCTAACGATGAAATGATGATAATCTTTAAATGCGGGTAAAGGTTTTTAATTTCCTGAATAAACAGCCTGGCATCTTCTTTCCCGAATCGGATATCCTGAAATAAGAGATCGATTGGCTGAAGCTCGAGTAACTGCTTTAAGGCATCAAGGTTATTGGCGGAAAACAGGTTCTTGCCGGGGTATTCTTGTTTAATGACTTGCCCGAAACCATTAATAATTAAATCGTGATCGTCGGCTATGGCAATGTTAAGCATCTTTCGAATTTATAAATACACGTTAAGCAACAAGTGTTTTAAAAGGTCCGTTGAGCTTTCATAAAAACAACCGGCCAGGAATTACCCGACAAAATTTCCGGTAGCATTTGGTACATGAACCGCTGTAAAGTTAGTTGCAATAAGTTACGCGCCCGGTTCCTGCTTCTCGATGCAAAGGTATCAATTTAAACCGACTGCGCTACAACACGACAGAGCCTGTTTGCTAAAAGTCGCGGTAAAACTGGTGTATGCTGGTTTTGATGCCCAGGTAAATGTAAGGCGACTGTAGTTCGTAACCCAGATCATCTCGAATGCTCCGCTGAATGTAACCAAGTTCCAGCCGAAGGTTCAGTTTGGGCATCACATAATAAGTGAAGCGAATGTCGCTTTGCATGAGCCGACGTTTATTGCCCTGTGTGGTTTTGTGGCCATAGTCGTATGGACGCGTGGTGTAGCTCAGGAAAATGTCTTGCCCTAAATTCGCGTTGAGCGTATCCATACCGATCACCGCAGAAAGGGCCTGCATGCTAAGCATCCAGCGTTTGCCACGGTAACTCACAAAGCCCAGGATCTCTTTGAAATTGGCACCGAAAGGGTGTGCTAGTGCCTCGCCATAGTGGCTATAATTTTGCTGCACACTACCGTGCGAATACGTGTAAGGGCGCACTTCGTTATACTCTGCCTGCAAGGTAAGGCCTTTTACCTTGAATGCGTTGATGTATTTTGCTCCGAGCTGCCAGCCTTGCTTGTTGGCCCACCAACCTTTACGGGCACGTATCTCTTTCAGGTAAAATTCGTCGGCTACTCCTTGTGCATATACTTTCAGGCAACCGAACAATTTTCCGGTAATGGTAAGCCCCAACATCGAATTGTCCGACGAACCAACCGAATATTCCTGCGGCCTGTAAAACACAACCGGATTCAGGTAGTTGACGTCGAAGGTGCGCACGCGGTTGGTATCAGTGCCTTGCCAAACCACATTTTCAAAAAAAGAAATATTAAGCTCTTTGAGCGCGTTAAAACTCAGGTAATGAAATGTGCCGAATTTATTTTGCAGGCTTTTCTGCGATCCGTCGTATCGTGAAAAGTCGCGGAGCCAGGAATACCAAACGTTGTATTGAATGCGCCAAACATTGGCGTTAATGCCAAAATAGGGATTGCTGTTTGAAAAATCGGACAATAACAACGAGCGGTAGCCGTCACCAATGAAATGCTTGTCTTTGCCAAGCTGCACATTAAATACCTTATTGTGACTATAAGAAAGATACCCGCTGATATTGGAAAAATTGTAACTGCCGTCGACATTCCGGTAAGCCCTGCCCAGGCCTGGAATAAGTCCAGTGGTTTGCACATTGGTATCTATAAAACCAGGATAACTCACCCGCCCGCCGATGGCACTGACAGCGAATGTAAAATCGTTATTGATGTTGAGCCGGGCATGCGCACCACCCATCGTTTCCGATACCACACGCTGACCCAGCATATCGTAGCCTGCCTGCATATCGATAAGGGGAAAGCCAAGAATATTGAACTGGTTGCGCCTATCGGGACCTTCGTTGAACGTTTTACCTGGGAAAAAATTCCTGACCGGATAATGCAAATAGCCTACAGCCGTATCGGAAAAATTCTCGAGTGTTGCACTCAGGTATGGTTTGAAGCCTGAATGAAAGCGAAGATCAGGGTAATGAATATTCCACTGATCGATACTCTGCTGCATATCGGCGTTAATGAATATATTCTGGGCCTGGGGATCGTTCTGCGACAACATGTCGCTATTATACAACAACAAGCCCAGAACCCAGACATAGCTATGAACGACCTTTCTCAAGCTGCGGGTATTTGTTTTTTTTGAACGGCCTTGTATGAGAAATGCACAAACAGGATAAACAATACGCAGCAGCCCACCACGGCAAAAAGCGAAAGGCTCGGGTTAAGGTAGTAACTTAACAGCGATACGCCCAGGGTAACAACACTGAAAAGGTATATGATAATTACTGTTTTAACGTGTGAGTACCCGCAATCCAGCAAGCGGTGATGCAGGTGATTACGATCGGCGGCAAATGGTGACTGTCCTTTGGCGGCACGGATGATGAAAATGCGCAACGTATCGGTGAGAGGATAACACAGGGCCGCGATCACAACAATGGGCTTCGATACATGCACCCAGAAATTGTTCAGGCTCGAAAGTGGGTATTCGATAAGTTTAATGCTAAGCACGCAGATAAACATGCCTATGATCAGTGATCCGCTGTCGCCCATGAAAATTTTGGCTGGCGAAAAATTGAAAATAAGAAATCCGAGCAGGGCACCGGAAAGTGAGAATGATAGAGATGCCAGGGTATATTCATTGGCAAATACAAACCAGGTACCGAATACCGTGGAGGCAATAAAACCTACGCCGGCTGCCAATCCATCGATACCATCGATAAGGTTCATGGCATTTACCACAACAATGTAAGTAAATAGCGAAAGAAACACACTTCCCCAATGCGGGATCTCTTCTACCCCAAACACGCCATGAAGGCCTGTGATGCGAATGTCGCCCATCAGTACAAGAATGAGCCCAACCAGGATGTTTGCAAACAGTTTTTTTACAGGCGAGGTCCCAATGATATCATCTTTAACACCCACAAAGAATAACACCAGACTTGTGGCCACCAAAATCTTGAATTCTTTCACCGATTCATAGATCTCATTGTAATCGTGCAGGTCGTCGATGTTATACCAGAGCGAAAACGAAAAAAGTGTAGCGGCGTAAATAATAATACCGCCAATGGTAGGCACCGCGCGCTTGTGTATCTTTCTGTCTTCGGAAGGCATGTCGATAAGCCGCTTGAGCACCGCTACTTTGATGAGTGCCGGCGTCGAATACAATACAACAGCAAAAGCGGTAATAAAAACGAGTATAAGTACAACCATATTCTAAAAATCGTAATAGGTATTATATAAATTGGTTTTCAAACTGATAGAGTAAAAAGAGGTGGTATTGGTTGAGGCGCTGAACGACAAAAAATCCTGGTATCTGTAATTGTATCCTAAAGATACGTTAAAATTGTACGCTTGGTTTATGGTATAGCCCAACTGCATTCTTCCGAGGGTATTATGGTACAATTCGTAATTATTCAGAGTGAGGTACTGAAAATTAACTTTTGCGTTGGCAAAGAACCGTTTGATCTTGTAGTCGGCCAGCACCACCAATTCGCGCCCATAGCCAGGCGTAAACGCCAGGTTTTGGTTGTAATGCGAGTAGCTTTGGTTGGAGCTGGCACCAACGGGACTGTTGTAAGATCCTTCGGACACATCATTGTACTCTGCCTGGAACATCAGATTCCTTACCTTAAATGCATCAAAATAGCGGAAGCCCACCTGGTAACCAAAAGCATCACCCAAGGTTGTTTTGTTGCTGAAATCGTCGGCCATAAACTGACCATACACACTGAGGTGGCTGGTAAGCTTCACATTTAGGTCTGCACCTATCAGTATGTTGTTCCGGTTACCGAGACCATAGTAAGCCAGGTTGGTAAAAATTACCGGATTGAAATACTGCCAGTCCAGGTGCTGCCTGTTTAGGCTGTCGGCAGCATTCCAGATCATTCCCTGGAACAGACCGATACTCACACGTTTGCTGGCATTAAAACTGAGGTATTGAAACGATGCGGCTTTCTTCTGGAACAAAGGCTCTGTATGCGGTGGCGTTTTGGCGCCACCGGTTTCCAGGTTCATCAGCACCGCGTAAATATTAGTGTACTGGAGCCGGCCCTTCAGCCACTCCGACGTAAGCCGCAGGTAAGGATAATTAAACGCATTATCACTCAATAACAACGAACGGTAACCATTACCAATCTTTTGTTTGCCATGGCCTACCTGGATATTGACCTGCCTGATGGGCTGGTAGGACACAAAGCCTGATGAAAAAGCGTAATCAAAACCGCTCGTCTTGAATGCTTTGTGCCGCCCTTGACCTGGCACAACGCCGGTTTGCCTCGCAAGGTGTGACACGTAATGTGGAAACTGGCTCTGGTTTTCGGAGAACAAACTCTCGAAATAAAAACGGCTGCCGATGCTTCCGCTGGCAACAAAGCCACGCGTATTGGTAAACGTGTTCAGGTAGTTCGTCGTATCGGTATAGTCGCGCCCCAGCTCCACGTTCAGCAGCGGATCTACTTTAAACTCGTAGGCATTTGTCTTGGAACGGATATGGATGAGGTGATCAAAGAACACTTTATCGAGCAGGGGATCGTTTTTTACATATTTAAAGATGCGAAAGGTATCGGCAACATACTCATAACGCTTCCCAAAAAAAGGAATGTACGGCTGGATAGCGGCGTGTACCTGTTGAGAGTCGATACGTGCCAGCTCACGATAGGTAAGTTGGTTGAAAAAGTAATCGTTGGGAAGATTATAAAACTGGGCTTGAAGAGGCTGGAATGCTGCGATGAACACAAGGCATAATCCAAATAGCTGGAATCGGATTGAACGTATGTTGATGCCGAATATCTTGTTCACGGGTGGGGATTTTTATCCGGAATTCCTTTATACCTTATGATGTCGCCCACGTCCGCTGTTTTCAGCCGCTGGCTTTGATATGGTTTTGGCTACCAAACTTTGACGCCTTCTTTGTTTTTAAAATCCTCGTACACCTGCCGGATACCTTCCGGTAGCTCGATCTTATGTTTCCAGCCCAGGGAGTGAATGTATGATACATCCATCAGTTTCCGCGGTGTACCATCGGGTTTGCTCAGGTCGTGCCTGATCTCGCCATTGTAGCCGACGATGTCCTTAATAAGCAGGGCCAGGTCTTTGATGGTGAGGTCGGTTCCTGAACCAATGTTCACAAATTGTTCTCCATCGTATGTATTCATCAGGAATACGCAGGCATCGCCAAGGTCGTCGGCGTGCAGAAATTCGCGCATCGGTGTTCCGGTGCCCCACATTTCTACAAAAGGCGCCTTATTTTCTTTCGCATCGTGAAACTTGCGGATGAGCGCCGGCAATACGTGCGAGTTATTCAGGTTATAGTTATCGTTGGGGCCGTACATGTTGGTAGGCATTACCGAAATGAAATTGCAGCCATACTGACGCTTGTAGCTTTCGCACAATTTGATACCGGCAATCTTTGCAATGGCATAGGGCTCGTTGGTTTCTTCCAGCAAGCCGGTAAGCAAATACTCCTCTTTCAAAGGCTGTGGTGCCATTTTCGGGTATATGCATGAAGAACCAAGAAACATCAGTTTCTTTACCTTAGTAAGATAAGCCTGATGGATCACATTGCTTTCGATCATCAGGTTCTCGTAAATAAAATCGGCCCGGTAAACATTATTGGCTTGAATGCCGCCAACTTTAGCAGCCGCCAGAAAGACGTATTCAGGACGCTCAGTTTCAAAAAAAGAGGCAACCGCCTGCTGGTTCCGCAGATCGAGTTCCGACGATGTGCGTGTGATCAGCTGCGTATAGCCCTTTTGTTGCAGGTTACGCATAATGGCCGAACCTACCATGCCGCGGTGGCCCGCAATGTATATTTTAGAATTCAGTTCCATCATAGTTATTGAATAGCCTGGGGTCTGCTCCGGTCCCGCCCAACGCGATCCGGCTACGAGGCTTTGCTTACAGGTACTTGTTACTCCTTATAATTCAGGATTTTGTGACCGCCCTCGAGCAGGTATTTGTCGCGCCTGAATAACTCCAGATCAGCGGCTACCATTTCTTTGCATAATTCCTGCACCGTGCAACTTGGTTTCCAGCCCATTTTGGTGCGGGCTTTAGTCGCGTCGCCCACCAGCAGATCTACCTCGGCCGGGCGATAATATTTCGGGTCGATTTGTACGAGCACTTTTCCGGTAGCCTGGTCAATCCCTTTTTCCTGCTCTGCCTTTCCTTCCCATTTGAGCGTAATTCCAACCTCTGCGAAAGCCATATTGATGAATTCGCGCACGGTGATCTTCACGCCCGTAGCAAGCACAAAATCATCGGGCTCGTCCTGTTGCAACATTCGCCACATACCTTCTACATAATCGCGGGCATGGCCCCAGTCGCGCTCCGAATCGATGTTACCCATAAAGAGCGTATCCTGTAAGCCAAGGCTTATTTTTGCTACACCGCGGGTAATTTTGCGGGTCACGAATGTTTCACCACGTAAAGGACTTTCGTGATTGAACAAGATGCCATTGCAGGCAAACATGCCGTATGATTCGCGGTAATTTTTGGTGATCCAGAAACCATAGAGCTTTGCTACACCATAGGGACTGCGTGGATAAAACGGTGTTGTTTCCCGTTGCGGAACTTCCTGCACCAAGCCATACAACTCGGATGTAGAGGCCTGGTAAAAACGGGTTTTCTTTTCAAGGCCGAGGATGCGGATAGCCTCCAGGATGCGCAATGTTCCGAGGCCATCGGCGTTGGCGGTATATTCTGGCGTGTCAAAACTTACTTTTACGTGCGACATGGCAGCCAGGTTGTAAATCTCGTCGGGCTTTACTTCCTGCACAATACGAATAAGGTTGGTGCTATCGGTGAGATCGCCGTAATGCAGTTTGAAATTAACGTGCTTTTCGTGCTGATCTTGGTAAAGATGATCGATACGATCGGTATTGAACAACGAGCTGCGGCGTTTGATGCCGTGAACGACATATCCCTTGCTCAACAGTAATTCCGACAAATATGCCCCATCCTGGCCCGTTACTCCTGTAATTAATGCTACTTTGCTCATGTGCAGTATTATAAAACAACAATATTACGAAAAATTAACTAAAAGACCGGTCGAAATTTTTAGCCGACAACGCCGTAAAAGCCCGATTTTTTTGATAGATTTGCTATTCTTTACTCCACAGGATAACACAACGAATTCTTTTGTATGAAAACAACTTTCGGAAAACAAAATTACCAGATCTTCATTGCCGGCATCGTACTCATTGTTTTAGGATATCTGCTGATGATCGGCGGTGGAAGCGACGATCCGAACGTGTTCAATCCGGCCATTTTCGACACTCAGCGCATCACCATTGCTCCAATGGTTTGTTTACTTGGCTTTGTGGTAGTGATCATCGGCATTATGCGCCGGCCTAAAGTTACCCCAAACGAGTCATCAGATTCTACTGCCGTTAAGAACTAACGCTTCCGGCATTTTATTTTATTAGCTTTTCTTGTTTTATGACGTATTTACAAGCCTTTATCATTGCCGTTATCGAGGGTTTGACGGAGTTCCTGCCCATTTCGTCAACCGGCCACATGATGATCGGCACGGCACTTCTCGGCATGGAAGCAACGCCCTTCGTCAAACTGTTTACTGTTGCTATCCAGCTTGGCGCCATTCTATCCGTGGTCGTTTTGTATTTCCGTCGCTTCTTCAAATCTATTGATTTTTACCTGAAACTTCTGGTAGCCTTTATTCCAGCGGCTATTTTCGGGCTTTTGCTCGGCGATTACATTGATAAAGCACTCGAAAATTTGTGGGGAGTGGCTCTGGCGCTTTTTGCAGGTGGCATCGTTTTGTTGTTTGTTGACCGCTGGTTTAAAACCAACGGGCTCGACGATGAAAAAGATGTTACTTATCCACGCGCGCTGAAGATAGGCTTCTTTCAATGCCTGGCCCTATGGCCCGGCATGAGCCGCAGTGCTTCTACCATTGTCGGCGGTATGGTGCAAGGCCTTACCCGTAAAGCCGCTGCGGAATTCTCTTTCTTTCTCGCAGTCCCTACCATGTTTGCCGCTACGGCCAAAAAACTGCTTGATTTTTATAAGGATGGTCTAACGCTGAGCGGAGACGAGATCAACTTATTGGTGTTTGGCAACGTCGTGGCTTTTGTCGTTGCTTTGCTCGCTATCAAATCGTTTATTGGTTTTCTCAGCAAGCACGGTTTTAAGGCCTTCGGTTGGTATCGCATCATCATTGGCGCTATTCTCATTGCCCTTTTCCTCATGAAGATCCCGATTGCGATCGTGTAAAAATTCCTGCTCCTCCGAAAAAAGGAAAACATGTTTCTATCTGTTATGGCGGTGCTATGTGCTGAAATGGCAGCTTTTATCTACTGGTACAGGCTTTGATTCCTTTGGCTTCGGACCCGTTTTAACACTGTTTTTGCGCTATTTCCAGCCAAAACCGGTGTAATTTATGTATCTTTATAGTCCCAATTTTTAAACATGGCAAAATCAGGCCCTATTGTATGTTCCTTTTGTGGACGCGATAAAAAAGACGTCAAAGTATTGATCGCCGGCATCACCGGCCATATTTGCGACGTATGCATTTCACAGGCATTTAAAATTGTGAACGAAGAAGCCGGTGCTCAGAACAACCAGCAGGTGCAACATGCCCTCAATGTGTTGAAACCACAGGCTATTAAAAAGCACCTCGATGAGTATATTATCGGACAGGACGACGCAAAAAAAATCCTGAGCGTGGCTGTGTACAACCACTTCAAGCGTATTGCCCATGTGGCCAACGCCAAAGAAGACATCGAAATCGATAAGTCGAACGTGATTCTTGTAGGCGAAACCGGAACAGGGAAAACATTGCTGGCACGTACCATCGCTAAACTTCTCCATGTCCCTTTTTGTATTGCCGACGCAACGGTATTAACCGAGGCTGGTTATGTAGGCGAAGACGTTGAAAATGTATTGACGAGACTCTTGCAGGCCGCCGATTACGATGTAGCTGCGGCTGAGCGTGGGATTGTGTTTATCGACGAAATCGACAAAATTGCACGGAAAAGTGATAATCCATCGATTACCCGCGATGTGAGTGGCGAAGGTGTTCAGCAAGCCATGCTGAAATTACTCGAGGGATCGGTAGTAAACGTTCCCCCACAGGGCGGACGAAAACACCCTGATGCCAAAATGCTACAGGTAAATACCAAAAACATCCTGTTCATTTGTGGTGGCGCATTTGATGGTATCGATAAAAAGATCGCGCAACGACTCAACACCCAGGCTGTTGGCTATTCGGCCTCGATAGCAGGCGACCAGATCGATAAGGGAAATTTGTTGCAGTATGTATCACCTCAGGACCTTAAGGCTTTCGGCCTCATCCCGGAACTCATCGGACGTTTGCCGGTACTGACCTACCTGAGACCACTCGACAAATCTGCGCTACGCTCTATTCTTACCGAACCTAAAAATGCACTTATTAAGCAATATGTTCACCTCTTTAAAATGGAGGGCATCGATCTTCGTTTCTCCGACGAAGTACTCGACCTTATTGTGGATAAAGCGCTCGAATTCAAACTCGGTGCACGTGGCCTCCGTGGCATCTGCGAAGCCATTATGGTTGACTTTATGTATGATTTACCGGGCGATGAAAAAGGTCCGAAAGAACTGGAGGTCACACTCGACTATGCCGTGGAAAAACTAAACAGCTCGAGGCTTACGCAGCTCAAAGCTGCTTAAAAACACATGAAACTCTTATTAAACTGAAAGCCGCCGGATTTGATCCGGCGGCTTTGTTTTCAGGTGGTCCCCACAGCCACCGTCGAACCAGGCAGTGTTAGAAATGCAGTTTATAGCTTATGTTTGGTAATGTTACTTTATCCTCATCCTTGTCGATAGTGTGTTCTTTCAGGTTGTATTTGTATCCGTAAAAATCAGGTTGACCTGTAAAGTTTAATACTTTCAATGCAAATTCGTGTGTACGTTTCGCTTTGTTGATTTTATAACTAATGGTAAGGTGTGCGGTAGTTGCAGCCGGAGCCTGGCCACTGTAGGCCATATTTTCGTTGTAAACCACTTCCCCGGTGAGCTGCGTGGCAGATACATCCACCGGTGAATACCGGTTGCCGCCCTGATAACATACGCGTCCGTTAATGCCAAAAACATTTTGCCGGTGCGCCCCAACAGACCACTCCTTACCAGCGAGCAGGTTAAAAACGTAGTTCCGGTTATAGCGTGAATTTCGCCAAACGCCATCACCGCCCTTGTAGGTGGCCTCAAATATTGATGCGGTGAACATGTAATAATACCCGCGAGACAAATATTTTTCCAGCGTTAGGTCAACGCCATAATTCCTCCCCTCGCCACTGTTTTGAAGTTTTTCGGCAAAAAACCAATCGCTTTGCAGATTGATGAAGGAAAAAGAGCTGCCACTTAATACAGGCACGTTGAACAAGTATTGATAGTAGGGTTCCAGCCGAAGGTTCAAAAACGTACCGATACTAAGATCGTAGCTCAATACAAGATGATGAGCCTTTGTGAAGTCGAGTTG